>NZ_JACMOM010000195.1 GCF_014378035.1 Aeromicrobium sp. | reverse complement strand
TATCACGCGTGGAGCCGCTACTGGGGCTGGGATCCCAAGGAGATCTGGGCGCTCATCACCTGGATCGTCTACGCGATCTACCTGCACGCGCGCGTCACCGCCGGCTGGAAGGGGCGCCGCGCCGCGGTCATCGCCCTGGTCGGATTCGCCACGTTCGTGTTCAGCTTCTACGGCGTCAATCTCCTGTTCGGCGGGCAGCACACGTACGCGAAGTAGTCCGTCTTTCATCCCGTCCGAGAGGTGCCACGTCGTCGCCACGATGGACCGGCTCCACGTGAACGACAACCCTTCACGTCTGTGGAGGGTTCAGAGACCCCTCATGTAGTCGGGATCATCGTCGGGGCCCAAAGGTCCCGGCGGCGGGGTCCATCCTCCGCCGGTGCGGGGAGCGGGCGGCGCTGACGGCTTGACTCGACCGAACATCAGCCACAGGAGCGGCCCGATCGGCGCCAGCAGCAAGATGATGAACCAGAGCGGTTTGGGGAGGATCCGCACCCGTGCGGCAGGGGTCGCGATCAGGTCGAACACCGCGTAGACGAACAGAGCGATGCCGAGGACGATCACGAGAGCCTTGGCCATGCCTCAACGTTACCGGGCCATGCGCAACCGGCTGAGGTGTCGCGTGGACGCAACGATTAGGCTGCGGCCATGAAGGCTTTCTGGACCTATACGCTCGCACGCTTCGCCGTGTTCGGGGTGTCCTTCGGTCTGGTGGCCCTGATCTCCTCGATCTGGCTCGACACGACGAAGGTCACCGTCCTCTGGGTCCTGCTGATCTCTCTCGTCCTGTCGTCGATCGTCTCGATCTTCGTCCTCGCCGGGTTGCGCGACAAGCTCGCCACTGACATCCAGCAGCGCGCCGCTCGCATGACCGACCGCATCGAGGAGTCGCGTCGTGCCGAAGACGTCGACTGAGGACCGGGCGTGGATCGCCGAGGCCATCCGCCGAGTCGACGCCGACGCCAACCGCAGCGCCGACACCCACCTGCATGTCGTGCCGATCCCTGTCCCGGGCATCGAGCTCTACCTCAAGGACGAGTCGGTGCACCCCACCGGCAGCCTCAAGCATCGGCTTGCGAGGTCGCTGTTCCTGTACGCCCTGTGCAATGGCTGGATCGGCCCTGGCGCCACGGTCATCGAGGCCTCGAGCGGCTCGACAGCGGTCAGCGAGGCCTACTTCGCCCGCCTGATCGAGCTGCCGTTCGTCGCGGTCATGCCCTCCACCACGAGCTGCGAAAAGATCGCCCTGATCGAGTTCTACGGCGGCACGTGCCACCTGGTCGACGACCCGGGGACGGTCTACAAGGAGGCCCAGCGCCTGGCGCACGAGTGCGGGGGCCACTACATGGACCAGTTCACGTACGCCGAGCGGGCCACCGACTGGCGCGGCAACAACAACATCGCCGAATCGATCTATGAGCAGATGCAGCTCGAGCCCCACCCATGTCCGGCGTGGATCGTCGTGGGGGCCGGCACCGGTGGTACGTCGGCGACGATCGGTCGCTACGTGCGCTACCGCCGGCTGGACACCCGCGTCGCGGTCGCCGATCCCGAGAACTCGGCCTTCTACGCCGGGTGGGAGTCCGACCGATCCGATGTCACGACCGACAAGCCGTCGCGCATCGAGGGCATCGGTCGCATGCGCATCGAGGGGTCGTTCGTCGGCGGAGTCATCGACGACATGGTGCTGGTGCCGGACGCCGCGTCGATCGCCGCGGCACGGTGGATCTCGCACATCCTGGGCCGACCCGTCGGCGGTTCCACGGGCACCAACATCTGGGCCTCGCTGCGGTTGATCGGCGAGATGCAGTCGGCCGGCGAGGAGGGCAGCCTCGTGACGCTCCTGTGCGACGGGGGCGAGCGTTACCTGCACACCTACTACGACGACTCGTGGCTCGAGGCGATGGGCCTCGACATTGCGCCATACGCCGCGGCGCTCGAGGAGTTCGCGCGCACCGGCAGCCTGCCGGTCGTCAGCTGAGAGCGACGATGGTCGCCGACACCAGCACCCCGTCGTCGATGACAAGCTGACCGACGGTCCCGGAGGGCTGGCGTCGCTTGTCGGTCGGTGACCCGGGATTGAAGATCCGCAGGCCGTCGTCGTGCTCGTCGAGCGGGATGTGGGAGTGGCCGAAGACCACCAGCTCGGCGTCGGGGAATCGGCGACGCATTCGGGGGACACGGCCAATCTTGGAGCCGGAGTCGTGGATCATCGCGGTGCGGAGCCCGGCAAGGTCGAGCTCGAGCGTCTCCGGCGCACCCCACGCGGCGACATCGGCGCCGTCGTTGTTGCCGAGCACGACGTGCACGGGCGCGAAGGCGACGATGTCATCGAGCACCTCCGCGGTGCAGACGTCACCGGCGTGCAGGATCAGGTCGACGCCGTCCAGCTGCGAGGCGACGGCGGCCGGCATCGACTTCCAGAACCTGGGCCCGTGGGTGTCCGACAGCACGGCGACGCGTAGGAGCACCATCGCGTCAACCGCCGATCGCCAGCCCGAGCGCGAGCCCGGCGGCATACACCAGCTCAGCGAGGCCGATGTTCTTCAGCACCGGGATGAGGTCCATGCCGCGCGCGCCGGACGCGACGGTCTGCCGGGCGCGCACGGCGAACGGCGCCATGGCGAGGCCGAGCAGGGCCCACGGGGTGAATACCGAGGCCCACACCAGCGCACCCACCGCGACGACGACGAGGAGGGTGAAGAAGCGTCGTGTCCGGGCATCGCCGAGCACGACCGCAAGCGTCTTCTTGCCGGTGACCGAGTCGGTCGGGATGTCCCGCAGGTTGTTGGCCACCAGGATCGCGCAGGCCAGTGCGCCGACGCCGATCGAGGCCGCGACGGCCGGCGCGGTGATCTCCTGCACCTGCACGTAGGCCGTGCCAAGGACCGCGACGAGACCGAAGAACACGAACACGCTCACCTCGCCGAGGGCGCGGTAGCCATAGGGCGATGGCCCGCCCGTGTAGGTCCACGCTGCGCCGATCGCGGCAGCGCCGATCAGCAGCAGCCACCAGCTGGAGGTGGCCGCGAGGATCAGGCCGAGTGCGGCACCGATGGCGAAGAACGTCAGCGCCGCCAGCTTGACCGAGCGGGCAGGCACGAGGCCGGAGCCCACGAGCCGTAGTGGCCCGACCCGGTCGTCGTCGGTGCCCTTGATGCCGTCGGAGTAGTCGTTGGCGTAGTTGACCCCGATCTGCAGAGCCAGCGACACGCCGAGGGCCAGGAGGGCCTTCCACCAGACGAAGGCGTCGGCGAAGGCCGCGGCACCGGTGCCCGCAAGCACCGGGGCAACCGCGGCCGGCAGCGTGCGCGGGCGGGCGCCGGCAATCCAGAGCTGGGTGGGGGAGGGAGTCGGCATGATCACGAGGAGCAAGTCTGCCACCTCTGTGTGTCAATCTCAGGTTGACATCGTCTGGCATGTCAACGTAGCGTTGACGGCATGCCGTCCGACCTTCCCGAGTTCTCCGACATCGTCGCCCGCGCGATCGCCCGCCTCGACCCGACTCTGGAGAAGAGGCTCGACAGAGAGCCGCAGGCACACCTCGACCTCGTGGTGCTGACACATCGCGCCTACGAGGAGACTGGTGCGCTGCTGCGTTCCGCGGTGTCGTCGGCCCGGGCGGCCGGCTGGAGCTGGGAAGCCATCGGGTCTGCACTCGGCATGACCCGGCAAGCCGCCCAGCAGCGGTTCGGTCATCGCCCGGAACCGATACCCGGGACGGCCGAGCACCGACAGCTCGTCGGCCTCTCCGCGTTCAACGAGATCGACCAGCTCAACGAGTGGGGCCGGCACGGCTGGCACTCCGTCGGGTACGGGCCCCGGTTCCACGACGTCGAGAAGTCGGACGTGCAGTGGGAGCACCACCGCGCCGTCATCGGCAGCCGATCAGCGCGTGAGCTCGAAGCTGAGGGTTGGGATCGCATCGGCTCGATGTGGTTCCCGTGGGTCTACTTCAAGCGTCCGCTCGACTCGGCCGCGGAGCCGGGCGAGCCCACATGACAGCCTCGCTCTCGCCCGTGGCCGGCAACCCGCGCGACGTGTTCGCGCTGGTCGAGACGTGGGTGCTTCACGGTCGTGAGCCCATCGTGGTGCGGACGTCCGGCAGCACCGGGAAGCCCAAGGACGTGGTGCTGTCGCATGCCGCGGTGCTCGCGTCCGCCCGGGCAAGCCTCGACCGGCTCGGTGGGCCGGGCGGCTGGCTGCAGGCCATGCCGGTCATCGGAGTCGGCGGGTTGCAGGTGCTCGTGCGATCGGCGCTCGCCGAGCTCGAACCGGTCTTCGCCGCCGATCATCCGACCCTCGCCGCGGCCCTCGACGTGATCCCGGGACCGCGTCGTTACGCATCCCTCGTCCCGACGCAGGTGCATCGCTTGGTGCAGGCCGGTGATGTCGACGTGCTGAGGTCGCTCGACGCGCTTCTTGTCGGCGGGGCGGCGGTGCCTGCCGATCTGCTTGTTGCGCTCCGCGACGCGCGGGTCCCGGTCGTCAGGACGTACGGCATGAGCGAGACCTGCGGTGGCTGCGTCTACGACGGCGTGCCGCTCGACGGGGTGAAGATGCGCATCGGAGATGACGGCCAGATCCTCCTCGGAGGTCCAGTGCTCTTCGACGGCTACGCCGATGCCGACGCCACGACGGCAGTTCTTCGCGACGGCTGGTTCGCCACCGCCGACCTCGGCGAGATCGAGCACGGCGTGCTGCGGGTGACCGGGCGAGCGGATGATGTGGTGATCAGCGGCGGCGTGAACGTCGGGCTGCCGGCGGTCACGGCTGTGCTCCGATCACTGCCTGGTGTGCGTGATGCCGCGGCGATCGGCGTGCCCGACCAGGAGTGGGGGTCCCGCGTCGTGGCCTACCTCGTGCCTGATGACGCCGTGTGCCTCGACGGACTGCGGCTGGACGAGGTGCGCGACGGCGTCGAGGAGGCCGGCCTGCCGCGCAGCTGGGCGCCACGTGAGGTGCTTCTGCTCGACATGTTGCCGCTCCTGCCCGGGGGCAAGCTCGATCGCCACGCTCTCCGGGCCCCGCGGTGAGCCACCGGACCGACGAACACCGGCGCCACACCACCGCCGACGCAGCGGGGCGGATGCTGACCCACCGCTCAGTGGGTGAGGGCTTCGGCGATGGGGGTGTCGCCGCTGATGAGCTCCCACTGCTTGCCGATCGTGCTGGGCGTGGCGAGCACTGCGGCGATGACGGCCGCGACATCGGCCCGGGGAACCTGCGCCCGGTCGACTGACTCGGCCAGCGTGACCATGCCGGTCGGCGCCTCGTCGGTGAGTCCGCCGGGACGGATGATCGTCCAGTCGAGTTCGCTGCCGCGCAAGGCGATGTCGGCATCGCGCTTGGCCTCGACGTACGCGACCCATGACTCCCCGGCATCGGCGTCCAACGGTTCGTCGACGCTGATGGCCGAGATCTGGACGAAGCGCTTGACTCCCGCGATGGTCGCTCCTTCGATGGACTTCAGCGACCCACCGAGGTCGACGGTCTTCTTGCGTTCGATATTTCCGTCGCCGCCACCACCGGCGGCGAACACGATGGCATCCGCGCCCCGGAACGCCTCGGCGAAGGCTTCGGCGGAGTCCTTCTCGATGTCGACGATCGCGACCTCGGCCCCGAGCCTCTCGAGCTCGGGCGCCTGGCCGGGGTCACGGACGAGGGCGAGCGGCTGGTGGCCGGCTTCGGCGAGCAGCGGGATGAGGAGGCGGGCGATGTTGCCGTGGCCCCCGACGATCGCGATTCGGCTCATGCCGTCACCACCGTGAAGAAGGAACGATGCGGACGTTGAAGCATCGCTGTGGTCTGCTGGTCTACTCGCTGGCGCTTGCTCATCCCCCCACGGTACGGAGGTGGCGGTAAGTTGCCAGTCGTGCAGTTCCGTACGTACGCCATCGCGATGCCGACACCGTTCCGCGGCATCACGCGGCGTGAGGGGATGGTCGTGCGGGGCCCGGCCGGCTGGGCCGAGTTCAGCCCGTTCCTCGACTACGACCCCACCGAGAGTGCGCCGTGGCTGGTGGCCGCGATCGACGCGGCTGAGCACGAGTGGCCACCGGCGCGGCGTCGGGAGATCCCGGTCAACTGCACCGTGCCGGCTGTGGCCCCCGAGCAGGCCGCGGAGATCGCCCGTCGCAGCGGGTGCCGCACCGCCAAGGTCAAGGTGGCCGAGAGGGGCCAGACCCTCGCCCACGACATCGCCCGCGTCGAGGCGGTGAGCGACGCCATCGGCCCGGCCGGCAAGGTGCGCGTCGACGCCAACGGCGCCTGGTCCGTCGACGAGGCGGTCGTGGCGATCAGCCTGCTCGACAGGGCGGCGCACGGCCTCGAGTACGTCGAGCAGCCATGTGCCTTGGTCGAGGACCTCGCGGCAGTGCGCCGCCGGGTCAACGTCCTCATCGCTGCCGACGAGTCGATCCGCCGCGCCGCCGACCCCTTCAGGGTCGTCGAGCTCGATGCCGCCGACATCGCAGTGCTGAAGGTCGCCCCACTGGGAGGAGTGCAGGCCTGCCTGCGCATCGCCGAGCAGATCGGGCTGCCCGTCGTCGTGTCCAGCGCTGTCGAGTCATCAATCGGGCTTGCCGCCGGGCTCGCCCTCGCCGCCGCGCTGCCCGAGCTGCCCTACGCGTGCGGACTCGCGACGACCTCGCTGCTCGACGGTGATGTCGTGGCGCAACCGCTCGTGCCTTTCGACGGCTTCCTCGCCGTGGGGCGACAGTCACTCGACGAGACCGCGTTCGCCGCGGTGGCCGCCGACCCCGAGACGGACGCGCGCTGGCAGGCCCGGCTGGCGCAGGTGCAGGCGGTGTTGGCATGAGCTCGACCACGCAAGCGCTGCGACTCGTCCGAAGCCTCCTCGACTTCGGCGTGCGCGAAGCGGTGCTCTCGCCGGGCTCCCGGTCCGGCCCGCTCGCCCTGGCGCTGGCGACGGCCGAGCAGGAAGGACTGCTGCGGTTGCACGTCAGGGTCGACGAGCGTGAGGCCGCATTCCTCGCTCTCGGCATGGCCAAGGCGTCGCACCTCGCCGTCCCCGTGGTGACGACATCGGGTACGGCCGTTGCGAACCTGCCCCCGGCGATGCTCGAGGCTCTGCACGCCAACGTCCCGCTGATCGCGATCACGGCCGACCGCCCGTCGCGGCTGCGTGGCACGGGCGCCAACCAGACCGCCGACCAGCGTGAGATCTTTCCGGGCATCCGGTTCATCGACGACCCCGACGACATCATCAGCCTGATGGACAGGGACCGCCCGGGCCATCTCAACGTCGAGCTCGACGAACCCTTGATCGAGCCGGCACCCGCGGGCCTTGGCGCCGCGCACCCTGCGACGTACGAACGGGGAGAAGGCCCACCGACGCCATCGCCGCTCACCCTCGGCCCACGAACGGTGGTCGTGGCCGGTGATGACGCCAAGCAGCCCGCCCGCATCCTCGCGCGCGACGCCCGCTGGCCGCTGCTCGCCGAGCCGAGCTCGGGCTCACGCAACGGCGAGGCACTCGTGGCCTACCGACTACTGCTCCAGCACTCCCCGCTCGCCGCACAGATCGAGCGCGTCGTGAGCTTCGGCCACGCGACGCTGAGCAGGCCGGTCAGCCGCCTCCTCGCTCGCACCGACATCGAGATCGTTCACGTGGGCACGCAGGCGACCTTCCCGGTGCCGGCCGGCCCGAACGTCCGATTTGCGGTCGAGGTCGGGGTCGTCGGCGCAGATGATCCCGCGTGGATCGAGGCCTGGCACGCGGACGACGCCAAGGCCACGGCGGCGATCGACGGGGTTCTCGACGGCACCACTCCCTACGACGTGGCCCGCACGATCAACGCCGCGGTGCCTCCGGAGGGCCTGCTGTTCATCGGCTCCTCCAATGCGATCCGCGACCTCGACCTGGTGGCCCGGCCCTACACGGTGGGCGAACGGCGTCTCGTCGTCGCCAACCGTGGGCTCGCCGGCATTGACGGCACGCTGTCGTGCGCCATCGGGGCAGCCCTGGCGCGCACGTCCAGCCGCGCCATCGCCTACGTCGGCGACCTGACCTTCCTGCACGGCAGCAACGGATTGCTGATCGGCAAAGACGAGCCGCGGCCCGACCTGACGATCGTGGTGGCCTCAGACGACGGCGGCAGCATCTTCTCGACCCTGGAGCAGGGTGCACCGGAGTTCGCCGCGACGTTCGAGCGCGTGTACGCGACGCCGACCGGGGCAGACATCGGCGCGCTGTGTGCGGGCTACCGCGTCCCCCACCGGCTCGTCGCGCCGGACGGGCTGGCCGCCGCGCTCGAGGAGGACGTCTCCGGCATCCGCGTGCTCGAGGTGCCGTTGGACCGCTCCGGCCGCCGCGCCCTCGCCGAGGTCATCGGACGCGCCGTCGAGGCCGCCGTGCGACCCTGACACCGGTTGTGTCAACGTTGTACCGGCAGTAAGTTGTGAGGCACGTCACGGGGTCGAGAGGGAGACATGGCTGAGGAAAGCTTCGACTACATCGTCATCGGATCGGGCAGTGCGGGCGGAGTCATCGCCGCACGCCTCACGGAGGACCCGTCCACCACGGTTCTGCTGCTGGAGGCGGGGCCCGAGGACGATGACGACATGATCCACATGCCGGCCGGTTTCTCCACGCTCTTCCGGAGCAAGTGGGACTGGAACTACCGGACGTCCGAGCAGAAGCAGCTCAACAGCCGCCGCGCCACGTGGCCGCGCATGCGTGGGCTCGGCGGATGCTCCTCGATGAACGCGATGATCTACATCCGCGGCAACCGCGCCGACTTCGATGAGTGGCGCGATGCCTACGGTGCTGCCGGCTGGGGCTACGAAGACGTCCTGCCCTACTTCAAGAAGGCCGAGGGCAACCAGCGCATCCACGACGAGTTCCACGGCAACGACGGGCCCCTCAACGTCGAGGATCGCCGCTACACCCACGAGCTCAGCCAGGCGTGGGTCGACTCCGCCGTCGCGTCGGGCATGAAGCGCACCGACGACTTCAACGGCGAGTCGCAAGAGGGTGCCGGGCTCTACCAGGTGACCTGCAAGAAGGGTCGTCGCTGGTCGGTCGCCGACGCCTACATCCGTCCGGCCCTGGGTCGCAGCAACCTGACGCTGCGCATGAACGCATTCGTGACGAAGATCGAGATCGACGGCAACCGGGCGACGGGCGTGACGTACGAGTCCGGTGGCGAGACGGTCACGGTTCGGGCGAATGCCGAGATCGTGCTGTCCGGCGGAGCCATCAACAGCCCGCAGACGCTGATGCTGTCAGGCGTCGGTCCGGGTGCGCACCTGCGCGAGATGGGCGTCGACGTCAAGGTCGATTCCTCAGGGGTGGGCCAGAACCTCCAGGACCACCCGGCTTCCGGCGTCCTCTACTACACCAAGAACACCACCGACCTCGCCGAGTTCCTCGGCCTGGGCAACCTGGTCAAGTGGAAAGCCGCTGGTCGCGGGCCGCTGACGTCGAACGTCGGCGAATCAGGGGCGTTCTTCTCTTCCCGCGACGGGCTCGAGGCGCCCGACCTGCAGGTCCACGTCGCCCCCACGGGCTTCTACGAAAATGGCATCCACGAGCCTGTGCGCAAGGCGGTCACGATCGCCGCGACCCTCGTGCGGGTCGAGAGCAAGGGGCAGATCAAGCTGCGCTCCGCTGATCCGACCTGGCACCCCGACATCGATCCCGCTTATTTCGACGACCAGGCCGATCTCGACGCCATGGTCGCCGGGTACCGCCGCATCATCGACATCATCGGACACCAGCCGATGGCAGGATTCCTGGCCGAGCCGTGGATCCCGGCTTCGAAGGACCCCACCGACGACGAGATCCATGACGCCATCCGCACCCTCGCGCAGACGCTCTACCACCCGGTGGGCACGTGCGCGATGGGTTCGGTCGAGGGCAGCGTCGTCGACGCGGACCTCAAGGTCAACGGAGTCGAGGGCCTGCGGGTTGCCGGCGCCTCCGTCATGCCCCGGGTGCCCCGCGGCAACACCAACGCCCCCACCATCATGATCGGCGAGAAGTGCGCCGACCTCATCAAGGAGTCACGATGACCGCCACCCTCGAGCCGACGACGGCCCACGACGCACCCACCAAGACCTTCGAATCGCTCAACCCGTCCAACGGTGACGTCGTCGGGGTCTACCCGATCGCCGACAAGGCGGCCGTCGATGCCGCCGTCGCCCGCGCCCGCGCTGCCGCATCGTGGTGGGGTGCGCTGACGTTCGCCGAGCGCGCCGAGCACCTCCTGACCTGGCGCAGCGTCATCACGCGTCGCATCGCCCAGCTCGCCGAGGTCTCGCACCGCGAGACCGGCAAGCCTCACAGCGACGCGCAGATCGAGATCATCCTGGCGATCGACCACATCGCGTGGGCCGCCAAGCACGCCAAGAAGGTTCTCGGCCCGCAGAAGGTCGGATCGGGCCTGCTGATGGCCAACCAGGCTGCCACCGTCGAGTACCACGCTCTCGGTGTCGTCGGGGTCATCGGTCCCTGGAACTACCCCGTCTTCACCCCCATGGGCTCGATCGCCTACGCCCTCGCCGCCGGCAACACCGTCGTCTTCAAGCCCAGCGAGTACACACCTGGCGTCGGCCAGTGGCTCGCCGACACGTTCTCCGAGGTCGTCCACGGCCGCGCCGTGCTGCAGGTCGTGACCGGTCTCGGCGACACCGGCAACGCGTTGTGCGTCGCCGACGTCGACAAGCTCGCCTTCACGGGTTCGGGCGCCACCGGCAAGAAGGTCATGGCAGCCTGCGCCCAGAACCTCACCCCCGTCATCATCGAGGCCGGCGGCAAGGACTCGCTGATCGTTGACGAGGACGCAGATCTGGCGAAGGCCGCCGAAGCCGCGCTGTGGGGCGGCATGTCGAACGCGGGCCAGACCTGCATCGGCACCGAGCGCGTCTACGTGCACGAGAAGGTCTTCGACTCGTTCATGAAGGAGATCACCGAGCAGGCCAAGGACCTGCGTGCGGGGTCCGACCCGGGCGCCAAGATCGGTCCGATCACGATGCCGTCGCAGCTCAAGATCATCAAGAGCCACCTCGACGACGCAGTCGCCAAGGGTGCCAGGGTCGTCATGGGCGGGCCGGACGCCGTGGGCGAACGTTTCGTGCAGCCGACGATCCTCACCCACGTGCCCGAGGACTCCACCGAGATCACCGAAGAGACCTTCGGCCCGACCCTCGCGATCAATCCCGTGAAGAGCATGGACGAGGCCGTCGAGCTCACCAACGCGACGCAGTACGGCCTGGCCGGTGCCGTGTTCTCCAAGAAGAACGGCATGGACATCGCCCGCCGCATCCGTTCGGGCATGACGTCGGTCAACTCCATCATCGCCTTCGCGGCGGTGCCCGGTCTCCCCTTCGGAGGGGTGGGTCAGTCGGGCTTCGGTCGCATCCACGGCCCCGACGGCCTGCGCGAGTTCACCTACGCTCACGCCATCACCCGGCAGAAGTTCAAGCCGCTCATGATGCTGACGTCCTTCAGCCGCGATGCCAAGACCGATGGCAAGATCGCCCAGCTCATCACGGTGCTTCACGGCGGCAAGCAGACCCTCAAGTAGGGCGGGGGCAGCGAGCGTCTTCCCGGTGTGTGACCTCAGTGCGGATGGCTACCCTGAACAGGTGACTTTCCGCCGCTATGTCGCCTTGGGCGACTCGTTCACCGAGGGCCTCGGTGACCACGATGCTTCTTTGCCCAACGCCGTGCGCGGATGGGCCGATCGTGTCGCGGAGGTGCTGGCGCACGACGACTTCACGTACGCCAATCTCGCGATCCGGGGCCGCAAGCTGCTCCCGATCCTCGCCGAGCAGGTCGAGCCCGCGTTGGCAATGAAGCCCGATCTTGTCAGCATCTACGCCGGTGCCAACGACGTGCTCCGGCCGCGCATCAACATCGACGGTCTGGTCGCGGCTTACGACGTGGCGATCGGACGGCTCGTCGACGCGGGTGCCCACGCGGTGATCTTCACCGCATACGACCCTGGCGGCTCGCAGGTGTTCGGAGCCTTGCGCGGCCGGTTCGCGATCTACAACGAGCTGGTGCGTCAGGTCGCCGAGCGCCATGGTGCGACGCTGGTCGACTTCTGGCGCCTCCGTGACTACCGCGACGACCGCCTGTGGGACGTCGATCGCATGCACCTGTCGAGCGCCGGCCACCAACGCATGGCCATCGCCGTGCTTGATGCGCTCGGCGTCCGGCACGACCTTGCTCCCCTCGAGCTGGGCGACCGGCTGGTCCTGTCGGTGAAGGAACGCCGCACCGCCAACGTCGAGTGGGCCACCTCGCACGCTGGTCCGTGGGTCAAGCGGCGCCTCACCGGCGCGTCGTCGGGCGACGACATCAGCCCTCGCTGGCCCACCCCGACGCCCATCGTCAGACGGTGACTCCCCAGGCGGGGACCACCAGCCCTGTGGTGACCATCAGTCCTGTGGGGTCAGGGCATCACGGACGGGGATGAGCTTGGCGTTCGACTCGGCAAGCTCGTCGGCCGGCACCGAGTCGGCCACGATGCCGCAGCCAGCGAACAGCCGGACGCGTGAGCCGTCGCCCTCGACCTGCGCGGAGCGGAGCCCGATGCCCCACTCGCCGTCGCCCGACGCGCCGATCCAACCGACCGGCCCGGCGTAGCGTCCACGGTCGAGCAGCTCGATCTCGGCGATCAGCCGCACCGCCTCGGCGGTCGGGGTGCCACCCACCGCCGCAGACGGGTGGAGGGACGCGGCCAGCATGAGGGCGCTCGCTTCGTCCTTGATGACGCCGGTGACATCGGTGGCGAGGTGCATGACGTTGGGCAGGTGCAGCACGAACGGCGCCTCGGGGACGTTCATGCTGGTGCAATGCGGAGCGAGCGCTTCGGCGACCGAGCGCACGGCGTACTCGTGCTCCTCCAGGTCCTTGCTCGACCGGGCAAGCGAGCCGGCCAGGGTGAGATCGCGAGTGTCGTCGCCGGTGCGACGGATGGTGCCGGCGAGCACGCGCGATGTCACGAGGCCGCGCTCGAGCCGCACCAGCATCTCAGGGGTCGAGCCGAAGAAGCCGTCGACGTGGAACGTCCAGCAGCTCGGGTAGTCGGTGGCCAGATGTGTCAACGGCGCACGGACGTCGAGGGAATCGTCGAGCGTCGCCACGAGGTCACGCGCCAGCACTACCTTGTCGAGGCCACCTGCCTCGATGCGCCGAACTGCTTCCGCGACCAGACCCTGCCACGTGATGCTGTCGACCGGGCCGTCGGCGAAGGTCGTGCCCTCGGGAAACGACACCGCCTCGGCCGGGCCGAGCGTGGGGTTGGAGGTGATGCCCGACCCTGCGACCGTCACCCACGCGACACCGTCGCGACGACCGACGACGACCTCGGGCACGATCAGCACACTCCCGTCGACGTCATCGGTGAAGGTGAAGGAGCCGAAAGCCACCAACCCGCTGCCAGGAACGTTGATGTCGTCGCGCACGACTGCGTGCGAGGAGAGGTCTCTCCACCAGTCCGACGCCTCGGTGAACCGGCCCGGTCCGGCGGTGCGGAACTCAGCCGCGCGACCCCATCCGACGAGCCCATCTCCACCGTGGACCCACGCGAGGGCCTTGTCGCGTGGCAGCAGTGCGAGCAGGGCACCAGGATCGGCGATGCGCGAGGAGCGGACCAGGAGCGGCCCTACCGACGCGGCCGCACCTGCGAGTGCCAAGGGCGCAGAGGGCTCAACAGCAGGGTTGGTCACAGTAAATGAGCCTACCCGTGGCAAGGTAGACAGGTGAGCCGAGCCAGTCTGGACAAGGAGCCCCACGACGTCGCCAAGATGTTCGATGGCGTCGCGGAGAAGTACGACCTCACGAACGACGTGCTGTCGCTGGGGCAAGATCGGCGTTGGCGCAAGAGGGTCGTCGACCTGGTCGCCCCGAAGCCTGGCGAGAAGATCCTCGACCTCGCGGCTGGCACCGGCACATCAAGCCAGCCGTTCGCCGATGCGGGCGCGATGGTGATCCCGTGCGACTTCTCGATCGGCATGCTCGAGGTCGGCAAGCGGGAGCGCCCGGGGCTGGCCTTCACCGCGGGCGACGGCACACTGATGCCGTTCGCAGATGACACCTTCGATGCCGTCACGATCTCCTTCGGTCTGCGCAACATCGTCGACCCCATCGCCGGGCTCCGCGATCTGCTGCGCGTCACACGTCCTGGTGGACGAATCGTGGTGTGCGAGTTCAGCACCCCGACGTGGGGCCCCTTCGACGCGGTCTACTCCAACTACCTGATGCAGGCTCTGCCGCCAATCGCCCGCAGGGTTTCGTCAGACCCTGAGTCGTACGTCTACCTGGCCGAGTCGATCGTCGCCTGGCCCGATCAGAAGGGACTCGCCATGCGCATGGTCGAGGCGGGGTGGGGCAGAGTCGACTGGCACAACCTCAGCGGTGGCATCGTGGCGCTGCACCACTCGATCAAGCCCTGAGGCCCGTCCACGCTTCGCCTCTGGTTCGTTCCGCTCTCAGTGGTGGTGGCCGTGACGTCCCGCTGACAGGCAGTCGGCGCACAGACCCACCAAGGGGAAGTGGCCGAACCGGGGCCGGTAACCGATGCTCTGCTCGATGAGTGATCTTGCCGCGTCGAGACGGTCGGGCTCGATCGACGCAGCCTTGCCGCACGACTCGCACCACGCGTACTCACGCTCGGTCTGGTGCGTCAGCTCATAGAGGCCCGGCCCGTGTCCGAGGTGGACATGGCGCACGAGGCCGACCTCCTCGAGGCGCTCGAGCGTCCGGTAGGTCGACGGGACATCGAGCGACGGCACCGCCTGGGCCGCGAGATGTTCCACGGAGAGTGGGCTGGTCGCATCGAAGAGCACCTGGAGCAGGGCCCGGCGCGAGGTCGACACCCGCCCGCCGTTCTCGCGGAGAACTGCCAACGCGGAGGACAGATCGGCGACCGGCCTGGCCGCGGACAGCGGTGAGTCAGGCATCGTTGTGCTCCGCCCTCGGTCGTGCCGAGCAACGTGATGTCGGGTACTCGCGCATAGTCGCGGATTCTACTCGCGACCGCGGGCCCCGGACCGCTCGAGCGGATCGAACCGCACAGGGGGCATCGCGCTCGGCGCGCCTTCTAGCGTCGGAGGGTCTGTGACGGGGTCTCGCCGAACCGCTTGCGATACATGGACGAGAAGTTGCCCAGGTGGCCAAAGCCCCAGTGCTCGGCGACCTGGGTGACGGAGATGCCGTCGGTGAGGATGGCGTCCGAGAGCTCACCCCTGGCGCGATCGAGACGACGATCGCGGAGGTAGGTCATGGGAGTCGTGCCGAGGTCGTCGTGGAAGCCCTGCTGGATCGACCGGACGCTGACGTGCGCGTGGCTGGCCAGGTCCTCGAGCGTGAGCGGGCTGGCAAGATTCTCCTCGATGAAGGTGACCGACTGTCGCACCGCCCGGCGCCCGCCGGCGTGGGACGCCTCCAGGAGGTCGTGGTGGTGGGTCGACTCGTGGACCCACAGCAGCGAGGAGATGATGAGCTCTTCGAGTGGCCCCGCCCCCACCCCCTGCTGGATGAGGGAGTCAGGGGTCATGACCTCGCTCGAGAGCAGCTGGACAGCCCCCTGCCAGCGGTTGGCCGCACCGGATGTGAGCGGCATGATCGGCGCGAAATCGACGGCCGTGTCGATGCCGTGTCCGAGCATCCGGGCGAACTGGCTCTGGAGGGCCCGGGTCTCGATCCGGATGATGAGCTGCGGTGACTGTGGCTGCATCGTCATCTGGAGGTCGGTGCCGGGGTTGACGACCAGCGCCTCGAACGGGCTCGCCTCGACTCGCACGCCGTTGTAGCTGCACTCGGCTGAGCCGTTGAGCGGCATGTGAACGCTGTAGAGGTCGTGGGTGACCGGGATGTCGAAGGTCACCGCCGCCTGAACATCCAGGTACGCCATCGTCACGTCGCGCAGGCGGATCGCGTTGACGGTGGCGTGGAAGCCTTCGGTCGGCGGGTGGATGACGAGATGGTTGGCGCCGAGCAAGCGGGCCAGCAGCGCCGACACCTTCGCGGGATCGTCGCCGCTGAGAACCTCGTGGCCTGTCAGCGCCGTGGGCACACCACGGGAGCGGATGTGACTGTCAGGAGCCGGCCGGACGAAGGGGCCGTCACTCAGACCGTGCTTGGCCAGGCGGGACACACGACCTCCTCGGATTGCGACACCGATCACAGTCTCACCCGACCGAGGGTCACGGCCCGCGTACACGTAGCAACATGTTGCGCAATCGTGATAGCGACTGCGTCGAGGCGATAGCCCCCTGCGCGCATACGTGTTTCTCTCAATGCGACCTACCTCACACTAGAGCGAAAGGGACCCAGAACACATGACGACAGTTACCACGGCCGTAGAGCCAGCCGCGGCGCTCAGGAGCCAGCTCGACGACCCGGCGGTTGCGGAGGCACTGAGTTCTCTGCTGGAGCACGCTGACTTGTTGGCGATCCTGGTGGTCGGGCTTGACGGGTTCCTCAGTCGCAGCGAGCTGATCGGCGACGAGATGGCCAGCAGCTTCGGCGAGCTTCGCGAGATGCTCGACTCGCCGGACGCGACCGGTGTCAATCCCCGCGAGGTCGTCTCGAGCTTGGTCAAGCTCTCGTCGGCTCTCCCCACGCTGTCCCGGATGGTCGATTCGGGTCTTCTTGACTCGCTGGTCTCCTCGATCGCGCAGCCGGAGACGGTCGAGCGGCTCGGTGTCGTCACGAAGGGCGTCGCCGATGGCCTGTCTGCGCCTCCGGTCCAGGTCGGTGGGCCTCTCAGCCTTCTTCGCCAGCTCAAGGATCCAGACGTCAGTCGGGGACTTGGGTTCACCCTGACGTTGCTCAAGTCAATCGGCTCTGAGCTCAACTCCCACTCCGGCACCGCGTAGAGAGAAGAGACAACACATGTCGTCAGTTCTGTGGCTCCAAGGAGGAGCCTGTTCCGGTAACACGATGTCCTTCCTCAATGCCGAGGAGCCCAGCGTCGTGGACCTGATCGTCGATTTCGGCCTCGAGCTCTTGTGGCACCCGTCCCTTGGCCTGGAGCTCGGCGCCCAGGCGCAGAAGATCTTCTACGACTGTGTCAGCGGCGAGCAGCAGCTCGACATCTTCGTCTTCGAAGGCACCGTCATCGAGGCGCCGGACGGGTCCGGGCGCTATGACATGTTCGCCGACCGCCCCATGAAGGACTGGGTCATCGAGCTGGCCAACGCCGCGTCGATCGTGGTCGCGATCGGTGACTGTGCGGCGTGGGGTGGCATACCGGCGATGGAGCCGAACCCCTCGGGCTCGACCGGTTTGCAGTTTCACAAGCGCGCGAAGGGTGGGTTCCTCGGCGCTGACTTCACGTCCAAGGCCGGTCTCCCTGTCATCAACATCCCTGGTTGCCCGGCGCACCCGGACTGGATCACCCAAATCCTGGTGGCGCTCGCGACCGGTCGCACGGGGGACATCGCACTGGATGATCTCCAGCGTCCGGAGACATTCTTCAAGACGTTCACGCAGACCGGTTGCACCCGTGTGCAGTTCTTTGAGTACAAGCAGTCCACGACCTCCTTCGGTGAGGGAACGCGCACGGGCTGCTTGTTCTATGAGTTCGGCTGCCGAGGCCCGATGACGCATTCACCGTGCAACCGCATCCTGTGGAACCGGCAATCCTCCAAGACCCGGGCGGGAATGCCGTGTCTGGGATGCACCGAGCCGGAGTTCCCCTTCTTCGACCTCGCGCAGGGCACGGTGTTCAAGACCCAGAAGGTCTCGGGTGTCATCCCCAAGGAGATCCCCGAGGGTGCCGATCACCTCACCTACATGGCCCATGCTGCCGCCGCACGGATCGCTGCGCCGCAGTGGTCCAAGGAAGACATGTTCGTCGTCTGACCATGAACGTGCCCACGTCCTGCACCACCAGCTCCCTTCCCGACATTGAAAGGTCGGTTCCATGTCTTCGGTAGATCTGTTCGTCAGCCCGCTAGGACGCGTCGAGGGAGATCTCGACGTCCGCGTGACCATCACGGACGGAGTCGTGACGTCCGCCTGGACCGAGGCGGCGATGTTTCGTGGCTTCGAGATCATCCTGCAAGGCAAGGACCCGCAGGCCGGCCTGATCGTGACTCCGCGCATCTGCGGCATCTGTGGCGGCAGCCACCTGTACAAGGCCTGCTATGCGCTCGACACGGCGTGGAGCACCCACGTGCCGCAGAACGCGACCCTGATCCGCAACATCGCGCAGGCATGCGAGACGCTGCAGTCGATCCCGCGCTACTTCTACGCACTCTTCGCGGTCGACCTCACCAACAAGATCTACGCCAAGTCCCCCATGTATGACGAGGCCGTTCGCCGCTTCGCTCCCTACGTGGGCACCGCCTACCAGAAGGGCGTCGTTCTCTCGAACAAACCGGTCGAGGTCTACGCCCTGTTCGGTGGACAGTGGCCGCACTCCAGCTTCATGGTGCCCGGTGGCGTGATGAGCGCCCCGAGCCTGACCGACATCACCCGCGCCTACGCGATCTTGAACCACTGGAAGGACAACTGGCTCGAGAAAGAATGGCTCGGCTGCTCCATCGAGCGTTGGCTGGAGGTCAAGAGCTGGGACGACATGCAGGCGTGGGTCGAGGAGAACGAGTCGCAGCGCGAGAGCGACTGCGGGTTCTTCATCCGCTACTGCCTCGACATCGGTCTGGACAAGTACGGTGCAGGAGCCGGCAACTTCATCGCGACCGGCACCTACTTCGAGCCCGAGCTCTACGAGAACCCGACGATCGACGGCCGCAACGCAGCGCTGATCAACCGCTCGGGCATCTACGCCAACGGGCAGTTCTCCGAGTTCGACCACATGCGGGTCAGCGAGGACGTGTCGCACTCCTTCTACGAGGGCACCGGCACGCGGCACCCGTGGGAGGGCGAGACCAAGCCGATCGACCCGCTCGACGGCCGCAAGCAGGAGAAGTACAGCTGGGCCAAGTCGCCGCGCTACAACGTCGAGGGATTGGGCTACGTGCCTCTGGAGGCCGGACCCCTGGCCCGTCGCGTCGCCGCGGGAGCACCCGATGCTGCGGGTCACCAGGACTACGACCCGCTGTTCGTGGACATGATCGAAAACCTCGGACCGTCGGTGTTCGTCCGCCAGATGGCCCGCATGCACGAAGCGCCGAAGTACCTCAACTGGATCATGAAGTGGCTCAGCGAGATCGACCTGCACGGATCGTTCTACGACAAACCGGTCGAGCACGCTTCGGGCAAGGGTTTCGGTTCCACCGAGGCGGCGCGCGGCTCACTGTCCGACTGGATCGTCATCGAGGACAACAAGATCGCCAACTACCAGGTCGTCACACCGACAGCCTGGAACATCGGGCCCCGTGACTCTGCGGACACCCTCGGCCCGATGGAGCAGGCGCTCGTCGGATCGCCGATCCAGGACCAGAACGATCCAGTGGAGATTGGTCACGTGGCGCGCAGCTTCGATTCCTGCCTGGTGTGCACGGTGCACGCCTACGACGGCAAGTCCGGCAAAGAGCTGAGCAAGTTCGTCATCAACGGAATGGTCTGACACGACGATGTCTTCCGGGCCGGTCGCAAATCATGAGCTCCTCGACGACGGGTACGCGCCACTGGCGTGCGACACGTTGGTCATCGGGTGTGGCAACATCCTGCGCTGCGACGACGCTGTGGGCCCGATCCTCATCCGGCGGCTCTGGGAGCAGGGCGTGCCCGACGGCGTCCGGCTCGTCGACGGCGGCACTGCGGGCATGGACGTCGCGTTCCAGATGCGCGGCGCCAAGCGTGTCGTCATCATCGACGCGTCCTCCACGGGGGTCGAACCCGGGACGATCTACCAGGTTCCGGGTTCGGAGATCGAGGACGTCCCCGAGCTCACCGGTCTGCACACGCACTCGTTCCGTTGGGACCACGCCATCGCCTTCTCCCGATGGCTTCTCGGACCGGACTGCCCCACCGACGTCGTGGTCTACCTGATCGAAGCAGCCAACCTGACGCCCGGCGAATCCCTCAGTGACGTGGTCCGTGAGTCGATGGAGAAGGTTGCCGTGCTGATCCGCGACGACTACTTCCCGGCGGTGCGCGAGCCCGAGGTGGAGATCACCGCCGAGGGCTATCTGAGGCTGACGGCGGAGATGGCCGCCCGGTTCTTCCCCGCTGATGTCTGCGGAGCGGTGCTGGAGGGCGACGAGCTGTTCCTCATCCCGCTGCAGAGCCAGGCCAACGGTGGTCATGTGCTCAAGCAGCGCAGTTCCGCGGGCGACAGGTGCATGCTCGTGCGTGAAGTGCTGCACGACGAGCTTCCGGTCGGCCATCACGTGGCGACCTGGAACGAGGAGAGGGGCGCCCTTGCCGTGCAGATCACCGACCCTCGACAGAAGGCTCTCGGGGGGGCATCGTGAGCCGTCAGAAGGAGGGCCGATGGCAGCCAAGGTCGAGACGGTCATCATCAAGGAGAACGGTCAGTGGGCCGTCGACATCATCGTCATCTCTGACGACGGAGTGGTGCGGCGCCGCATCAGCACGTATCGAACCGAGAAGCTCGCCCGCATCAGTGCCGATCTGATTCGGCGGGCGGCAGATCGGGACATCGCAGGACCCCACAACGGTTGAGAGGAATAGTCCATGGAGCGTATGAGGCGGCCACAGGCGATCGGGGCTTTCCCGCTCCCGGCCGGGTTCCTGTTGATTGCCACGTCGGACGATCCTGCGGTCGACTCGGCGCGTGACGCCTTGGTCGCCGGCAGGGTGCCGTCGGCCTGGCCCTCCGCCCTTCGAGGCCATGAGCTTGCCCACGCCGGGCGCACAGACGAGGCGGTGGCCGAGTTCGCCGGCACCGACGTCGTCGACCGGTTCAACCGTTTCGTGCTCGCACCCGAGGGTGTCGACGCCGATGAGCTGCGGGCAGACCTGCCGCCCGAGATCGCTCCGTTGGTCGATGTCGTGCGCTACTCCGTCGGCCTGACCGACGACCCTCCCGTCGTGGGAGGCGCGGACCAGGAGATCGAGGCCATCGTGCTGGCCACCCGTGCGAGCGGTCTCCTCGGTGAGGGGTCAGTGGCCGAAGCTGTCGACCTCTTGCGCTCCGCGGCGGAGGTGGCCGGGCTGTCGAGCGCCCCGCTCTCCGCGATCATCCTCGGCAACGCCGGTGTCCTGACCCACGAGCACGAGCTCGACCAGGAGCGGGCGATCGCCGATCTGACTCGAGCCGTGACGATGTTGGAGGGCACCGACCTGGCCGTCGGTCGTGCTGAGCTGCACTACCATCTTGCGTCGATGCTGCACCAGATCGCGGCTGCCAAGGGCATGCCGCTCAGCGAGGCCGTCGTGCACTACCACCTGATCCTGCGGCTCGTCACCGAGCACACCGCGCCCCACCTGTGGGCGTCCACGCACCTCAACCTCGCCACCGCCTACCTGACGGCGCCCATGATCGAGGCAAGCGACCAGCTCCGCAGCGGCATCGCCGTGCAGTCGCTTCGTTCGGCGCTGGAGGTGTTCACCCGCGAGGACTACCCAGCCGAGTGGTCGAGCGCCACGATCAACCTCGCGAACGCCCTGATCTACACCCCTTCGGCGCACCAGGGTGACAACGTCGTCGAGGCGATCGAGAAGTACGAGGAGGTCCTCGAGCTGCGCGACCGCCACGACGACCCGATCGGTCGAGCCCGGTTGCTGACCAACCAAGGCAACGCGCTGGCGCACCTCGGCATCTTCGACCACGCGAAGTCCAAGCTGGTCGAGGCCCGCTTCCTGTTCGAGGAGCAGCTTGACCATGACTCGGTGATGATGGTCCGATCGGTCCTCGACGAGATCGCCAAGGCGATGGTCCCCGAGCGAGACGACGCAGCCGACAGGGTGACGACATGACCCAGCTTGCCGACAGCACTGCGGTGACGCTTCCGGAGGACCGTTCGGTGGAGGACCTGGCCGAGGTGCTCGACCAAGCGACCAGCCGGCTCGTCGACCTCGACCCGTTGCCGAAGCAGGTCGCCGAAGACCTCAGGTCCGCCGGAGACGACCTGCACCGGGCGGCACTGGTGCACCTGATCAGGGGGCTCCGCGACGACCCGCGTGGCAAGGAGCTTCTCTTCGACCTGGTCGACGAGCCGCGCCTGCGCATGGTCCTGCTGATGCACGGACTCATCCGCCCCGACCCGATGTCCCATGCGGCGACGGTGCTCGAATCCGTCCGTCCCATGCTGCAGTCGCACGGCGGCGACGTCGAGCTCGTCCGCATCGAGGACGGCACCGCGTACGTCCGTCTCTCCGGCGCGTGCAACGGCTGCTCGATGTCGGCCGTGACGATGCGTAACGGCGTCGAGCAGGCGCTGGTGGCTGAGGTTCCCGGGGTCTCCGCCGTCGAGGTGCTGCCCAACGAGCCCGGCCCGACGCTCATTCCCCTGTCGGAGTTCGGCAAGCGGCCGGGCGAGCTCGATCCGGGGTGGGCAAAGACGTTGGCCCTCGACTCGTTCGCGCTCGGCAGCATCGTGCCGGTCGACGTCGTGCCGCAGGACGGGCCCTCGGTCGAAGCCGTCGTGGTCAACATCAGTGGTCAGCTGTCGGCCTTCGTCAACGCCTGTGCACACCTCGGCAACACCCTCGACGACGCCGACATCGACGTCGAGCGTGGCACCCTGACGTGTTCGTGGCACGGCTACTGCTTCGACGCGCTCAGCGGCGAGTGCCAGACGCTGCCCGGCGCCCAGCTCGACCAGCTGCCCCTTCGTGTCGAAGACGGCCACGTCTGGATCCGGACGACTTCATGACGGTGTCTGCCTGATGCGGGTCACGGTCATCCCACCCGGGACCTCGCACCCCGGCGTCCAGATGGGCTCGCCGGTCGGCTTCATCCCGACCCCGTCGGCCAGCGGGCCCTGGCGGCCCCGCGCCTGCCTTGGAGCCATCTCGCCCGGCGGGCTGATGCTGCCTGAGGCAAAGCCGACCGAGTCGCAGTTCTACGCACCCCGCGGGGTCCACATCGTCGCCGAGCGCGTCGTCGTCGCCGACACCGGCAACCATCGCGTGCTGATCTTCAACGGCCATCCCGACCGCGACAGTCCGTCGTGCGATGTCGTGCTTGGCCAGCCCGATGCCTTCACCGAGGGACCCCAGGCCGGTGGGCGCGGGCCCTCCGACGGCATGTTCCTGCCTACGGGTGTGCTCGTCACCGATGCCGGCCAGCTGGTGGTCTCCGATGCCTGGAACCACCGCCTCCTGGTGTGGGACACCGTGCCCGACCACGCCACGGCACCTGATCTGGTGCTCGGCCAGAAGAACGACATCGACGTCCTCGCGAACGCCGGCGGCGCACCAAGCGCAACAGTCTTCTACTGGCCTTTCGGCATCGCCGTCGTCGATGGCCGCTTCTACGTCGCTGACACCGGCAACCGACGGGTGCTGTGTTGGAGCGACGGTGTGCCGACGTCACCCGACCAGCCCGCCGACGTCATCCTCGGGCAGGGCGACGCCATCAGCCGCGACGAGAACGCCGGCGACGAGGCCGGGCCCGACAGCTTCCGGTGGCCGCACGCCATCGCGGGCGACGGCGCAGGGGGAGTGCTCGTCGCAGATGCAGGTGACCACCGGTTGCTGGGCTGGTCAAGGCACCCCGTCAGGCAGCAGGACGCCGATCTCGTGCTCGGGCAGGGCGACTTCACGACCGCTGTCGAGTTTCCCTACGCGCCACAGACCGGCACCCGATTCCGCTTCCCCTACGGCGTGGTCCGCGTCGGCGACGGTCTGGCGGTGGCCGACACCGCCAACAACCGGGTGCTGATCTGGGACGACATGCCGCGTGACCCCGAGACCGACCCGCAGCACGTCCTCGGCCAGCCGTCGTTCGCCAAGAACGGCGAGAACCGGTGGCAGGAGATCACCCCCGACACGTTGTGCTGGCCCTACGGGCTCGGTGCCCACGGCAACCTTCTGGCGATCGCCGACTCCGGCAACAATCGCGTCGTACTGTGGGAGAAGCTCGACGCCGGACCCGATCTCGAACAGGCAGGCTGCTGACATGTGCCTAGGAGTGCCCGGACGCATCACGAAGATCTGGAACGAGGAGGGGAAGATCTGCGCGCAGGCCGACTTCATCGGCGAGACCCGTCCCGTGTGTCTCAACTACCTGCCCGATCTTGCCGTCGGCGACTACATCATCGTGCATGCCGGATTTGCCCTCACCAGGCTCGATGTCGGCGAGGCGTCCCGGACGGTCGAGATGATGCGCGAGTACGGCGTCATCGACGCTGACGCCCCGGCTCTCCCGCTGCCCTCGACCGGATGACGCCTGGCCCCGTTCGTACGGCCAGCGGCGGGCACCGGCTCTTTGCGCGGTACGCCCCCGCGCCCAACGCGCTGGGCTACTGCGGGCCCGAGAGCGCCGCGGTGCTCCGCGCCGTCGCCTCGGGCAGCTCCGACGCAGACGTCACCGCGATCGCCCGTCAGTTCTCCGGTGCGTGGCCGTACCAGGCCACGATGGCCGGACTCGCGGGCATCGACGACCCGCTCGACGCCCGCATCGGCCGGGCCTACTGGACCGGCAACGATGTCACCGACACCATCGACCGCGAGCAGTTCGGGCGCGACCTCCTCGACACCATCAGGCCCCAGGCCGGCCACTACTGGAGCCACCTCGACGAGAGTCTGCTGGTCGAGGCGTCGCCGACCCACGGGTTCCACGTGTTGGGGGTCTATCCGTGGTCACGGATGCTCGACATGGGGCGCCCCGAAGCACTCCATGTGCTCGACTCGTGCCGCGTCACGTGGGGCCGGGTCGTGACGGTGGGGCCGGACACCCTCGAGGTGGCGGTGCGTCACCTCGTCTACGCCGCGGGGGTGCTCTCGCTCGACGCCGAACGGGTCGAACAGGTCGGTCACCGTCTCGACGGGGCCACCTTCATCGACTCCGTCGACGTGGGCGACCACGTCGCGGTGCACTGGAACTTCGTGTGCGACACCCTCACCGCTGTCGAGGCTGAGAGTCTCGAGCGGTGGACCCACTGGCAGCTCGACGCCATGGCTCCCCGGCTCCACGCCCAGCATCGTTGTGGGGCGCTGGACTAGCGTCCACGTGCATTGCGGGTCGTTCAGCAGAGCGACCCACGAGTCAATGACTTGCTATTGCAAACCGTTCACGATTGGGCAAAGGTGGTGAGCAGAGTCACACCGAGCTGAGGACTGTCATGACGGCGCATGAGGCACGACGCACGGCAGGCCCCCGACGATTCACCCCGCCTGAGATCGCCTCGATGGCAGGCATGGCGGGGTTAGTCCTGATGCTGCACGTGGTGGGTTGGGGGCTCCTGCTGCTGACGGTGTCCAGAAGCCTCGAGGTCGGGAGCACGGGGGTGTTCAGCATCGGCCTCGGTGTCACCGCCTACACGTTGGGCATGCGCCATGCCTTCGACGCCGACCACATCGCCGCGATCGACAACACCACCCGCAAGCTGTTGGCCGATGGCAAGGAGCAGGGGCGCCCGTTGTCGGTCGGCTTCTACTTCTCGCTGGGTCACTCCACGATCGTCTTCGGGCTGTGCCTGCTGCTGGCGTTCGGGGTGCGCTCGCTCGGTAGCCAGGTAGGCGATGAGTCCTCAACCCTGCAGCAGGCCACCGGGGTCATCGGCACCGTCGTCTCTGGGGTCTTCCTGCTGATCCTGGGCCTGCTCAACGCCATCGTGCTTCTGGGCATCGTGCGGGTCTTCCGCGAGATGCGGTGCGGCACGTTCGACGAGGTACAGCTCGAGGAGCACCTCAACAACCGGGGGCTCATGAACCGGCTGCTGAGAGGTGTGACGAAGGCAGTCCGTAGACCTCGCCACATGTATCCGGTGGGCCTGCTGTTCGGTCTCGGCTTCGACACGGCCACCGAGGTCTCGCTCCTGGTGCTCGCCGCGGGGGCGGCCACGTTCAGCCTGCCCTGGTACGCGTTGCTGGTGCTGCCGATCCTGTTCGCCGCCGGCATGAGCCTGCTCGACAGCATCGACGGGGTCTTCATGGGTCTGGCCTATGACTGGGCCTTCGTCCAGCCGGTTCGCAAGGTCTACTACAACATGACCATCACGGGACTCTCGGTCGTCGTGGCGCTGCTGATCGGCGGTATCGAGATCATCGGACTGATCGGTGAGAAGGCGGGCATCTCCGGTGGACCTGTCGGCTGGGTCGCGCGCATCGACCTCGACCACGTGGGCTACGCGATCGTCGCTCTCTTCGTGGCGACGTGGGTGATTGCCCTCGCCGTGTGGCGACTCTGCCGTATCGAGGAGAGGTGGTCGGAGGGGCTGCGGGACACCGCAGGCTAGCTCCACCGACGAAGGGTGCTGCGCCAAGATGGCCGAGCGGCTGGCGGCCCAGATGCTCATAAATGACGCCTGCCCAGCAGAAGCCGAGCCAGTCATCGGTCCGGACGATCATCGGTCGGTCATGGCCTCACGATCCGCGCGCGGGAGGAGTTAGTGTGACCTCAGTTACCCGCGAACCGAAGCGGGCGTATCGTGAGACCGTGGTCACGTTGTGAAGTAATTCACAAGGGCACGATCACTCTGCGAATGTCATGCTGGCCGAGGTCTGGGAGGATCCGTGACTCCTTACACACCGATCATCATGCTGGGCGCGCTGGCGGCCCTGTTCGCCGTCGGCAGCATCGGGATCGCCCCCTTCACGGGACCCAAGCGCTACAACCGCGCCAAGCTTGACCGGTACGAGTCGGGCATCGAGCCGAGCCCCCTCCCGGAGGGTGGCGGCAAGATCTCGGTCCGTTACTTCATCATCGCGATGCTCTTCATCGTGTTCGACATCGAGATCATCTTTCTCTACCCCTTCGCGGTCGCCTTCGACTCGCTCGGGTGGTTCGGGCTGATCGAGATGTTCTTGTTCATGGTGACGGTGTTCATCGCCTACGCCTACGTCTGGCGCCGAGGAGGCCTCGAATGGGACTAGAAGAAAAACTTCCGAGCGGGGTGCTCCTCTCAACCGTCGAGGGACTCGCGGGATACATGCGCAAGGCCTCGTTCTGGCCTGCGACCTTCGGGCTGGCCTGCTGTGCCATCGAGATGATGACGTTCGGTGCTCCGCGGTTCGACTCCGCCAGGTTCGGCATGGAGGTCTTCAGGCCGTCACCGCGTCAGGCCGACCTGATGATCGTCGCTGGGCGCGTGAGCAACAAGATGGCTCCCGTCCTGCGCCAGATCTACGACCAGATGGCCGGTCCCAAGTACGTCCTGGCAATGGGTGTCTGCGCCAGCTCGGGCGGCATGTTCAACAACTACGCCATCGTCCAGGGCGTCGACCACGTCGTCCCGGTCGACATGTACCTCCCCGGCTGCCCGCCACGCCCCGAGATGCTGATCGATGCGATCCTCAAGCTGCACGACCAGATCCAGCACCAGAAGCTCGGTATCAACCGGCTCAACCAAATTGATTCCGAAGAGAAGGTCGCACTGCTCGCCACGCCGACCTCAGCGATGAAGGGACTCATGCGTTGACCGACGCCAAGGGCAACAGGGACGCGCGTGACGCCGGCACCGAGACGCAGGACGGGTCGCACCAGGTGCAGGCCGAGCTCTCCAAGAGCGATGCCCGCGAGCTCGAGATCGTCGACGTCCGCGAGGGCGCGTTCGGTGCCCACGGCACCGGCGACACCAGCGGCTTCGGAGGGCTCACCCGCCCGGTGCTCATGCCCGGGGCGAGCCAGCGGCCGTTCGGTGGCTGGTACGACGAGGTGGCCGACCAGCTCGCCATTCTCGCGCTCGACGACGCCGTCGAGAAGATTGTCGTCGACCGTGGCGAGATCACCTTCTTCATCAGGCGCCACGCCCTGCTCGACACCGTCACCCATCTGCGCAACGACCCCGTTCTGCGCTTCGAGTTCTGCTCGAGCGTCAGTGGGGTGCATTTCCCACACGAGGACGGTCGCGAGCTGCACGTGGCTTATCACCTCCTGTCGATGACCCACAACCGCCGCATCCGCCTCGAGGTCACCGCGCCAGACGCCGACCCGCACGTCCCGAGCGTCGTCAGCATCTACCCGACCGCCGACTGGCAGGAGCGGGAGGCGTGGGACTTCTTCGGCATCGTCTTCGACGGCCACCCCGCTCTCACCCGAATCCTGATGCCCGACGACTGGCCGGGCCACCCGCAGCGCAAGGACTATCCGCTGGGCGGCATACCTGTGGAGTACAAGGGTGGAACGATTGCGCCGCCTGACCAGCGGAGGAGCTACTCGTGAAGGCCCAACGAACAGTCCCGGACACTGTGCACATCTGCGCGCTCCGCGCGCGGGGGTTGGGCGGCATACCTGTGGAGTACAAGGGCGGAACGATTGCGCCGCCTGACCAGCGGAGGAGCTACTCGTGACCGACACCGTCAACGATCCGTACGCGGGCACGACCGACTCGAGCGAGGGACCGGTCTTCACCGTCACGGGCCAGGACTGGGACACCATCGACGCCTCGGTGGTCGAGGGTGACCACCTTGTCATCAACATGGGCCCACAGCACCCGTCGACGCACGGCGTGCTCCGCCTGGTCCTGGAGATCGATGGCGAAACGGTGCGCGATGCCCGCGCCGGCATCGGCTACCTGCACACCGGCATCGAGAAGAACATGGAGTTCCGCACCTGGACGCAGGGTGTGACGTTCTGCACCCGCATGGACTACGTGGCGCCGTTCTCCAACGAGGCGGCCTACGTCATGGCGATCGAGAAGCTTCTCGGCATCGAGGCGCCGGAGAAGGCGCAGGTCATGCGGGTCCTGCTGCTCGAGCTCAACCGCATCTCGTCCCACCTGGTCTGCATTGCGACCGGCGGCATGGAGATCGGCGCCCTCACGGTCATGACCTGCGGCTTCCGCGACCGTGAGCTGATCCTCGACGTGTTCGAGATGATCACCGGCCTGCGCATGAACCACGCCTTCTTCCGGCCCGGCGGGGTGGCCCTGGACATGCCCGAAGGAGCGATCGAGAAGCTCAGGTCCACGGTGGCGCTGCTCAAGAAGCGCCTGCCCGAGTACGCGGCTCTCTGCAACGCCAACCCGATCTTCAAGGGACGTCTTCAGGGTGTCGGTCACCTCGAGCTCCCGGGTGTGCTGGCGTTGGGCCTCACCGGCCCCGTTCTCCGTTCGACGGGCTACGACTGGGACCTGCGCACCAAGCAGCCCTACTGGGGCTACGAGACCTACGACTTCGACGTCATCACCCGCAACGAGCCCGACGCGTACGGCCGGTTCAGGGTCCGCCTCGACGAGATGTGGGAGTCCATCAAGATCGTCGAGCAGGCCACCGAGCGGCTCGCGAAGATGGCCGGCGAACCCGTCATGGTCGCGGACAAGAAGATCGCGTGGCCCTCGCAGCTGAGCGTCGGATCGGATGGTCAGGGCAACTCCGCCGAGCACATCAAGCACATCATGGGTGAGTCGATGGAAGCGTTGATCCACCACTTCAAGATCGTCACCGAGGGCTTCCGGGTGCCGGCCGGCCAGGCCTACGCCAGCATCGAGGCTCCGCGCGGCGAGATCGGCTGCCACCTCGTGTCCGACGGGGGCACCCGCCCCTATCGCGCGCACTTCCGCGATCCGTCGTTCGTCAACCTCCAGGGAACCTCGGTCATGAGCGAGGGCGGCATGATCTCGGACGTCATCGTGGCCGTTGCGAGCCTTGACCCCGTCATGGGAGGGGTGGACAGGTGAGGCGCCACGCTTCGCGTGCCCTGCGACCCCGTCGCAGCCGTGCTTCGCACGGGCGCCTGGTTCGCTTCGCTCAGCCCACGATCTCGTTCCATCCAGCGCCCGAGGAGGGACGGTGACACTCTCCGATGAGACGAAGGCCGAGCTGCACGAGCTCGCCGGTCGTTATCCGCAGGCGCGGTCCGCGCTGCTCCCGATGCTTCACCTGATCCAGTCCACGCAGGGCAACGTCACCAACGAGGGCGTCGAGACGTGCGCCGACATCCTGGGCATCAGCGCCGCCGAGGTCTCGGGCGTGGCCACGTTCTACACGATGTACAAGCGCCGGCCCATGGGCGAGCACCATGTCGGTGTCTGCACCAACACGCTGTGTGCCGTCATGGGCGGCGACATGATCTTCGATCGGCTCAAGAGCCACCTCGATGTCGGCAATGACGAGACCACGTCCGACGGCAAGGTGACGCTCGAGCACATCGAGTGCAACGCCGCCTGCGACTTCGCTCCGGTCATGATGGTCAACTGGGAGTTCTTCGACAACCAGACGCCCGAGTCGGCCATCGAGGTCGTCGACAAGCTGCGCGCGGGTGAGACGGTGCAAGCCACCCGAGGGGCCACCATCACCTCGTGGCGCGAGGCCGAGCGGGTTCTCGCCGGCTTCGAGGACGGGCTTGCCGACGAGGGGCCTGCCGCCGCCGGACCGTCGCTCGTGGGGCTGCAGATCGCGGCCGACAAGGGCTGGACGGCACCCGTGCCCGGCAGCGAGTCGGCCTCGTCCGACGGCGCGGCGAGCAACGGCGTCGCGGACACCAAGGGTGGTGCCGCCGCGCAGGCCGACACATCGCGCGCCGAGACCGAGACCGAGATAGAGAAGTCGCCGGCCAAGACGGCCAAGGAGAACAACGATGACTGACACGCTCACCCCGGTGCTCAGCGCCGACTGGGGCAACGAACGCGCGTGGACGCTCGAGGCGTACAAGCAGACGGGCGGCTACTCCGCACTGGAGAAGGCCCTCACGATGGCCCCGGACGACCTCATCGCCCTCGTGAAGAACTCGGGACTGCGCGGACGTGGCGGCGCCGGCTTCCCCACCGGCATGAAGTGGAGCTTCATCCCTCAGGACCCCGAGACCGAAGCGGGCCGCAAGCCGAAGTACCTCGTCGTCAACGCCGACGAGTCGGAGCCGGGCACCTGCAAGGACACCCCGCTGATGATGGCCACCCCGCACACCCTGATCGAGGGCGCCATCATCGCGGCTCACGCCATCAGGGCCAAACATGCCTTCATCTACGTGCGGGGCGAGCTGCTCCACGTCGTCAGGAGGCTGCGCGCCGCCGCACGTGAGGCCTACGACGCCGGCTACCTCGGCCACGACATCCTGGGTTCGGGCATCGACCTCGAGCTCATCATCCATGCCGGTGCCGGTGCCTACATCTGTGGTGAGGAGACGGCGCTCCTGGACTCCCTCGAGGGTCGCCGTGGCCAGCCCCGACTGCGGCCACCGTTTCCCGCAGTCGCGGGCCTCTACGCCTCACCGACGGTGGTCAACAACGTCGAGTCCATCGCCTCCGTGCCCGCGATCGTCAAGAACGGCATCGAGTGGTTCGGCTCGATGGGCACCGAGAAGTCGAAGGGTTTCACGCTCTACTCGCTCTCGGGCCACGTCAAGCGTCCGGGTCAGTACGAAGCACCGCTGGGCATCACGCTGCGTCAGGTCCTCGAGCTCGGCGGTGGCATGCGTGACGGGTCGGAGCTGAAGTTCTGGACGCCCGGCGGCTCGTCAACACCGATCCTCACCGTCGAGCACCTCGACATCCCGCTCGACTACGAGGGCGTCGGCAGTGCTGGCTCGATGCTCGGCACCAAGGCGTTGCAGGTCTTCGACCAGACCACCTCCGTGGTGCGCTGCGTGCTGCGCTGGACCGAGTTCTACAAGCACGAGTCGTGCGGCAAGTGCACCCCGTGCCGCGAGGGCACGTGGTGGCTTGTGCAGACACTGCAGCGGCTTGACGAGGGCAAGGGCCGCGAGGGCGACATCGAGCTGCTCGTCGACCTCTGCGAGAACATTCTCGGCCGGGCGTTCTGCGCTCTCGGTGACGGTGCGACCAGCCCCATCACCTCGGCCATCCACTACTTCCGTGAGGAGTTCGAGGCTGGCATGTACGCCCCGTCCCGCGAGGCTTTCCCCCCAGAGGCGTCGGTCCTGTTCGCCAGGCAGACAGTCGGAGGAGTGGCATGACGATCGAGGCAACGCCCGCAACCGGGACCCCCGTCGAGCTCGTCACCCTGACGATCGACGACATCGAGGTCAGCGTCCCCAAGGGCACTCTGATCATCCGTGCCGCTGAGGTCACGGGCACGGAGATCCCGCGGTTCTGCGACCACCCGCTGCTCGAACCGGTGGGGGCGTGCCGCCAGTGTCTCGTCGAGATCACCGATGCGGGCAACGGTCGGGGCTTCCCGAAGCCGCAGGCGTCCTGCACGATCGAGGTCGCCGCCGGCATGGTGGTCAAGACCCAGGTCACGTCGCCCGTTGCCGAGAAGGCACAGCGCGGCAACATGGAGTTCCTTCTCATCAACCACCCGCTCGACTGTCCCGTGTGTGACAAGGGAGGCGAGTGCCCGTTGCAGAACCAGTCCATGACCCACGGGCAGGGCGAGTCGCGGTTCATCGAGACGAAGCGCACCTTCCCCAAGCCGATCGAGGTCTCCAAGCAGGTGCTCCTCGACCGTGAGCGCTGCGTGCTGTGTGCCCGGTGCACGCGTTTCTCCGAGCAGATCGCCGGTGACCCGTTCATCGCCCTGCTCGAGCGCGGGTCGGAGCAGCAGGTGGGCATCTACGAGAAGGAGCCCTTCTCGTCGTACTTCTCGGGCAACACCATCCAGATCTGCCCGGTCGGCGCCCTCACGAGCGCCGACTACCGCTTCCGCTCGCGCCCGTTCGACCTGGTGTCGACCCCGTCGGTCGCCGAGCACGACTCGGGTGGCGCCGCCATCCGCGTCGACCACCGCCGCGGCAAGGTCATGCGCCGGCTCGCCGGTGACGACCCCGAGGTCAACGAGGAGTGGATCACTGACAAAGACCGCTTCGCGTTCACCTATGCGACGCTGGACGACCGCCTGCGCACCCCGCTCCTGCGCAACGCCGAGTCGGGCGAGCTCGAGCCGGTCTCGTGGCCGGCCGCACTGTACGCGGCTGCTGCCGGGCTGACCGCCGCGGCAGGCAAGGTCGGTGTGCTCACGGGTGGCCGACTGACCGCCGAGGATGCCTTCGCCTACAGCAAGTTCGCCCGCACCGTCCTGCGCACCAACGACATCGACTTCCGGGCACGCGCCCACTCCGACGAGGAGGCGGCCTTCCTGGCCGCGCGGGTCGCTACCACGTCGCTCGACGTCACGTTTGCCAGTCTCGAGACGGCGTCGACCGTCGTGCTCGTGGGCTTCGAACCCGAGGACGAGGCAGGCAGCATCTTCCTGCGGCTTCGCAAGGCGTCACGCGCCGGGCTCTCGGTCGTCGCCATCGCGAGCCACACCACCCGCGGCCTCAGCAAGATGTCGGGCACGCTGATCCGCACCGTTCCCGGCGATGAGCCTGCCGCACTGGCTGGCCTCGAGCTCGATGCCGAGGCGATCATCCTGGTCGGTGAGCGTCTCGCGTCCATCCCCGGCGGTTTCACCGCCGCCGCCCCTGCCGCCGACAGGTCCGGGGCGAGGCTGGCGTGGGTTCCGCGTCGCGCCGGCGACCGGGGCGCCGTCGACACCGGTTGCCTCCCGTCGCTGCTTCCCGGTGGTCGTCCGCTCGAGGACGCCGAGGCGCGCGCTGACCTCGCCGCCGCCTGGGGGGTCAAGACCATCGAGTCCCGCAAGGGCCGTGACACCACATCGATCCTGCAGGCTGCCGCCGCCGGGAAGCTGGCTGGTCTGCTCATCGGCGGCGTCGAGATCGATGATCTCCCCGACCCGGCAGGCGCCTTGGCCGCGCTCAAGACGGCCGACTTCGTCGTCAGTCTCGAGGTCCGCGAGAGCGCCGTCACCGCACTGGCCGATGTCGTCCTGCCGATCGCACCGGTCGTCGAGAAGCCCGGCATGTTCGTCAACTGGGAGGGACGCGTCCGCGTCTTCGACGCAGTGCTCCACGAGCCCAGCTCGCTCACCGACGTCAGGGTCTTGGCCGGCATCGCCGAGGAGATGGGCACGCCGCTCGGCTTCCGGACCATTGCCCACGCCCGCACCGCCATGACGGATCTCGGCCCGTGGGACGGCGACCGGGCTACCTTCCCCCGCGACGCCCACGCCGCACCGACAACGACGTCGAAGCGCACCGTCGTCCTCGACTCATGGCGGCTGCCCGTCGACGACGCCCGCGGACAGGATGGCCAGGAACTATTCAGGGCAACTGCCCGACCCGCGGTCCTTCGCGCGAGTGCGGCAACGCTGGGAGCTTTCGACATCGACCCGGGGGACATCGCCACGCTGTCGACCGCCGCCGGCAGCGCGAGCTTCCCGTCCGAGGTGGCCGACCTGCCCGACGGCGTCGTCTGGGCGCCGGCCAACTCCGGGGTGAGCCTCCGGGCGGCGCTCGGTGCGGGCTTCGGGGACCGGGTCACGTTGTCCCCTGACATGACTGACATGACTGACATGACTGACGTGCCTGACATGACTGACATGCCTGACGGAGGACCCGCATGAGTACCGACCCGATGACGCTAGTGTGCGGTCCTGTGTCCCGTTCGCGCCGTAGTCGAAGCGAGTGTGGCCATGAGTGACCTCTTCGGCCACGAGCCGTTCTGGGTGGTGGCCCTCAAAGCCGTCCTGATCTTCGTCTTCCTGCTCGTCTACACGCTCTTCAACATCTGGTTCGAGCGTCGCGTGGTCGCCAAGATGCAGCACCGCATCGGCCCCAACGTCAACGGCCCGTTCGGACTCCTGCAGAGCCTCGCCGACGGCGTCAAGCTCGCGCTCAAAGAGGACATCGTCGTCAAGGCGGCCGACAAATTCGTCTACATCCTCGCGCCGATCCTCGCCACGATCCCGGCATTCCTCGCCTGGGCCGTCATCCCGTTCGGCCCCGAGGTCCGGATTCCCTTCACCGACCGGATCACCCCGCTGCAGCTCACGGATCTCCCGGTCGCGGTGCTCTACGTGCTGGCCGTCACCTCGATCGGCGTCTACGGCATCGTCCTCGCCGGCTGGTCCTCGGGATCGATCTACGCGTTGCTCGGCGGCATGCGCTCGAGCGCGCAGATCATCTCCTACGAGGTGGCGATGGGCCTGTCGTTCGTCACGGTGTTCATGTACGCCGGCTCGATGTCGACGTCCGAGATCGTCGCTGCGCAGAGCGGCATGTGGTACTTCATCCCGCTCTTCCCGTCGTTCATCATCTACTGCATCGCGATGGTCGGCGAGACGAACCGAGCCCCGTTCGACCTCCCCGAGGCGGAGGGCGAGCTGGTCGGTGGGTTCCACACCGAGTACTCCTCGCTCAAGTTCGCACTGTTCTTCCTTGCCGAGTACGTCAACATGGTCACCGTCTCGGCCCTGGCCACGACGCTGTTCCTCGGCGGGTGGCGCGCGCCGTTCGGCATCTCTCACATCTGGGAGGGTGCCAACTCCGGCTACTGGCCCGTGCTCTGGTTCTTCGGCAAGACGTTGTTCTTCATCTTCATGTTCGTCTGGCTCCGCGGCACGCTGCCGCGCATGCGTTACGACCAGTTCATGAACTTCGGCTGGAAGATCCTCATCCCGGTGTCGCTCGTCTGGATCATCGCTGTCGGGCTCATCCGCAAGCTCAAGAACGATGACCTCCTCGGCCAGCAGACGCTGGTGATAGTGGCCGTCGTCGCGGGTGTGCTGGTGCTCGCCACCTTCCTGATCCCCGAGAAGAAGGAGCCGTCGGGCCCACCGTCAGAGCCCGAGGAGTTCGACGCCTTCGCTGGCGGCTACCCCGTGCCCCCGATGCCCGGCCAGTCGCTGCCCGGCCAGGCAGTGGCCGGCACCGCCCTCGACGCGGCTGATCCATCGCAGAATCAACCCGGAAGGACGGCTCCGCGATGACCAGCAACCCCATCCGCGAGACCCTTTGGGACCCGATCGCCGGTTTCGGCGTGACGTTCCGGACGATGTTCCGCAAGACCGTCACCGAGCAGTACCCCTTCGAGAAGGTCCCGACGGCACCTCGCTTCCACGGGCGGCACCAGCTCAACCGCTGGCCCGACGGGCTCGAGAAGTGCATCGGGTGCGAGCTGTGTGCGTGGGCGTGCCCCGCCGACGCGATCTATGTCGAGGGGGCGTCCAACGTCGACGGCGAGCGCTTCAGCCCCGGCGAGCGTTACGGGCGGGTCTACCAGATCAACTACCTGCGCTGCATCCTGTGCGGGCTCTGCATCGAGGCGTGTCCCACCCGCGCGCTGACGATGACGAACGAGTACGAGCTGGCCGACAACAACCGCGCCGACCTCATCTATGAGAAGAACGATCTCTTGGCGCCGCTGCTCCCGGGCATGGTCGAGGCTCCGCACGAGATGATGATCAGCGACGACAGCCAGGACTACTACCGCGGTATGCAGCTCCCCATCGTGGAGGTCTCCGCCGGTAATTCGGCAGGCCAGACGGACCCCCCGGCCGGGGAAGGCACCGAGTGATCACCTTCTGGATCCTTGCGCCGATCATGGTGATCGCGGCGCTCGGACTGCTGTTCGTCAGGAAGGCCGTGCACGCGGCCCTGTGCCTCGCCGTCGTCATGATCAGCCTCGCGGTGCTCTACGCCGCGCAAGGCGCACCGTTCCTCTTCGCGGTGCAGATCATCGTCTACACCGGCGCCATCATGATGTTGTTCCTCTTCGTGCTGATGCTGGTCGGAGTCGACTTCTCCGACGCGGTCAAGGAGACGATCTCGGGTCAGCGTTTCGTCGCCACCGGGCTGGGCCTGATCTTCGGCCTCACCGTGGTCGTCGCGATCGGCCAGACCGTGTCGGGAGCGGTCGTGGGCCTCACGGCAGCCAACAGCAACGGCAACCCCTACGGACTCGCCGATCTCCTGTTTGGCAAGTACGTCCTCGCCTTCGAGTTCACCAGCGCCCTGCTCATCACGGCAGCCCTCGGGGCGATGGTGCTCGCGCACAAGGAGCGGTTGACCACTCGCCACTCGCAAGCCGACATCGCCGCGCGCCGCATGCGCGAGTACGCGGAGTCAGGGCGCCACCCGGGCCCTCGGCCGACCCCCGGCGTCTTCGCACGGCACAACGCGGTCGACACCCCGGCGCTCCTGCCCGACGGCAGCCCCCTCGAGGCCTCGATCTCTGCGAGCCTGATCGCGCGCGGTCAGGTCCGCGACGGTTTCGACGACGACATCGACAAGGTCGTCGAGCAGCTCGAGGATGACGGTGACTCACCCGTCGCGACCTCGACCGAGAGTCCCGCGACGAAGCAGAGATCCACGAGCCTGCCGACGACCGACGAGCGCAACACCGAGGAGGGGGACGACAAGTGAACGAGTACATCACGCTGTCGCTCATCCTCTTCACGATCGGTGCCGTGGGCGTGCTCGTGCGCCGCAACGCCATCGTCGTGTTCATGTGCATCGAGCTCATGCTGAACGCCACCAACCTGGCCTTCGTGAGCTTCTCTCGCCAGAACGGCAACCTCGACGGACAGGTGGCCGCCTTCTTCGTGATGGTCGTCGCCGCTGCCGAGGTCGTCGTCGGACTGTCCATCATCGTGTCCATCTACCGCACGCGTCGCTCGATCTCGGTCGACGACGCGAGCCTGCTCAAGTCGTAGGAGCCCACGATGTTTGATCTTCAGTGGCTGCTCATTGCCATACCCCTTGCGAGCGGTGCCCTGCTCCTGACGTGGGGCAAGGAGGCTGACCGCTTCGGTCACCTCATCGGAACCCTCGCCTCGGCCGCGTCGTTCGTGCTCGGTGTCGCTCTGTTCATCAACCTGCTGGGCAGGGACGAGGGCGACCGCTCGCACACAGCCACTCTGTTCACCTGGATCCAGGCCGGGTCGTTCCATGTCGACATGTCGTTCACCTACGACCAGCTGTCGGGGCTCTTCGTGCTGCTCATCACGGGCGTCGGCACGCTGATCCACATCTACTCGATCGGCTACATGGAGCACGACGAGCGTCGGCGGCGCTTCTTCGCGTTCCTCAACATCTTCATCGCGGCGATGCTGACGCTCGCCCTCCCCCCCGACTACCTCGTGCTCTTCCTCGGCTGGGAGGGCGTCGGGCTGGCGTCCTACCTCCTCATCGGCTTCTGGCAGCACAAGCCGTCGGCTGCCGCGGCTGCCAAGAAGGCGTTCGTCGTCAACCGTGTCGGTGACATCGGCATGGCGCTGGCGATCATGCTGATGTTCACGCAGTTCGGCACGTCGTCGATCTCGGTCGTCAACGCCTCCATCCCTTCGGCGTCGGCCTCCGTCGCCACGGCACTCGGCCTGCTGCTGCTGCTGGGGGCGTGCGGCAAGTCGGCGCAGGTACCGCTGCAGAGCTGGCTGCTTGACGCCATGGAGGGCCCGACCCCGGTGTCGGCACTCATCCACGCCGCCACGATGGTCACCGCGGGCGTCTACCTCGTCGTGCGGTCCCACGGAGTCTTCGACGCCTCGGAGACCGCCCGCACCGCCGTCATCGTCGTCGGCCTCGTGACGCTGCTCGTGGGTGCCTGGATCGGTTGTGCCAAGGACGACATCAAGAAGGCGCTCGCCGGCTCCACGATGAGCCAGATCGGCTACATGATGCTCGCAGCCGGGCTCGGCCCAGCGGGCTACGCCTTCGCGATCTTCCACCTCATCACGCACGGATTCTTCAAGGCCAACATGTTCCTCGGTGCCGGCTCGGTGATGCACGGCATGGAGGACGACGTCAACATGCGCCACTACGGGGCGCTGCGCAAGATGATGCCGTTCACCTTCGCGACCTTCGCTCTGGGCTACCTCGCGATCATCGGGATCCCGCCCTTCGCGGGCTTCTTCTCCAAGGACAAGATCATCGAGGCGGCCTTCGGCCACAACGTCTTCGTGGGTCTCGGCGCGCTGCTCGGTGCCGGGGTCACGGCGTTCTACATGACCCGCCTGATGATGATGACCTTCTTCGGCGACCAGCGCTGGAACGAGGAGATCCATCCACACGAGTCACCGAAGGTCATGACGGTGCCGCTCATGGCACTCGGCGCGCTGTCGTTGTTCGGCGGTGCCCTGGCCATCGGCGGCTTCATCGAAACCTGGCTCGCGCCAGTCGTGGGCGAGGCCCCGCACGAAGACTTGCCACTTCCGGCCCTGGTCATCAGTCTGCTGGTGCTCGTCGTGGTGCTGATCGGCATCGGCGCCAGCTACGTCCTCTACACCCGTGAGCCGATTGCCGGTGAGACGCCTGCCGACGGCTCGGTCTCGTTCTTCTCGCGCGCCGGTCGGCACGAGCTCTACGGCAACGAGCTCAACGACGCGGTGGCGGTGCGCCCGACCCGGCACCTCACCAGGTTCCTGGTGTGGCTCGACGGCAAAGGCATCGACGGCTTCGTCACCGGGCTGGCCGACCGACTGGGTGACACCTCACAGTTCCTGCGGAAGCCGCAGACCGGCTATGTCCGTTCGTACGCACTCACGATGTTCGGCGGCGCTGCCGTCCTTCTCCTTGTTCTCCTGGCGGTGACCCTCGCATGACCCTCACCATCTTGGCCGCGACCCCGATCATCGGGGCGCTGCTGCTGGCCTTCCTGCCCAGGGAAGCCGCGCCCAACATGCGGGCGAAGACCGTCGCGCTCGGCGTCGCGCTCATCACCCTCGTGCTGTCCTTCGTCATGATGGCTCAGTTCGACCGTGGCGAGAGTGGCTACCAGCTCACCGAGAAGCACACCTGGATCAAGGCCTTCGGTGCCTACTACTCACTCGGTGTCAACGGTATCGGCGTCACGCTGATCCTGCTCACGACGATCCTCACGCCCATCGTGATCCTCGCCGCATGGGGCGACCGGCTGCCCGACGCCAAGAGCACGAACGCCTACTTCGCGTGGATGCTCGCCGTCGAGGGCCTCGCGATCGGTGCCTTCGCGGCCACCGACGCGTTCCTGTTCTACGTCCTGTTCGAGGCCACGCTCATCCCGCTGTACTTCCTGATCGGGACGTTCGGCGGACCCAACCGCTCCTATGCCGCGGTGAAGTTCCTGATCTACAACCTCGTCGGCGGCCTCCTCATGTTGGCGTCGATCGTCGGCCTCTACGTGGTCAGCTCGAAGGACGGCTCGCCGTCCTACCTCCTGAGCGACCTGCAGAACCTCGACTTCAGCACCAACACCGAGAGGTTGCTGTTCCTCGGGTTCATGGCGGCCTTCGCGATCAAGGCGCCGCTGTGGCCGCTGCACACATGGCTGCCCGACGCTGCGGGGTCAGCGACCCCCGGTACCTCGGTGCTGATGGTCAGCGTGATCGACAAGATCGGCACCTTCGGCATGATCCGGTGGTGCCTCGGCATCTTCCCCGGCGCCTCCGACTGGGCCAGTCCGGTCGTCATCACCTTGGCGGTCATCAGCATTCTCTACGGTGCGCTGCTCGCGATCGGGCAGGACGACATCCGCCGGCTCATCGCCTTCACCTCGGTGTCGCACTTCGGCTTCATCATCCTGGGCATCTTCGCCTTCACCTCCACCTCCATGGCCGGATCGACGCTCTACATGTTCAACCACGGGCTGTCGACAGCGGCGCTGTTCCTCGTCACAGGCATGATGATCGCCAGGCGTGGCTCTGCGCGCATCTCCGACTTCGGCGGGGTGCAGAAGATCGCCCCGATCATGTCGGGCGTCCTGCTGGTGGCAGGACTCTCGAGCCTGTCGTTGCCCGGTCTCGCACCATTCGTCTCGGAGTTCCTCGTGCTGGCCGGGACGTTCACGCGGTCGGTGCCCGCGGCCGTGCTGGCGACGCTCGGCATCGTGCTGGCGGCGCTCTACATCCTGATCATGTACCAGCGCACCATGACCGGTCCGCTCAAGGTGGGCAACGAGGGGGTGGTCGACCTCGAGCCCCGGGAGATCGCGTCGCTGACCCCTGCCCTCGTCCTGATCATCGGGCTCGGCTTCTTCCCGCAGCCCCTGCTCAACGTCATCAACCCCGCGATCGACGACGTCGTCAGCCACATCGGCAAGGGTGATCCCGCACCGCGGACCCCGACCTCGATCGACTCTGCGCCGACCGAAGGAGGCAGCAAATGATCGCCTCGCACGTGCTCACCGCCGACCTTCCGCCCATCTCCGCGCCATCGATCGAGTACTCCCTGTTGGCCCCGATGTTCATCATCGTCGGCGCCGCGCTGGTCGGAGTCCTGATCGAGGCGTTCTGGCCCCGGCGCAACCGCTTCGTGGCGCAGGCCGTGCTCGCGGTCGTGGCGATCGCCGCAGCTCTCGGCGACACCGTCTACGTGTTCCAGCATCTCGACGTCGTCGACGGCGCCCGGCTCGCCCGCGGCCAGGTTGCCGCCGAGGGAGCCGTCTCGATCGACGGCCCGGGCGTCTTCGCCTGGGGGATCCTGCTGATCTTCGCGCTCATGAGCATCCTGCTGTTCGCCGAGCGACGCCTCGAGGGTGGCTTGAGCGGATTCACCGGTCGTGCCGCCGACGCGCCGGGGTCGGGTGCCGAGACCGAGGCCATCACCAAGCGCATCGAGCACACCGAGATCTTCCCGCTGGCGCTGTTCGCCCTGGTCGGCATGATGCTGTTCGCGACCGCCAACGACCTGCTCACGATGTTCGTCGCGCTCGAGGTGCTGTCGCTGCCCCTCTATCTGCTCTGCGGACTCGCGCGACGGCGCCGCCTGCTGAGCCAGGAAGCGGCACTGAAGTACTTCCTGCTCGGGGCGTTCTCGTCGGTGTTCTTCCTCTACGGCGTGGCTCTGGCCTACGGCTACGCGGGCAGCTTCGAGCTGTCGGCCATCGCCGTCGCCGTCAGCACACGAACCGGTAGCGAGAACCTGCTGCTCGCGTCGATGGCGCTGATGGCCGTCGGCCTCCTGTTCAAGATCGGCGCCGTCCCGTTCCACACGTGGACGCCCGACGTCTACCAGGGCGCGCCCACCCCCGTCACGGCCTTCATGGCGGCCGGCACGAAGGCCGCCGCCTTCCTGGCGCTGCTTCGCATCTTCTTCGTCGCCTTCGGCGGAGCGTCGTGGGACTGGCGCCCCATGATGGTCATCATCGCGGTCATCACCATGTTCCTCGGTGCGGTCGTGTCGATCTCGCAGACCGACGTCAAGCGCATGCTCGCCTACTCCTCGATCGCCCACGCGGGCTTCCTGCTCGTCGGCTTCGTCGGCGCGTACGTCGGCGTGGCCGGCTCGCTGCGGGTCACGTCTGTGTCGAGCATCCTGTTCTACCTCGCGGTCTATGGCGTCTCCTCGATCGGGGCGTTCGCGATCGTCACCCTCGTCCGCGACTCGGGCGGGGAGACGACCCACCTGTCGAAGTGGGCCGGGCTCGGCAAGAAGTCACCGGTCCTCGCGGGGACCTTTGCCCTGTTCATGCTGTCGTTCGCGGGCATCCCGCTCACGGGTGGCTTCATCGGCAAGTGGACTGTCTTCAGTGCTGCGTGGTCGGGTGGATTCTGGCCGCTCGTGGTCTTTGGAGTTCTCGTCAGCGCCCTCGCCGCCTACTTCTACGTACGGGTCATCGTGCTGATGTTCTTCACCGACCCGGTGGGGGAGGGCCCCTCGGTTGCGGTGCCCAGCATCCTGACTACCGTGGTGATCGCCGTCGCTGCGACGGCCACGATCGGCCTCGGTATCATTCCGGGACCGGTGCTGGATCTTGCGCAGCATGCGGGCGCCTTCGTGCGTTGATCTGTCGCTGAGGAGTCCTGCGTGTCCAGTCTGAGTGTCTCGTTCACCGACCCGGTCCTCGAGGCGCGTGTGCTCGCGGGCGTCGACGAGGTCGAGGTCCAGCTTGCCGCGGCGGTCGACAGCCCCGAGACGTTCGTCGCAGAGGCCGCAGCGCACCTCCTCACTGCCGGCGGCAAGCGGTTTCGTCCCCTGCTGACGATGCTGTGCGCGGAGTTCGGTGACCCGAGCCTGCCCGACGTCGTGCCATCTGCGGTGGTGGTCGAGCTGACCCACCTCGCGACCCTCTATCACGACGACGTCATGGACGAGGCCTCCGTGCGGCGGGGTGCGCCGAGCGCCAACGCCCGATGGGACAACTCGGTGGCGATCCTCGTGGGCGACTACCTCTTTGCGCAGGCCTCCGACCTGGTCTCCGATCTCGGCACCGACGCCGTGCGCATCCAGGCCCGCACGTTCTCGCGGCTCGTGAAGGGTCAGATCCGCGAGACCCTGGGTCCGTCCGACAGCGAGGATGCTCTCGAGCACTACCTGTCCGTCGTGTCGGACAAGACCGGGTCGCTGATCGCGACCGCGGCGTTGTTCGGCGCCAAGATGTCTGGCGCCTCCTCTGAGGTGCAGGCGACCCTCACCGAGTTCGGTGAGCGCATCGGCGCGGCATTCCAGCTCAGTGACGACATCATCGACATCGCCAGCGAGACCGGGGAGTCGGGCAAGACGCCCGGCACCGACCTGCGTGAAGGTGTGCCGACTCTGCCGACGCTGATCGCCCTGCGGTCCACCGACGCCGACAGCGAGCGCCTGCGAGCCCTGTTGTCCAAGCCGTTGACCGACGACTCCGAGCACGGCGAGGCACTCCGGCTCCTGCGGGTTCACCCGGCGATGCTGGAGTCACGCTCGTACGTCCAGGCCGAGGCAGACGCTGCAAGCGCCCTGCTGGGCAGGCTCCCAGACCTTCCGGCCCGAGTAGCCCTCCAAGCTCTCTGCGACACCGTGGCGACCCGCCTCACCTGACCACAGACCAACGCTCGCGAGTCACTTTCTGAGGGGCGTGAAGTCCTTCAGACCAGTGGGGCTGTCGTGGCGAGCGTCCGACGGCGTCCGCGCACGGCGTCCGACGTGAACACGACGAGCGCGAGCCACACCAGTCCGAAGCCGATCCAGCGCGCGCTGCTCATGTCTTCATGGAAGATCGTCAGCCCGGTGATGAACTGGATGATCGGGCCGAGGTACTGGAGCAGCCCGATCGTCGTCAGCGACAGTCGGGTCGCAGCGGCGCCGAACATCAGCAGGGGGATGGCGGTGACGATGCCCGTGCCGGCGAGCAGGAGCGCGTTGCCCATCCCGTCATGCCCGAAGGTCAGCTCGCCACGCAGCTGCAGGGCGATCAGGAAGGCGAGCGCGACGGGGGAGATGATCAGCGTCTCCATGCCGAGGCCCTCGAACGCGCCGAGATTGGCCTTCTTCTTCAGGAACCCGTACGTCGCGAACGAGAACGCGACCAGCAAGGCGATCCACGGTGGACGTCCGTAGTCGACCGCGAGCACCAGGACCGCGAGGCCACCGATCGCGACGGCGGCCCATTGCGTCGGCCGGAGCGTCTCCTTGAGGACGAAGACCCCCAGCAGCACGGTGACGAGTGGGTTGATGAAGTACCCGAGCGAGGTCTCGATGACGTGCCCATTCGTGACGCCGTAGATGAAACCGCCCCAGTTGAGGGCGATGACGACCGAGGCCGCGCCGAGGATCAACATCAGCCGGCGTTCGCGCGCAATGGCGAGGAACGTCGCCCAGCGTCCGGTGGCGGTGATCAGGATCAGCACGAACAACAGCGACCACACCACGCGGTGTGCCAAGATCTCGAGCGACCCGGCCGGCTCGAGAAGCGGCCAGTAGAGGGGGAAGAACCCCCAGCACAGGTAGGCGGCGACACCGAGGCCCACACCGCTGCGGGAGTCGACGCTCCTTGACTCGCTCACCGGATGAGTTTACGCCCGACACGACGGTCGTCCGTCCCAGCGGGGTCCCGTCGGATGATCTGGCAGGAAGTCGTGGAAGCCTGACCGTCAGGCACCATGGACCCATGACCCACGGACCCACCTCGCCCCGACCACGCTGGTTCACCGACACCAAGGACGGCCACTCCGAGTGGTATGTCGAGCGGTTCCGCACCATGGCCGCCGAAGGCAAGGACCTCGCAGGCGAGGCCCGGCTCATCGATGCCATGGTGTCGCCGGGGTCGCGCGTGCTCGACGCCGGCTGCGGGCCCGGCCGGGTCGGGTCTGAGCTGCATGCGCGCGGCCACACGATCGTGGGGGCCGACGCCGACCCGGTGCTCATCGCGGCGGCGGCCGAGGACCATCCCGGCCCCCGCTGGGTCGTGGCAGACCTCAGCGACCTCGATCTGGACGAGCAGCCCTTCGACATCGCCGTGATGGCGGGCAACGTCATGGTGTTCCTCGCGCCGCACTCCGAGCAGCAGGTGCTGAGCCGTCTGCGCGCCCACATGCGTCCGGGTGGGCGCATCGTGGTGGGGTTCGCGACCGACCGCGACTACGAGCTGGTCGCGTTCGACGCGGATGTCGTGGCGGCGGGGCTGACTCTCGAGCAGCGCTTCGCGACGTGGGACCTCGTGCCGTTCTCCGATGAGTCCGACTTCGCCGTGAGCGTGCTGCGGGTGCCCGAGTGACAGGGATTTCGACTTGCGCTGGAGTGCACTCCAGGCCTTAGCGTTGACACATGACTGACAACACCAAGACCTGGTTCATCACCGGCGCCTCGCGTGGCTTTGGACGAGAGTGGAGCGTGGCGGCCCTCGAGCGGGGAGACCGCGTCGCCGCCACGGCGCGCGACGTCAGCTCGCTCGACGACCTCGTGGAGAAGTACGGCGACGCGATCCTGCCGATCGAGCTCGACGTCAACGACCGGGCGGCCGACTTCGCCGCCGTCAAGACTGCACACGACCACTTCGGCCAGCTCGACATCGTGATCAACAACGCCGGCTTCGGTCACTTCGGCTTCATCGAGGAGATCAGCGAGTCAGACGCCCGGGCCCAGCTCGAGACCAACCTGTTCGGCGCCCTGTGGGTCACCCAGGCGGCGCTGCCGTTCCTGCGAGAGCAGGGATCGGGCCACATCATCCAGGTGTCGTCGATCGGCGGCACCAGTGCGTCCCCGATCGTCGGGATCTACCACGCTTCCAAGTGGGCGCTCGAGGGGTTCTCCCAGTCGCTCGCGCAGGAGGTCGCCGACTTCGGCATCAAGGTGACGCTGGTGGAGCCCGGCGGGTTCTCGACCGACTGGAGCGGCGACTCGGCGAAGCGCTCCGACGAGCTTGCCGCGTACGACGACTTCCGCGAGAAGACCAACAAGCTGCGCGCCTCGCGCAATGCGGAGCCGGGTGACCCGACCGCCTCGGCGAAGGCAATCCTCCGGGTCGTGGATGCCGAGGAGCCGCCGCTGCGGGTCTTCTTCGGTGCAGCCCCTCTCGACATCGCGAAGAAGGACTACGCCTCGCGCATCGAGACGTGGGAGAAGTGGAACGACGTCTCCCTCCTCGCGCAGGGCTGAGCGTCGACGTGGTGGGGCATCCGCGGCCCGGGCACCCCACCACGTCACGGCCCACACCATCGATCGGGACCGCCGCGGGGTCGCGCGCACCAAAGCGGGAACGTACTTCCCTAGAGTGGGTCCATGCAGGCCTATCTCGACGACTACGCGGCCGTCGGCGTCATCATCCTGGTGGGCGTCCTGCTGGCGACGGCGATGCTCGGGGTCAACCGACTCATGCGACCGCAGGTACCGTCGCCAGCGAAAGAGATGACCTACGAATCGGGCGTCGACCCGGTCGGTGAGGGTTGGTCGCAGTCGACGGTCCGCTACTACGTCTATGCGTTCCTCTATGTCATCTTCGCGGTCGACGCGGTGTTTCTCTTCCCGTGGGCCGTCGTGCTCGACGACATCGGCCGCCCAGCCGCCGCCGAGATGGGCGTCTTCATCGGCATCATCGTCGTCGGGCTTATCTACGCGTGGCGCAAAGGGGTGCTGTCGTGGACGGCAACCCGATGAATTCTGGTCGTGTCGACCTCCCCATGCCGGCCTTCGTGCCTGCCCCACCCACGCTGGGCATCGGCTCGGAGCACGCACCCAGGCCCGCGCGCTACCTCCTCAACTGGGGCCGCAAGTACTCCCTGTGGGTGTTCAACTTCGGGCTGGCCTGTTGCGCGATCGAGTTCATCGCCACCTCGATGTCGCGCCACGACTTCATCCGCCTCGGCGTCATCCCGTTCGCCCCCGGGCCGCGTCAGGCCGACCTCATGGTGGTGTCAGGCACCGTCACCGACAAGATGGCGCCGGCGATCAAGCGCCTCTACGACCAGATGCCTGAGCCGAAGTACGTCATCAGCTTCGGCTCCTGCGCCAACTCCGGCGGTCCCTACTGGGACTCGTACTCCGTGACGAAGGGGGTCGACCAGATCATCCCCGTCGACGTGTACGTGCCCGGATGCCCGCCGAGGCCCGAGGCCCTGCTCAATGGCATCGTGACGCTGCAGGACAAGATCGCCGGCGAGAACCTGGCCGAGCGTTACGGTGCGGGCCGCGACCAGCGCTCGACCAGGTCGCTGCTCAGCCCCCGGATCGAGCCGCCGCGGTGACGCTCGAGGACAACGCCTTCGGACCACCGCACCGAGTCGTGGAGCCAGCCGCATGGCATGACGCCGTCGCGGGCCTCAAGCTTGACGGCTACAGCTACTTCGACTGGTTCTCCGCCGTCGACGAGCACCCCGAAGGCTTTCGCCTCGTGCTGCACGTCGCCCGCCTCGAGCCGGCACTGACCCATCTGCTCCTCGTCACCTACCTCGACCGCGACACCGCGAGCATCGCATCGATCGCCGACGTCTACGCAGGCGCCGCTTGGCACGAGCGTGAGACGCACGAGATGTTCGGCATCGACTTCGGCGTCGAGCTCGCACCACTGCTGCTGCCCGACGGGTTCGAGGGCCACCCCTTGCGCAAGGAGTTCGTCCTGGCCTCACGCGTTGCCAAGCCGTGGCCGGGCGCGAAGGAGCCGGGTGAGAGCGATGCCGACTCGTCGCACTCCCCGAGCCGCCGGCGCATCAAGCCGCCGGGCGTCCCCGATGCCGGCGAGTGGGGTCCCGGTGCTTGACGTCGTCCTGCGTTGCCTGGTGGTCCTCGGGGCCTTCCTGACGTTGCCGCTGCTGGTCGGTCAGATGGAGCACAAGGCGATGGCACATATGCAGAGCCGAGTAGGACCCATGGCGGCGGGCGGCTTCCACGGCTGGGCGCAGCTCGTGGCCGACGGCATCAAGTTCGTGCAGAAGGAAAGCATCGTCCCGGCCGCGGCCGACCGCAAGGTCTTCGAGCTGGCACCGGCCGTCGCCCTCATCCCCTACCTCGTGGCCCTGTTCGCCATCCCGCTCGGACCGTTCTTCGGGCAGGCGAACCTGATCGGGCAGGACCTCGATCTCGGTCTCTTCTTCGTTCTCGCAGCGATGAGCGTCGGCGTGCTCGGAACCCTGATGGGTGGTCTCGGCAGCGGCAACAAGTACTCGTACATCGGCGGCATGCGGGTGGCCGCCCAGCTCACCAGCTACGAGCTGCCGATGGTGCTGGCCGCGGCGAGCGTCGCCATGGCCGCCGGCACCCTCTCGCTCGTCGGTATCGCCCAGGCGTGGGAGCCGTGGTGGCTCCTGGCCCAGCTGCCCGGCCTCGTGGTGTTCTTCCTCGCTGGCCTCGCAGAGCTGCAGCGGCCGCCCTTCGACGCGCCGCTGGCCGACGCCGAGCTGGTGATGGGGCCACTCACCGAGTACGGCGGCATGCGGTTCGCGATGTTTCTGCTCGCCGAGTACGCCGGCATCGTCGTCCTCGCTGGGCTGACGACGGTGCTGTTCCTCGGCGGATGGGCCGGTCCGTGGTCGGACCAGCTCGGCTGGGTGTGGTCGCTGCTGAAGATCGTCGCCGTGTCGTTCGTGGTCATCTGGGCCCGCGTCGCATACCCGCGCCTGCGGGAGGACCAGGTCAACGCCTTCGCCTGGAAGGTGCTCGTGCCGCTCTCGCTCGCACAGATCACCCTCACGACCCTTTTGGTGGTGTGGTGATGACGCGCAAGGCATGGGGAGGTGGGCTCGTCCAGGGCCTTCGGGTGACGATGCGCAACCTGCTCCGGCGCAGTGTCACCGCGCACTACCCGGACGTCGAGCCCGACCTGCCCCCGCGCAGCCGTGGCGTGATCGCGCTGCAGGAGGAGAACTGCACGTCGTGCATGCTCTGCGCGCGCGAGTGCCCGTCGTGGTGCATCACGATCGACTCGCACAAGGAGACGATCCCGGCGACCACGGAGGGCGGACGCGACCGCAGCCAGAACGTTCTCGACCGCTTCGACATCGACTACTCGATCTGCATGTACTGCAGCATCTGCATCGAGGTGTGCCCCTTCGACGCGCTGCACTGGTCACCGGAGTTCGCCTACGCCGAGGGCGACATCGTCGACCTGACGCACGACATGAACAGGCTGCGCGAGTGGATGTGGACCGTGCCGCCGCCGCAGGCACTCGATCCCGGTGCAGGCCCGTCGAAGGAGATCGCGACCTATGAGGCTCTCCTCGCCGAAGGCGCAGCGGACGAGCTGCCCCTTGAGGGGGACGTGTGACCGTCACCGAGATCGTGTTCCTGCTCCTCGCCGCCACTGCGGTCGTCTCCGCGGTGCTGGCGATGACGAGCGGCGAGCTGGTGCACGCAGCCCTGTGGCTCGTCGTGACGCTCGGCAGCATCGCGGGTTGCTTCGTGCTGGTGACGGCCGAGTTCGTCGCCGGGGTGCAGGTGCTCGTCTACGTCGGTTCGGTCGTCGTGCTGGTGATCTTCGCGCTGATGCTCACCCGGCAGCCCGCCGCCGGTCCATCCGCCGAGGTGACCGGCAACCGCTGGGTCGCCGCCCTGCTCGGGCTGGTGGCCACCATCGGCCTCGGCGCCACGGTCATCGCGGGGTTCCACGGCCAACGCATCGAGGGCCGCCGGATCGGCACCGCCGCGTCCATCGGCGATGCCCTGTTCCACGACTGGGTGCTGCCGTTCGAGGTCCTCAGCGGCGTCCTGCTCGCGGCGCTGATCGGCGCCATCGTCATCTCGCGGTCGGGATCCGAGCACTGATGCCCCTGCTCTACCCGCTGGTGCTCGCGGCTGCCCTGTTCGGCATCGGCCTCTACGGCGTCCTCGCTCGACGCAACGCCGTCCTGATGCTGCTCGGCGTCGAGCTCATGCTCAACGCCGTCAACCTCAACCTCGTGGCGTTCGACGCGTGGTTTGCCGCCCCGGCGCACACCGGCCAGGTGCTCACGCTGTTCACCATCACGCTCGCCGCCGCCGAGATCGGCCTCGGGCTGGCGATCATCCTCGCGCTGTTCCGCGCCGTCCGGACGGTCGACGTCGACCGGGTCGGGGGCGACGCGTGAGCAGGCACTGGCCCTACGTCGCCATCACGGCGCTGCTCGCAGCGGTCGTGGCGGTCTGGGCAATCCCGCACCTCGGCGACAGCTCGGTGATCGAGCCCGAAACCGGGCTGCAGATGGGTTCTGAGCTCCTCCACGTGGTGCCCGGCTCGACGCACGTCCTGATCCAGGGCAACGATCTACTCGGCATCTCGCTCGCGATCCACATCGACGGTCTCGCCGCCCAGGTGCTGCTGTTGGCCGTCGGCGTCGGGCTGCTGGTGCAGATCTACTCCACGACCTACCTCGGCCACCACCCGCGCTACCGGTCGTATGCCCTCATCATCATCCTGTTTCTGCTCGGGATGATCACGGTGGTCGCGGCCGACGATCTGTTCGTGCTGCTGATCGGGTGGGAGGTCATGGGCGTCTGCTCGTACCTGCTGATCGGGCACGAGTGGCAGACCCCGGCGGCGCGTGCCGGTGCGGCCAAGGCATTCCTGATGACCCGCATCGCCGATCTCGGTCTGCTCGTCGGCATCCTGGTGATCGGCCAGACCTACGGCACGTACCGCATCAGTGAGGTGTTGCTGCAGGGCCCGAAGAACTCAACCGCGATCGGCCTGCTCGTCCTGGTGGCCGTGGTCGGCAAGTCGGCCCAGTTCCCGCTGCAGTCGTGGCTGCCCGACGCGATGCCCGGCCCCACCCCGATCACGGCCCTGATCCACGCCGCGACGATGGTCGCGGCAGGGGTCTACCTCGTCGCCCGGCTGCTACCGATCCTCGCCGACTCCAGCATCGTGATGGACCTGCTGGCCGTCATCGCCGCCATCACGATGCTGCTCGGCGCGCTGTTCGCCCTCGCGCAGGACGACCTCAAGAGGGCTCTCGCGTGGTCGACGGTCAGCCAGCTGGCGTTCATGTTCGCGGCGCTGGCAACAGGCGACGCCGGGGCCGGCACCGACCACCTCATCAGCCACGGGGCGTTCAAGGCTCTGCTCTTTCTGGGCTGCGGCTGCCTGATGCACGCCGTCGGATCGAGCGCGCTGTCGGCCATGGGCGGCCTGCGTCGTGCGATGCCCACGACCTTCTGGAGCATGACGGTGGGGTTCGCGGCCCTGGCCGGCGTCATCCCGACGGTCGGCTTCTTCTCCAAGGACTCGGTGCTCGAGTCGCTGCACGTCGCCACCGGCGGAGGCGGTCCGCTGGGCTCGGTCTTCGCCTACGGCCTGTTCGCCGTGGCACTCCTGACATCGCTGCTCACCGCTGCCTACGCCACCCGGCTCTGGCTGGTGACGTTCTTCGGCCCCGCGGTCGACGGACACGAGTCGTCCCGCGCCATGACCGTGCCGGTGGTGATTCTCGCGGTGGCCACGCTCGCCCTGTCGATAGGTCAACCGTTCCACCTAGGCATCGCGGTGCTGTCGACAGCCGTTGCTGCGCTCGGCGTCGGCTTCGTCGTCCTGCGATGGAGAAGCGGCGGCGGGCTGGACGTCAACGCGCCCCGGCTGGCCGACGGCCTCGGACTCGACTCTCCCTACTCGCGCTGGATCCCGGCTGCCATGCGCGGCGTCTCCACCGTCGTCGTCGACATCGATCGCGACGGTGTCGATGCCTACCCACGGGCGTCGGCTGCGGCAGCGGGCTTCGCCTCGCAAGGCTTGGACCTCTTCCAGTCGCGCAACGTCCAGCGCTACGTCACGTTGATCGCCGCGGGCGTCATGGTCCTCACGGCTGCAGCGGTGATCTGGACATGATCGCCGTCGCACTCATCCTGCCCTTCGCGGTGGGTCTCCTCCTGATGTTCCTGCGCAAGCGTCTTTCCGGTCGCAACGCCGCCATCATCGCCGCAGCAACGATGCTCGTCTCGCTCGTGCTCCTCGGTCTCGTCTGGGAGGGTCGAGCGGTGGTCTCCGGCGAGATCGACATCGGCTGGATCGACCCCCTCGGCGCCCGGCTGCACGTCGGTGCCACCGCGCTCTCGTGGCCGTTCCTGCTCATGACGGCCTTTCTCGGCACGCTGTGCTGCGTGTGGCTGGTCGACGACGAGACGCCCCCCGCCCTCGTGGCCCTGGTGCTGGTCATCGCCGCCTCCGCGCTCGGGGTCTTCGCCTCGCTGGACCTGCTGCTGTTCTTCGTCTTCTTCGAGCTCGCGCTGATACCGATGTGGTTCGTCATCGCCTGGTGGGGCGATGCGCTCGACCCGGTCGGACGGCGCCGCGCCGCGACCCGTTTCCTGCTGTTCACCGTGTCGGGCTCCGCGCTGCTCCTCGTCGGCATCATCATCGTGGCGCTCGATTCCGGCACGCTGCAGATACCGGACATCACCGGCGGACCTGTCGTCGCGGTGGTGCTCATCGTGCTCGGCTTCGCCATCAAGACGCCCTTGGTGCCACTGCACACGTGGCTCCCCGACGCGCACAGCAAGGCGCCGACGGTCGGCTCGGTGCTGCTGGCTGGCGTGTTCCTCAAGCTCGGAACCTACGGGCTGCTGCTGCTCGGTGTCGGCATGCTGCCCGAGTCGTTCGCCGAGGTGGCGCCCTACCTGGCGGTCGCCGGGGTCGCCGGCATCATCTGGTCGGCTCTGGCCTGCTACGCGCAGGACGACCTCAAACGCCTCATCGCCTACTCGAGCGTCGGGCACATGGGCTTCGTCGTGCTGGCACTGTCGACGATGAGCGACATCGGCGTCGCCGCGGCGGTGTTCGGCTCCGTCGCCCACGGGGTCGTCACCGGTCTGCTGTTCTTCAACGCCGGCTCACTCAAGGACCGCTTCGGCACGGCGTCGATACGGGTCATCGGACGAGGGCTGTACTCGCGCACACCGTGGCTGGCGGTCACGTTCGTCCTCGCCGCGGTGGCCAGCCTCGGACTGCCGGGGCTCGCCGGTTTCTGGGGAGAGCTGCTGTCGCTCCGCGCGGCCTACGAGGTCGGCGACGTGCTGACCAGGCCACTCGCGTGGTCGGCCCTCGGCGTCGCGGTGCTCGGCGTCGCCCTCACGACGGCCTACTTCGTCCGCGCCATCCGGCTGCTCGCGCAGGGAGACCCGATGCCGCGCGACGGTGACCGCGACCTGACACTGCGCGAGGCCTTCGTCAGTGGGGTCCTGGTCACCTCGATTCTCGTGCTCGGGCTCGCGCCCGGGCTGATCGTCGGGCTCTACGACAACCCCGGCGCCACCTACAGCGGCACCTACAGCCCGGTGGCCCCATGATCCCCGTCGACTGGGTCGTCGTCGGCCCGGCAGCCATCGTGTTCACCGGCGCACTCGTGGCGCTGCTCGTGGACGCCTTCTACCCGCGACGCACGTGGCTCGGCTCGGGTCTGCCGGCCAGCGTCGCGCTGGTGGTGGGCGGTCTCGAGCTGATCCACACACAGGGCCCGTCGCGCTACACCTTCGCGTTCACCCTGATCGTGCTCACCGGGACGTTGTTCGTCGTGGTGGCGTCCAACGTCATGAATTTCGAGAACGCCATGCCGCCGGGGGAGTACCACTTCCTGCTGCTCAGCTCGGCTGCCGGCGCCCTGCTGATGGTCGCTGCGCGGGACCTCGTGACACTCACCGTGGCGCTCGAGCTGTTGTCGCTGCCGTCGATCGCGCTCGTCGGACTGCGGCAGGGCGACCGTGCGGCGGTGCGATCGGCGTGGACGTTCTTCCTTGCGTCTGTCGTGTCGACGGCCATCACGCTGATGGGCATCTCGTTGCTCTACGGCGTCACGGGCACGCTGCAGTACGCCGGCATCCGAGAGGCCCTGCGCACCACCGACCTGCCGAACAGCGTCGTCGCGGTGTCCGTCGTGCTGACGGTCGTCGGTCTGCTGTTCAAGCTCGGAGCGGTGCCCTTCCACGTCTGGATCCCCGACACCTATGGCGGCGCGTCGGTCATGGTCGCCGGCTACCTCTCCACGGTGTCGAAGGCTGCCGCGCTCGGCGCCCTGCTCGTCCTGCTCGCCTATGCGATGCCCTACAGCCACGACACGTGGCAGCCGCTCGTCGCGATCGTCGCGGCCGTGACGATGACCGTCGGCAACCTCGGCGCCCTGCGGCAACGCGACGCCGTCGGCATGCTCGCCTGGTCGTCGATCGCGCAGGCAGGCTTCCTCATCGCGCCAGCCGCGGCGCTGCTCACCGTCAACGGCCTGCGGGCCCCGGTGCAGTACCTCGCGGTGTACGTGATGGCCAACCTTGTCGCGTTTGCGGCGCTCGCCGTGGTGCTCCGGCTGCGCGGCAGCACGAGCTTCCATGAGCTCGAGGGCCTCGCTCGCACAGACCCGCCGACAGGCATCCCACTGGTCATCGCGATGCTGACGCTCGCCGGCTTCCCGCCCGCCGTCATCGGCCTGGTGACGAAGTATGTCGTCATCCGCCCGGTCGTCGACGGCGATCACATCTGGCTGGCCGTCGTGATGGGCATCAACGTCATGCTCGGCCTCGCCTACTACCTGCGGCTCATCGTGGTGCTGGTCGAGCGGCCCGATGACGACGACCCGTACGTCAGCCCGTCGCCGCCGGTCTCGATCCGCGTGGCCAAGGCCGCGGTGATCATCGGCGCAACCGGGCTGGTGGCCCTCAGCGCCTGGCCGGACCTCCTCATGAGCAACCTCCCCTGACCTGCTCGGGTCAGCGAGCGAGGTCTCGGCTGATGACCAGCCGCTGGATCTGGTTGGTGCCCTCGAAGATCTGCATGACCTTGGCCTCGCGCATGTAGCGCTCGACCGGGAAGTCGCGGGTGTAGCCGGCGCCACCGAAGACCTGGACGGCGTCGGTGGTGACCCTCATGGCGTTGTCGGTGCACACCAGCTTGGCGATCGAGGCCTGACGGGCGTACGGCCGACCGGCGTCACGCAGCCGTGCAGCGGCGAGATACGTCGCGCGGGCAGACTCGACGGCCGCGGCCATGTCGGCCAGGACGAATCCGAGCCCCTGGTGGTCGATGATGGCCTTGCCGAACGTCTGACGTTGCTTGGCATAGTCCACCGCCGCGTCCAGGGCCCCCTGAGCGAGCCCGGTCGCCACCGCGGCGATACCGAGGCGGCCCGCGTCGAGCCCCGCCAACGCGATCGGGAGCCCCTGCCCCTCGTCGCCGAGGCGTCGCTCCACCGGGATGCGGACGTCGTCGAAGAGCATCGTGGCGGTGGTGGAGCCCATCAGGCCCATCTTCTGCTCGGGATTGTCGGCGGTCAGGCCGGGGGTGTCGGCCGGGACGAGGAAGCACGAGATGCCGCGACCGCCGTCGTCGGAGGTGCGGGCCATGACCTTGTAGAAGTCGGCCTGCCCACCGTGCGTCGTCCAGGCCTTGGCGCCGTTGATGACGTACGAGTCGCCGTCGCGCACGGCCTTGGTGCGCATCGCCGCGGGGTCAGACCCGGCGTGGGCCTCAGACAGGCAGTAGGCGCCCAGCAGCTCGCCCGACAGCATGTCGGGCAGCCATTGCTTGCGTTGCTCGTCGGTGCCCGCGGTGAACAATCCGAAGCACGACAACGCATGCACGCTGACGCCCACCCCCACCGAGGCCGACACCGTCGCGATCTCCTCGAGCGCCTGCAGGTAGACCTCGTACGACTGGCCGCCCCCGCCGTACTCCTCGGGGTAGGGCAGCGACATCAGACCGGCCCTGCCCAGGACGCGGAACTGGTCGCGAGGGAACTCACCGGACGCCTCCACCTGCGCCACATGTGGAGCGACCTCCTTGGCCACGATGTCGCGGGTCAGGTCGATGAGGTCGGACGATTCCTCGGTCGGCATCAGCCGGGTGGCAGGCATCGCGGCGGCTCAGCGGTAGTTCGTGAACTGGACGGCGAAGTCGAGATCGGCACCCTTGAGCAAGGCGATGACCTCCTGGAGATCGTCGCGCTTCTTGCTCGTGACACGCAGCTCCTCGCCCTGGATCTGCACCTTGACGGCTTTGGGTCCCTCGTCGCGGATGAGCTTCGAGACCTTTTTGGCCTGCTCCTGGTTGATGCCCTCGGTGAAGGTCGAGTTGATCTTGACGTCCTTGCCAGACTGGCGCGGCTCGCCGTCCTCGAGCGTCTTCAGCGAGATGCCGCGCTTGATCAGCTTGTCCTTGAACACGTCAAGGATGGCCAAGGCGCGTTCGTCCGCGTTCGCGGTGATCTCGATGCCCCACTCGCCGCTCCACTTGATGTCGGCGCCGGTGTTCTTGAAGTCGTAGCGGGTCGCGATCTCCTTGGAGGCCTGGTTGAGCGCGTTGTCGGCTTCCTGGCGATCGATCTTGCTGACGATGTCGAATGACGAGTCGGCCATGTGTGCTCCTGTGATGCTGCGCCGCGGATCTGGTTTCTCTCACTCTAAGTGGCTGAGATAGTCTTGCTTGTCGTTGCCCCGGCAACACCCATGGCAGGTTGCCCGAGCGGCCAAAGGGATCTGACTGTAAATCAGACGGCAACGCCTACGCAGGTTCGAACCCTGCACCTGCCACAGCACCATAAGAAGCCCCTGACCAGCAGAAACGCGGTCAGGGGCTCTTCTTATGCCCGGTTCTATGGCGTCTGAGGAACCACCTATCGCCATTGGTGCCGCAACTCTGTGACCTGCGGAAACGTCTATTCGTCAGATCGTCAGGAGTGTGAGCGCGGGGAATGCCCGGGGAAATATGGCGGCCAGTTCGAGCCGCACGCCGGTGACCTGCAGCGTTGCCCCGTGCAGGGGCACATGGCGACTGGCAGGGCGGGGGACGCCCTAGGGGAAATCCCCGTGCAGTCTTCTGCGGTTCTTGCCGGCATGACAGGGCAGGATCGAGATCGATCCCAAATCTGACACCTGGGGCTGACGCAGTGCGACCGCACGGGCTTATCGGTGACAGCCAGCTACTACCGGACAAGTCAGCCCATGTTGTCGGCAATTGTGGGCCAGCATCAGTCAGACGTGTGAGGCCGGCCGCAACGACGTCCCGTTGTCTCGAGCATCGACGCCGTGCCCACCCCAGTCAGCCGTCATGAAACCCGGGACCGTTGAGCTCATTTCGCACGGGCGGCCCGAGAATCACGAAACCCAGGGCACATCAACCTGTCAACGAAACTCTGGGCAGCCCCTGGACTTGTGGAACGGTTCGGGGGTGCTTCGCGGTGAGCGGTAGTGGCCTCGTGACGTAGAGAGGGCCACAGCGTTGGGGTCCGGCGTGGCTAGCTTTGACCAAGGGCTTGTCCCGCGGCACTAGCCGACGTGAATGCGTGGGCGCCGTTCCGGGTCTGGCTCGGCCTCGCGGAGCACCTCGCGCGTGACGGGTGCGATCTCGCCATCGCCGACGAACAGGAATCGCATGAAGTTGACCAGCGGGTTGCCTTCGGTCCAGCTGAAGTACGCGTGAGGAATCGTGCCTGTGCTGTCGCGGATGTCGATCAGGAGAGCAGCGATGGTGTTGGCGATGACCGAGCTGCGGACGCGCAGGACCCGATAGCCGTGCCGCTCGATCCCTGCCACTTCGAGGTCGGCTTCGAAGTCTGAGGCGTCAGAGACGGTGACTTCGACGAAGATCACGGGAGCCCAGCCCGGGACGCCGTTGTTTTCGCGGACCTCGGTCGCCTTTTCGCGGTATGAGGTGGCCGTGGACTCGCCGGGCTCTTTCGGAATCAGCCGGACCGCACCACATTTGGCTGCGCCCATTATGTAGTGGCGTGCCGTGTCATCCATGACGATGCTCACGGCCCGTAGCTCCAAGGAGCGTCGGGTCCGCGAGACGAAGGACACGACGACAATTGCGAGAATAAAGAGACCACCGATCTTGACGCCGTCGGGGCGTTCAAAGATATTGACCACGGTCGTGTAGACGAACACCGCGGTGACGATCGCGAACGCGACTGCGGCTCGTCGACGCTGGCGGCGGTACTCGGTGAGGGTTACGGCGACCGAGGCAGAGGTGATCAGTACCAGCACGCCGGTGGCGTATGCGCCGCCCTGCGCATCGACGCTCGCTTCGAATACCCATGTCACGAAGAACGCGACGGTCAGAAACACCAGGACGAGTGGCCGCATGGCTCGTGCCCATGAGGGTGCCATGCCGTAGCGGGGGAGATACCGGGGTACGAGGTTGAGGAGGCCCGCCATGGCAGAGGCGCCGGCGAACCAGAGGATCGCGATGGTGCTGATGTCGTAGACCGTGCCGAATGCCGAGCCGAGCTGCTCATGGGCAAGGAACGCGAGGGCCCGACCGTTCGCCTCGCCTCCCGGTTCGAATTGATTGGGCGCAATCAGCAGGGTCGTGACGATGCTGGACAGCACCAAGAACACGCTCATGATGACTGCGGCCGTCAGCAAGAGTCTGCGGGCCCCGGCGATGCGGCCGACGGGATGCGCCTCGGTGTCATCTGGTGATCCTTGGATCTGGGGCATGACTGCGACGCCAGTCTCGAAACCGGACAGACCGAGGGCGAGTTTGGGAAAGACGACCAACGCAACAGCAAGGACGGCAAACCAGTTGTGGTTCTCGGTCATGAGCAGGTCGTGCCAGTCGCCAAAGACGTGAGGGTTGCGGGCGATCTCGAAGAATGAGGAGGTGATGACGACGGCGTTCAGGACGAGGTAGACGATGACCAGCACGACGGCGATGCTGATGGCTTCCTTGAAGCCACGCAGGAACACCGCGCCGAGTGCCGCCAGGAAGACCAATGTGATCAGTACGACGTGGCCGGCAAGGAAGGTAGGAGTGAAGGGGTTCTCCAGCACGTGTGCCGATGCGTCCGCCGCCGACAGGGTCATCGTGATCAAGAAGTCGGTGCACGCGAATCCGAGCATGACGAGCACGAACAACTTGCCCGCCCACCAGGGCAGGACCTTCTCCAGCATCGCTATCGAGCCCTCGCCGTGTGGGCTCTCCCGGGCAACCCGCCGGTACACGGGCAGTGCGCCGAACAGCGTTAGCGCAACCAGCACCACAGTGGCGATCGGAGCGACGGCGCCTGCAGCCAGCGCGGCGATTCCAGGTTGGTATCCCAGGGTGGAGAAGTAGTCGACGCCGGTCAGGCACATGACTCGCCACCACGAGTGGTGCGGGCGTTCCTCGGTGACCTTGCCGTGGGGTCCGGTGAGCTCGCCCGCAGTCTCCGAGAGCCCTTCGAGCATCCATCGGCGGATACCGGTTCTGGGCCCGGTGCTAGTCACGTGGCCACCCTCCTGAGACCACCGCCGTGGTGGTCCGCGTCATCGTACGTTCGCGATCGGATGTCAGATCGACTTCCGGATCCCGATGGGCGTCAAGATTGCGTCAAGATTGCGTTCCGCGCGGCTCCGAGACCGACGATTGCCAAAGAATTGCTGTGGGTTGGTTGGAGTCCACGTCCTTGTGGGCGGTGCAGGAATCGACCTCGCCTGTGCCGTGAACGACTCGACCACAGTGAACGAAGGCGTCGCGAGCGTGTAGCGCTGGCCACCAACGACGACGTACTCAACGACGAAGCCAGCGAACTCACACCGGTGCAGTACTTTCTGGTCGGTGTGCCCGCGTTCATCAACGCCGTCATCGACCAGATCACCGGGGTGTTGACGTTCACGGCAACCCAGTCCGGATTCATTTGACTATGAAGTCAGCCGCTACATCGACCCCAACAGCTTCGTTAGCTCCATGGCGAGGGCCTTCATCAACGTCATTCCTGTCATCGTCCCTGGCAGCGGCGTCACGCCTGCCTGGGACTTGAAAAACTCAGACGGCGATGATGATGACTCGCACGACAGCGACGACTCAGGCGATTCCGGGAACAGCGATGAAACAGTTCTGCCCGACACTGGCGCGCCCGAGAACCTGCAACTGATGGGGTTCCGGCATCGCCCTCATCACCGCGGGATTGCTCATGGTCATCCGCGCGGCGACACCCCGACGCCGCGGAGGCGCCCACCGCGCCTGAACGGACGACCGCCCCACGCTCTTCGGGGGAGAGTTTGTGAGGCGGCCGTGGAGATAGAGGCTGCGTCATCAGATTGATGCGTTGTCGGTGAGAGGGTGGTCATATTGCCGTCGCTGACCGCCACTTCGCGGTCAGGAGCAGCGAGGACGAGGAACGCCGCAGCGCAGGGCATGGTTGGCCGGCTACACCGTTCATTACACGTGCTTGAATCGAAGAACTGATTCCATCGTGATGGATAGCAGTCATCTTGCGTGCCTTGGAACACGGCCTAGATGGCAGCGGGCTCTCGATTTGGCTCAGCCTGCCGACGGCGCGACCGCTCCACACGACCTGAAACCGCCGCGGGATGAGTGCTTCCAGGTTGGCCACACGACGGGTGCGATGAACCTGGTGGACTGATGGCTGCCATCCGGGGGCCAAAGTCCTTCTTGAGAGTATTCGTGGATCCATCGCTGTTACCGGTGCGTCGGGCTCCTGACAGATCGTGAGGGCGCCCGAATGCCTACGACAGGCCACGATTGGCAACGGGGATCTGTGGGCCATACGTGGGCAAATCGGAACT
>NZ_JACMOM010000194.1 GCF_014378035.1 Aeromicrobium sp. | reverse complement strand
GGACTCGATCGATGTCTCTCCCATCGTCATCGGCTTGGCGATCGCCTCCGGTTCGTTGTTCGCGCTGCAGGTCAACAGCAACTTCTTCTGGATGTTCAAATCTCTGCTCGGTCTGTCCACCAAGGGGACGCTGAAGACGTTAACGACCGTCACTGCCATCTCCTCGCTGGTCTCGTTGCCAATGGTCATTGGTATCGGACTCGTACTCCCGACCTAGTCCGAAGTCGTAGGCGTGTACCCGCCACCCAAGAACTGGAGCCACACCAGAACGAACGCGCCCGACCTCAGACGCAGGGAGCTGTCTCGCAAGCCGGTCGTCTCTCGAGAAGGATTCTCGCCGCGGGGATAGCTGGGCCCCGAGTTCGCATTCGCTCCGCTGAGCCGGTCAAGGAGTGGGTCGAGAACCCCAGATGCCCGACGTCTGGGGTGGTCGGCTGTACCTCTTCGACCACACCGCCGGCGCTGTCGAGCAACTTCACTACAATCACGAAACAGCACTGAGGCCCGCCGAGTGACTCAGAACAACGAGTCCCCGGACACGCCGGGAGGTCTCACAGGGCGAACCCGGTCAACGTTGAGACCCCTCGCAGGCAACCGAGTCGGTGAACGATCGGGGTGAACTCGCTGTCAGCGGCCATTACACCGATCGCCTTGTCGAGTCGGTCACGAAGGGGCTTGGTCGTCAAGATGGTGTCGTAGTCGGACTCGAACGTCATCTGCGTCGCCGTCTGGTCGAATCGTTGCCGCCGCAACCACGCATCATGGGCGTTGGTCCACGCTGCCCCGTCGCAATAGACGATCCCTTGGCGCAGCGAAAGCGTGGACAACCGGTGCCGAGCCCGCATCAGATCACCACGGCAGTCCTCGCGGGCCCGCACCAGATCACGGACAGCTTCCTGCTCGACCGTTGGCACCAAGACGGAGGTGACCTCGTCCCTGCTGTCTGTCCTGACCCGATCACCGGCCGGGCGCTGCAACTTCGACGGCGCTGCGACCTCACACCGAATCCCAGCCGCTTTCAGCGCCCGGAACAGCCCAAAGCCTGCCGGCCCGGCCTCATACGTCACCGCCACCGGACCAGGCAGGCCTTGGACCCACGACCGGATGTGCTCATATGACGGGGTCAATCGTTCCTGAACGAGGGGACTGCCCAGACTTTGGTTGACATCCCACTACGCCGTGGAGTTTCCAGGCACCGTGCAGATCGGTGCGTTCAAGTTGTGCCGAGATGGAAATCCTGGCCGGCGTCAGGGATCCGTGGACTGACGACGGGCTGTAATCTTTGAGCCCTGTGGTCGATACGGATCACCAAGACCACACGTGTGGGTCGGCCGGCTGGTTGTCGATCTTCGACCGGACGAGGCGGGGGCCGGGCACGATGCCCGGCCCCGCCCTCGTTCATCTGCGTGCTTCGCTCAGAAGCGGTCCTCGTCGGACGAGGAGCAGCTTCCGGACGTGAACGAATCGGCCGGGTGGCCGTTGAGGCCGTCAAGGCCGAAGACCGGCTGGGTGCGCTGGGCATCTGTGCTGGTCTCGGTCAACGTGTTGCTGCCGTCGTCGCTGACCTCACGTACCGAGGTGCGGTCGCCCGAGCTGCGGAGGTTGCCGACGAGCTTGGCGCCCTCGTAGCTGAACGGGTAGCCGTACGAACCCACCGTGGATGACGAGTCCTTCGACGTCACGTCGTCAGCGTTGTTGGCTGACAGCGACTCGTTCGAACGATCGCCACTCGACTCGTTGCCGAACGCGAACGCCGGGTCGAAGCCGCCGCCACCGAAGCCGAGATCGTTCGTGCCGTCGTTCGACGTGCTGCTGGACGACCAGCCTGACCGCTCTCCGTCACGGAATGACGACGTGTCGTCACTCGTGCTCGACAAGCTGGTGCTCTGGCCACCGTTGACGCCACCGAACTCGATGGGAGCCGAGGCGGCACCCTTCGTGGCGGAGGCGGACGAGCCGAGGTGATGAGCCTGCTCTCGGGCCCACCGAGCGACGTGCTCCGAGACAAAGCGCTCCTCCTGCTTGGCTTCGTTGGCGCATTCAGGCGCAAAGCCTCCCGGGAGGCACCCTGGTTGATTCCCGGGGCTCTGGTCGGTGGGAGCCGCGTCACTGGCCAGCAATGCGGGACACGAGATGACCACCAGCCTTCTCCCGACGTTCCTCACCTCCACACTCCATGCAGGATCTTGACCTTGGCGGCGCCGGTGCGGTCGTTGACACGGTGACCGGGACGAGCGAAGCGCTGCTTCGGTGAGGGTCCCGGACAGTTCTACGCCGTGGCGGTCTGGATCACCTGGGGACGGTAGCTCTCAATGATTTCGTTGAACTCGGTGCGCTCACGTTCGGGCACGCCCAGGAACATCAGTGTGGCCGCGATCTCCATCGCCACCGCGTCGAAGCCGGCCGTGTCGATGGACAGGCCGTCGTGGGCCGCGACCATGTCCCGGCCGAGGTAGCACTTCGGCCCGCCGGCGGCCTCGATGGACCAGGCGGTGACGAGGAACTTGTAGCCGGGCCCGTTGGCGGCGTTGCCGTGGTGCGCGTGCACCCCGGTGTTGGCGTTGACCAGGGCGTTGTCGAAGAGCCGGTCGACGAGCACATCGACCGCACCGGCGATGGCGTAGGCGCCGCCGAGACGTTCGTAGAGCGAGGCGTTCGTCGGGACTTGCGCGGCCGCCTCTGCGATGTCGCCAATCTCGGCGTCGGGTTCGATGATCTGCGTCATGGCGTGTTTCCTTCGGTTGTTGTCGTCCCGCCCGCGAGGTGCGGGGAGGACCGGGTGTGTGGGGTTAGGTGGCCGGCCAGGGTGCGGAGTCGGCGACGCAGGTCGGACAGCTCGAGGGGGTCGAGACCGGTTGCGCAGGCGACCTCCGCCTGAACGGCCACGGCTGCGGCCTCGAGGTCACGGCCACGTTCGGTCGCGGAAACCACTACCTGGCGGTGGTCGGTGCCGCGGCGACGGCGTACGAGACCGGCGACCTCCAGGCGCTCCACCAAGGGCGTCACTGCGTGGGAGTCGAGCTCGAGGCGATGCGCGATCCGCCCGACTGGTGCCGGGCCGTCCTGCCACAGGGCGAGCATCACCAGGTACTGCGGGTAGGTGAGCCCAATCTCGTCGAGCAAGGGGCGGTAGCGACGCGTGATCGCGTGTGTGGCGGCGTAGAGCGCGAAGCAGAGCTGGTCGTCGAGGCGCAAGCCGCCCACTCTGTCGAGCGGCTCCATCTCCACCTCCGATCACATGTGACATGGCTCACACTGGGGCCAATCAATCACGCGTGACACGTTTGGTCAAGAGGTGGGCCGCATTCCCAGACCCAGCGGAGTACAGCAGGCTCGGCCGCTCGTGGGGAAGGTGCGGGCGCCACCCGTGTTGCGGGCCACCCACAGGGCTTGGCGTCGCCCTTCGGCGTGGCCACTCTCGGGCATGTACGTGAGCGGCGTAGCAGCTTGGCTCTGCCTCAGTGCAGCTGCAGGTCGCGTACGGACTTGCGGCATCAGCAGTCGGCGACCGGACACCGCGCCTTCGGTCTTGCTCACGCGGTTGCCGCGGGTGTGGCCCTCCATCCACCTGTTGACCACGGCGGCGCCCGCCGGTCGGCCATGGGGCGGAGGCGTGGCACGTTGGGTGGTGTCGGAGGTGTTGTCGGACTGGAGCGCCTCGGTGATGTCCTCGAAAAGGGCCGAGTCAGGCGCCGAGGAAGTGATGGGACCGACCCGTTCAGTTCAGCGGTACAGGATCGAGAGTCCTGCCGACGGCCGGCCCAGGTCGCCATCTCTGACCGACCGCGGTGGCGCCACCCCGGCGAGCTTTAGGGGCGGTGCAGCCGGGGGTGGACATGAAATGGGGCATCAGTGTGACCAACTCGCCTTGACGTCGAGGGTTGACCAAGCGCGTCGGGATCCGCCGACCAGCCCTCCTGACGGCCCTGCACGATCGCTGGGGAGCGGTCTGACCTAAGCCGGATGAGGCAACGGGACATGCCGGCACCGGCCGTGCGGGCCGCCATCGCTACGGCGGGCACCCGGCATCGGGATCGACGGGGGACGAGCTCGAGACGTTCGTCGCAATGGCTCTTGCTCCTGGATGTCGAGTAGCCGTCGTCGGGCCTCGGGCCTGCCCGGGCCCGGGGCTGACCTCGGCGCTGGAACGGCGTGGTCCCTCCGGCTGTCATTCGCGCGTGTCCAAGCCCTTCGCCGTCCAGGTCGCCCGCTTGTCGCGGCGCTCTCTGTGCGCGGCGGTCGCGCTGGCGTTGAGCCTGATGTGCATTGTTTTCGCTGTTGCCGCATCGACGACGCCCATGACGGGCATGGTTGACATGGCCGATCCCTCGACGACTGCCGCACCTGCGGCCGCCGACGGGGCCTTCACCAGCGGGGCGACTGGCGGCGTTGTTGGTGATGTTGTCCGTGAAGTGGCTTCTCCGGTCGCCTCGGTGCTTTCGCTGCCCATGAGCTCGATGTGCGACGACACGTGCGTCACCGACGTAAGCCAGATGTGCCCGATTGCCGGTGGTCTGGCAGTGACCACTGTGCTGGCGCTGTTCTTGGCTTCTCGCCGTGACACCTTCACGGGACTGCTCGCGCGGATACGTCCCCGTGCGCTGTAGCGCCAATGGCGACGCCAGACCCCATGGACAATCCTGACACCGATCTCCTTGTGCGTCCTGAGGGTGTGAGAGGTCGCTCAGAGATCTCTCTCTGAGCCAAGCCCTCCCGTCGCCCGCCCATCAGCGGGCGCCGCTGACCCGGCGTTATCGATCGCCGGTTCCGCCTCTAGCCCGGCCCGCCCTGCCCGCCCCATGTTCCGTAGTGATGCGGCATCAGGCAGGCGTCTGGCTGGTCGACCAAACCACTCTCATCACAAAGGATTCAACAGACTCATGGACATGCGCTCCGCCGTCCCCGACTGGCTCACTCCGGTCGCCTGGACATACATCACGCTGTCATTGCTCAGCGCCGCCCTCATCGCCTCCAACATCTACCTGCTCCGTCGCCGTCATCGCGGTATCGCCACAGAACTGGTGTGGATCACCTCGGCGCTCTACCTTGGCCCGTTCGCCGTCGCGGTCTATCTGCGCCGCGGGCGAGCCCACCCCGCCTTTAAGACCGGAACTGCCGGTATCGCTGGAGAAGCCAAAGGCACGGCAGTTGCCGTGCTCCCCGGCGGAGGGGCCTCAGCAGTGGCACACCTGATTGCGGTGCCGCTCGTTGTTGCGGTCGGCTGGACCATCGCGGGTCTGGCGATGTGGCCGATGATCCTCGTCATC
>NZ_JACMOM010000193.1 GCF_014378035.1 Aeromicrobium sp. | reverse complement strand
GTGAGCAGCGCCTCGTTGAACCCGGACATCGAGTAGGTGTGCTCGCCGTAGACCAGCGAAGACAGACGATCCTCGAGCTGGCCCGGGCCCCGGAGCAGGTGCTCCAACATCTGCCGCACCCGACGGTCGCTCTCGGCCTCGCCGAGCAGGGTCCGTGCCTTGTTGAGCTCGGACACATCGCCGGGGTCGGCGCCGGTCGGGTCGTTGGCGAAGAGCGTGAGGTCGTACGGGACGGCGCGCCTCAGCCCGTCAGCCGAGAGCACCCACTGGTACTTCGCCCAGTGGGGCGCCACGGCGGGGTCGGGCGTCATAGCGACGGTAGCGAGGAACTCCTGCTTCAGGCGGTCGGCCCTCGCAGCATTCTCGGGGGCGACGTCGGCTGCCTGTGGGAGCTTGGGCATCACCGCGGCGACGGTACGGCCGGCCGCACGCGCGGTGCTTGAACGAGCAGAGCCCGCACGAGAGGTGCTTGCACGAGCGGTCGCTGCACGGCGTACGACGGGCTTCTCGACGACAGCTGAACCGTGCGTCCACCGGTAGTCACAGTCCTTGCACTCCACCTCGCGCCGTCCGTCGGGGAGGGCCGCCACGAGAAAGACATCGTCCTCGCGGGCGCACAGAGGACACATGATGAGAGCCATGGCTCAACGGTATGCCCCGCTCACACGCGCCCGTCAGGCGTGCCGCTCACACGGGCGGTCAGAGCTTCTCGAGCACCTTGGCGATGCCGTGGAACTCGAACTCGGCCCGGTAGGTCACCGTCGTGCTGGCGTCCGGCCCCTCGACGGTGATGGTGTCGGTCGAGGTCAGCGCACTCGTCTCACCGACGGGCGTGATCGAGTGACCGGGGTCGACCTCGGTGACGGTGTAGATGATCTCGACCTCCTTGCCGCCGAACCCCGAGATGTTCCTGTAGACCGTGCCCGCTCCCCCGTCACCGGACTCGCGGATCGTCTCCTTGGTGCCCGGGTCCCAGTCATTGGTGCTGCGGAAGTCCGAGAGGTAGTCCCACACGGTGGAGGCGGGCTTGTTGACTGCGCCGACGCTTTCGATGGTCCTCATGATTCGACGTCAGGTCTGCCAGGACCCGCGCGCACCTCGTGCAGAAGTGGTGGTTGGGGACGCATACATCACCAGTTGGCGGGTAGATTGAAGATATGGCTACTACTCCGAAATACACCATTCCTGGCCTCACCCCGGCCGAGGGTCAGAAGGTCGCCGGCATCCTGCAGGAGCGCCTCAATGCACTCAACGACCTCCAGCTCACCCTGAAGCACGTGCACTGGAACGTCGTGGGCCCGCACTTCATCGGCGTTCACGAGATGATCGACCCGCACGTCGACGAAGTCCGTGGCTTTGTTGACGAGACCGCCGAGCGCATCGCGACCCTGGGCTCCTCGCCAATGGGCACGCCCGGAGCCATCGTGTCGGGACGCTCGTGGGAGGACTACTCCCTCGGCCGCGCCACGACCAACGAGCACCTCGGGGCCCTGGACGAGGTCTACGTCAACCTGCTCGCCGACCACCGCAAGGCGCAGGCCGCAACCTCCGAGATCGATCCGATGACCGAGGACATGATCATCGCCCAGTCGCGTTCGCTCGAGCTGTTCCACTGGTTCATCCGCGCGCACCTCGAGAACACCGGGGGAGGCCTGTCCACCGAAGGCGCCAAGTCTGAGAAGACGGCCGCTGCCAAGGCTCACGCCGAGGCTGACGTCACCGAGTAGCTGCACCACCCCTGCTCGGAGCCCCGACTCGCCACGCGCGGATCGGGGCTTCGTCATTCTTGTTCGGCAGGGAGAAGGCCATCTCGCTCGCCAGGGCGAAGCCCGTGAGGGAGCCTGCGACCGAGGCGAAGGCGACCCGACCGGCTTCGCTCTGGCGAACGGTAGATGGGTCAGCGCTTGTTGGGGTTTTCCTTGGCGATGCGCGCATCGCCTCGCTTGTCGTTGACGGCGAGCCGTGCCATCAGCAGCTGGGGGTCGCTGCGCTCGACAGCCTTGGCGAACTGGCGGGCCTTCTCCCCCCGCAGCACCGTCGCGATCGCGCCGTGGTGGGAGATGACGACCTCCTTGCCGCGGACCGTCCAGTCATACCCGCTGGGCCGGTTCTTCACGACACCCCCAGGTAGTCCAGGGCGTCGTCGGTCAGCTGGTGTGCGAGGGTGCGGCTCGACCACTCGTGCGCCCACGCCTGTCGGATCAGCTCCTTGGCCTCAACCTTGCTGTCGCCGAAGTAGCC
>NZ_JACMOM010000192.1 GCF_014378035.1 Aeromicrobium sp. | reverse complement strand
GGCGAAGATGCCCGCGATGAGGAACTCGCGGTAGCCCTCCGCGTTGCCCTGGCCGGCGATCGCGCCGCCGAACACGTACGCGAAGAGCAGCACGAACATGATGGGCGACAGCGTGGTGAAGACCAGCAGCTCGGGGACCCGTTTGATCTTGATCAGGTTGCGCCGGGCGACGACGAACGAGTCGGCCATGGTCGAGACGATGCTCATGAGGCTTCTCTCTTCTGTTGCGCGGCGTGGCCGGTGAGGGACAGGAAGACGTCGTCGAGCGTCGGTCGGCGAAGTCCGGCGTCGTCGACCGCAATGCCGTTGTCATCGAGCAGGCGCAGGGCCTCGCGCAGCACCGAGACGCCTCCCGTGACAGGCATCAACAGTCGTCGCTGCTGCTCGGCGAGCTCGGGGGCCCCGACGCCCAGCGGCTGGAGCAGTCGTCCGGTGGCCTCGAGGGTCGTGGGATCGGTGACAGTGATCTCGAGCCGCTCGCCTCCGACCTGGCCCTTGAGCTCGTCGGACGTTCCCTTGGCGATGATCCTGCCGTGGTCGATCACGACGATCTCGTCGGCGAGGAGGTCGGCCTCCTCGAGGTACTGGGTGGTCAGCAGCAACGTGGTGCCACCGGAGACGAGGTCCTGGATGACCGACCACATGTCGGTGCGGCTGCGCGGGTCGAGGCCGGTCGTCGGTTCATCGAGGAACAGGACAGACGGTGCGGCAACGAGCGAGCCGGCGAGGTCGAGGCGTCGTCGCATCCCGCCGGAGTAGGTCTTGGCAGTGCGGTTGCCAGCGTCCTCGAGGTCGAACTGGGCGAGCAGCTCGCGAGCCCGCTCGCGGCTCCGCTTGCGGCCGAGGTGGTAGAGCCGCCCGATCATGTCGAGGTTCTCGAACCCGGTGAGGTACTCATCGACGGCGGCGTACTGACCCGACAGGCCGAGACGTCCGCGCACCTGGGCGGGGTGGGCGAGGACGTCGATGCCGGCAACCTCGGCGGTGCCGGAGTCGGGCCGCAGCAGGGTCGTGAGGATGCGTACGACAGTGGTCTTGCCCGCACCGTTGGGGCCCAGCAGACCGAGGACCGTGCCGGTCGGCACCGTGATGTCGACGCCGTCGAGCGCGGTGACATCGCCGTACTTCTTGACGAGTCCGGTCGCCCGGATGGCTGCCTCCAGACGGGGTTGTCTGCCGTCATGCTGCTCGTCTGCCATGGTCAGCAGCCTAGCGAGAACTGCGGTCAGATGGAGACTGCGGAATATGTAAAACTAATTTAATGTTGAACTATACTGTTGTGTGTTGTTGAAGACCAAAAGCAATAAGGAGAGCATCATGCCTGCCGTCACCGTTGCCGACTGGACCGTCCTGCCCCGCGTGATCGCGGCGCCGACGCAGACCGAGGATCGCGCGCCGATCAGCGTGACCACGGGCCCCCAGGGGTTCGAGGGCGAGGGATTCCCCGTTCGCCGCGCCTTCGCCGGTGTCGACCCGGCACGGCTCGACCCGTTCATCCACATGGACCAGATGGGTGAGGTCGAGTACGAGCCCGGCGAGCCCAAGGGCACCCCGTGGCACCCGCACCGCGGCTTCGAGACCGTCACCTACATGGTCGACGGCGTCATGGACCACCAGGACAGCCATGGCGGTGGCGGGTCGATCACCGACGGCGACACCCAGTGGATGACGGCCGGCAGCGGCCTCCTGCACATCGAGACCCCGCCGGAGTGGCTCGTGGCGAAGGGCGGCACGTTCCACGGCCTTCAGCTGTGGGTCAACCTGCCCAAGGCCGACAAGTGGCTCCCGCCGCACTACCAGGACATCCGGGCAGCCGACGTCGGGCTGGCCTCGACCCCTGATGCCGGCGCGCTGCTGCGGGTGATCGCCGGCACTCTCGATGGTGTGGAGGGTCCGGGCTCGACCCATACGCCGATGGCCATGGTCCACGCGACGGTGTCGCCCGGTGCGGAGATGACCGTGCCGTGGCGCACCGACTTCAATGCCCTGGTCTACGTCATGAGTGGGTCCGGTCACGTTGGTCGCGGCCGTCGTCCGGTCAGCTCGGGCCAGCTCGCGGTGCTGGGCCACGGTGAGACGATCACGGTCGGTGCCGACCAGCAGCAGGACAACCGGCACCCGGCTCTCGAGGTCGTGCTGCTGGGCGGCCTGCCGATCCGCGAGCCGATTGCGTGGGCCGGGCCGTTCGTGATGAACACCAAGGCCGAGGTCATGCAGGCTTTCGAGGACTTCCAGAAAGGCCGCCTCGGCTCCATCCCGGCCGTACCGCACGCTGACGTGCACGGGGAGATGCTTTGACGCCTCGGACGCCCAGAGACTGAGAGACTGAGAGACTCAGACACCCAGAGATTCAGGCGTCAGTCGTCAGGGCGGCCGGGCTGTCGTCCTCGGGGATGACGAGCGCGGGGTCGAATATGCCTCCGCCCTGCCACGACTCCAGCCTCCAGCCCTCCGCGGTCGACCCGTGGAGCACCGCGTAGCCAGTGTTGGCCACGTAGTTGGTGCGGAAGAACTCGGCGTCGACGTCAACGGTGCGGGTGCCAACCCACGCGCGGATGATCGCGCCGTGGCTCACGAACGCCACCGTTCCGTGGCCGAGGGCCTCGACCTCGGCGATCACCTCGTCGTAGCGGCGTAGAACCTCATGACCGTTCTCGGCGCCGGGCATGCGGACGTCGAGGTCGCCGTCGATCCAGCTCAGGAAGGTCGAGACGTAGCGGATGACCGACTCGCGGGCGGTGTGACCCTCGAGGTCGCCGGAGTCGATCTCCCGCAGCCCGTCGCGGACCTCGGTCGACAGTCCCTTTGCCTGGGCCAGCGGCCCAGCGGTGATCTGCGAACGCACCTGCGTGGAGGTGAAGATCGCGCCGATGTCCTCGTGCGCCAACGTGACGGGCAGAGCCGCAGCCTCCTGCTCACCGAGCTTGGTGAGACCAGGTCCCGGAACTGTCGACTCAAGCACTCCGTCGACGTTCGCGGGGGTCTGGCCGTGTCGGATCAGGATGAGACGCATGCTCCGAGCCTACGGATAGGCTCGCGCGCATGGCTGTACACGTCGGCGCGATCGACCAGGGCACGACGAGCACGCGGTTCATGATCTTCGACCTCGAAGGACACGAGATCGGCCGGCACCAGCTCGAGCATGAGCAGATCCTGCCCCGCGCCGGCTGGGTCGAGCACGACCCGCACGAGATCTGGGAGGCGACGCAGGACGTCATCGGCAGCGCACTCGGCAAGGCGGGAGTGACGGCTCCCGACCTCGCCGCGATCGGCATCACCAACCAGCGGGGGACCGCCGTGGTGTGGGACCGGCGCACGGGGGAGCCTTACTACAACGCGATCGTGTGGCGGGACACTCGCGTCACCGCCGGGGGCAGGATCCAGTGGATCCTGGAGAACGTCGACGGGGTCCGCGCCGACGCCGAGGCCGGGCATGCGATCTTCGGCACCATCGACAGCTGGCTGATGTGGTGGCTCACCGGCGGTCCTGACGACGGCCTGCACCTGACTGATGTCACCAATGCGAGCCACACGATGCTGATGGACCTCGAGACCCTCGCGTGGGACGGCAACCTGCTTGACCTGCTCGGCATACCGGCGTCGATGCTGCCGCAGATCAGGTCCTCATCAGAGGTCTACGGACACACCGTCGCCGACGGCCCCTTCGGCGGCGAGGTGGCCGTTGCCGGTGACCTCGCGGACCAGCAGGCCACGATGGTCGGCCAGGTCTGCTTCGAGCCCGGCGCGCTCAGCAACATCTACGGCACCGGCATGGACACTGGCAACGTCCTGATGCTCAACACAGGCTCCGAGATCGTGGGGGCGACGCGTGGGCTGATCACGACGGTCGCCTACAAGCTCGGTGACCGGCCGGCCGTCTACGCGCTCGAGGGGTCGATTGCCGCCACCGAGTCGCAGCGGCCCGTCCCGATGTCCGACAGGGCCGAGATCGAGGCGATCTGCCACGAGAGCAAGGACCTGCTTGACGTGATGGTGGTTGCCGCGCACCTCGACCCGACCACGATGCGGGTTGCTGGCGGCGTGACGTCCGACGAGCGGTGGATGCAGATCCAGGCGGACGTCCTGGCGGTGTCGGTGGTCCGCCCGGTCGTGGCGGAGGCGGCGGCGCTCGGTGCCGCCTGTGCGGCGGGTCTTGCCGTCGGCAGCTGGTCGACGACCGACGATCTCGTCGCCAGCTGGAACGAGTCGGCACGCTGGGAACCCACCTGAACAGGCAGGGGTCACGAGCCGGTGCACGGGTGCGTCGACGTGGAGCGAGGCGCGTCGTCGCTCTGTGAGTCGCTGCGCTCACCGGCCTACTGATTGACTGCAGGTATGCGATCGGTTGCACTCTCTCCACAGAACCGCCAATCCGCTCTCGACGCCATGGCGTCGGAGCCGCTCGACGTCCTCGTCATCGGTGGCGGGGTGGTGGGCGGAGGTGCGGCGCTCGATGCGGCGACCCGCGGCCTGTCCGTCGGACTGGTCGAGGCGCGCGACTTCGCCTCCGGTACGTCCAGCCGGTCGAGCAAGCTCATTCACGGCGGTCTGCGGTACCTCGAGATGCTCGACTTCCGCCTCGTTGCCGAGGCCTTGGGCGAGCGCAGCCTGCTCCTCGACAAGCTGGCCCCGCACCTCGTACATCCGGTGCCGTTCCTGTATCCCCTGACGCACCGGTTCTGGGAGCGGTTCTACGCCGGGTCGGGGGTCGCCCTGTACGACACGATGGCGCTTCTCTCGGGCCGCTCCCGCGGGGTGCCGCACCACCGCCACCTCACTCGTCGCGGCGCCAGGAGGCTCATGCCTGCGCTCAAGAAGGACGCGCTGATCGGTGCGCTGCAGTACTACGACGGTCAGGTCGACGACGCCCGGCACACCATGTTCCTCTCCCGCACCGCCGCGGCCTACGGGGCGCACGTCGCGAGCCGCACCCGCGTCATCGGGTTGTTGCGTGAGGGCGACCGGGTGACCGGTGCCACGGTCAAGGACCTCGAGTCGGGCAAGGAGTTCGACATCCTCGCCAAGCAGGTCGTCAACGCCAGCGGGGTCTGGACCGACGAGACCCAGGCACTGACCTCCGAGCGCGGCCAGTTCCACGTCCGCTCCAGCAAGGGCGTGCACCTCGTGGTGCCCCGTGACCGCATCCGGGGCGAGTCCGGCCTGATCCTGCGTACCGAGAAGTCCGTCCTGTTCGTCATTCCGTGGGGCCGGCACTGGATGATCGGCACGACCGACACCGACTGGTCGCTGTCCAAGGACCACCCTGCCGCGAGTCGCAGCGACATCGACTACCTGCTGAAGCACGTCAACACAGTGCTCATCGAGCCGCTGACGCACGAAGACGTCGTCGGTGTGTTCGCAGGCCTGCGTCCCTTGCTGGCGGGCGAGGACGAAGCCACCAGCAAGCTGTCCCGCGAGCACGCGGTCGGCACGAGCGTCAAGGGTCTTGTCGTCGTCGCCGGCGGCAAGTACACGACCTACCGGATCATGGCGAAGGATGCCGTCGACGCTGCGGTGCACGGCATGGCCACCCAGCTCGACCGGCACGCGCCGGACTCGGTGACCGAGGACGTCCCGCTGCTCGGCGCCGACGGCTACGAGGCGTTGTGGAACCAGCGGCACCAGATCTCGAAGACCTCGGGTCTCGGGGTGGGACGCATTGAGCACCTGCTCCACCGCTACGGCTCCCTCATCGATGAGGTGCTCGACCTGGTTGCCGAGAGGCCCGATCTCGGCAAGCCGCTCAGCGGCGCTGACGACTACCTGCGTGCCGAGATCGTCTACGCGGCATCCCATGAAGGGGCCCGTCACCTCGACGACGCCATTGCCCGCCGAACCCGCATCTCGATCGAGACCTTCGACCGTGGCACCGACGTCGCCGAGGAGGTGGCCCAGCTCATGGGTGGCGTTCTCGGGTGGACTGCGGCCCAGAGCGACAACGAGGTCGATCACTACCTGAAGCGGGTCGCGGCGGAGCGTGAGAGCCAGACGATGCCCGACGACGCGACGGCTGATGCAGCCCGTATGGGCGCCGAGGACGTGGTTCCGATCTCAACGAAGGCGGCCGATGCCGCGCGGCCCGTGACTGATGGCTGAGGAGACCGTCGCCGACTACGACATCCGTTCGCCCGCGTCGCGCACGTTCCTCACGGTCGTGGGAACCCTGGTCGTGGTGGTGGTCGTGGCGGGGCTCGTGATCGGGGCCTCGATCCTGATGCGCGAGACAAAGGTGTCGACAAGCGTCGTCGATCTCGGCGACTCGGGGCAGATCATCGTCGATGCGACATCGGCAGACATCACGGTCAGGGAGGGTGACGCTGACGTCGTCAAGCTCGTCGCCAAGGTCACCAGCGGGGTTCGCAAGACCAGCTATCGCCTGGGCCGACGCGGCGACGTCATCAAGGCGGAGTCGGGGTGCCAGAGCTGGCTCTCGCCCGGGTGCGGCGTGTCGATCGTGCTCGAGGTGCCCAAGGGCCTGCCCCTCGTCGTCAACACCGCATCGGGCGACATCAGGGCGGGTGACATCCAAGAAGGCGTGCTGACGGTGTCGTCGTCGAGCGGTGACGTCAAGGTGGACGGCCTGTCAGTCGATGAGTTCTCCGCCCAGACCGGGTCAGGTGACATCAGCGCGGTCTTCGCCGACCAGCCGTTCGCCTTCAAGGCGACGACCGACGACGGGGACATCATGGCGTCGATCCCGACGGGGAGGCGGACCTACGACATCACGGCGAGGTCGAAGTCGGGCACGGTCGCCTCGACGATGGATTCGGACAAGAATGGCGAGGGCTTCATCCGGGCGACGACCGGCAGCGGCAACATCCGACTCAGCCCGAGCTAGCCACCTGAGCGAGACGCCCGAACAGGTACCCGGCACGACGAAGCCCCCGATCCTTGCGGAACGGGGGCTTCCGTGGGGTGGATGACGGGGCTTGAACCCGCGGCCACCGGCACCACAAGCCGGTGCTCTACCAACTGAGCTACACCCACCACGCGTGCCGAGCATGCGCCCGACACGGTGACGCCAAGTCTAACGCAGGCCCGAGCGGGTTCAGACCGGGCCCGTGACCGATCCGGTGACCTCGGCAGCGATGGCCTTCGCAGTCTCGGTGTCGATGCCCGGATCTGGGGTGAACACGGCTCTGCGGTAGTAGCGCAGCTCCTCGATGCTCTCCTGGATGTCGACGAGTGCGCGATGGTGGCCGGCCTTGGCAGGAGCGGCGAAGTAAGCCCGCGGAAACCACTGTCGTGAGAGCTCCTTGATCGAGGAGACGTCGACGACGCGGTAGTGCAGCCAGCCCTCGAGCTCGGTCATGTCGCGCGCGAGGAAAGCCTTGTCCGTGCCGATCGTGTTGCCGGCCATGGGCGCCTTGCGCGGCTCCTTCACGAACTCGCGGACGTAGGCCAGCACCTGCTCCTCGGCTTCGCGCAGCGACAGGCCGGCGTCGAGCTCGGTGATGAGGTCGGAGCTCGTGTGCATCTGCCTGACGAAGTCGCCCATCTGGTCGAGCGCCGCCTGGGGCGGCTTGATGACGAGGTCGACACCGTCGCCCAGGACGTTCAGGTCGAAGTCGGTGACGAGCGCGGCCACCTCGACGAGCGCGTCCGCCTCGAGGGAGAGTCCGGTCATTTCGCAGTCGATCCACACCAGCTTGTCGTTCACGTCGTGCACACTACTGCTCCACTGAGGCAGTGCATCCCGCGACGCCGCGCTCCGCCGGGCTTCGCCGCGGCCGGTACCCTCGTGAGGAACCTTCAATCATCGCGCCGCGTTGGTCAGAGTGGTGACCGCCCGACACAGGAGACAGCAGTGAGCAACGAACGCCAGCAGCGTGCCGCCCGAGCCGAGCAGATGCGCAAGGAGCGGGAGAAGGCCGATCGCAAGCAGCGCAACGTCATCACGATTGCCATCGTCGCGGTCGTCATCGTCCTCATCGGGGTCGGCGGCTATGCCATCAAGTCGACGAGCGACAAGAACTCGACCGTCAGCGAGGTGATCCAGCCGGCCAACAGCACCAAGGACTACTCGGTCCTCTACTCCACCAAGGCCGTCACGGGCACTGCCGCGACGAACCCCGTCACCGTGACCGCGTACGAGGACTTCCAGTGCCCCGCCTGCCGCTCGTTCGAGGAGCAGAGCGGTGCCTTTTTGGCCGACCTCGTCGACAAGGGCGAGGTCACGATGGAGTACCGACCCATCTCGTTCCTCGACGACTCGAGCAACGGCAACAAGTACTCCAGCCGTTCGGGCAGCGCCGCGATGTGCGTGCTCGACAAGGGCGGCATCAAGACTTACAAGAAGATGCACGACATCCTCTACGCGAATCAGCCCAAGGAGGGCACGAACGGGTTGCCGGACACCTCGCTCCTAGACTTTGCGAAGCAGGCCGGTGTCACCGGCATCGATGCGTGCATCAAGTCCGAGAAGTACGTCCCGTGGCTCGACAAGGCGACCCAGGCCTCGCGTGACGCCAAGGTGTCTGCGACGCCGACGATCCTCGTCAACGGCAAGACAGTCGCGTCACCCACCGTGGCCAACCTGCAGAAGGCCATCGCCGCCGCCAAGAAGGCCTAGCCGCAGCTCGTCCTTCGTCCGAGGGGCCGGTCAGGCTGAGGTCAGAGGGTGAGTCCGATGGCGTAGCCCAGTGCCGCTGCCCCCACGCTGAGCACCAGCATCCCGATCGCGCTCGCGGCCGCTGCTCCGAGGCGCCGATCGAGCGCCAGGTGTGCGGTCTCGACGCTCGCGGTGCTGAAGGTCGTGTAGCCGCCGAGGAAACCTGTGCCGGCGACCGTGTGCCACGTGTCGCTCGCACCGAGTCCGACGAGCAGCCCCAGCAGCAATGAACCGGAGACGTTGATCAGGTGCGTCGACCACGGGAACCGGGACGACACGCGAGGACGCATCCACGCGTCCAGCGAGTAGCGGGCGCCCGCGCCCAGGCCTCCGGCGAGCGACAGCCACAGGGCGATCATCGAAGCACCGACCGGGCTGCGGCGACACCGGCGAGTGCGGCCAGGAGTCCGGCGAGCACGGACCCGACGGCATACGAGAGGCCAAGGGCGAGGTGGTCGCCGCGCAGCAAGGTGTCGGTCTCGACGGCGAGCGCGCTGTACGTCGTGTAACCGCCGAGGAAACCGGTGCCGAGCAGCAGGCGGAGCGGGTGGCGTGGCGACGCGCCGCCGTCACGGACCAGCAGCGTGGCAAGGAGCGCGCCGAGCGCGAACGAGCCGGTGATGTTGACCAGGAAGGTGGCGACGGGAAACAAGCGATCGGCCAGGCCCTCGTCGACGAGGTACCGGGTCAGCGTCCCGAGGGCACCGCCGAGCGCCACGGTCACACATGACTTCACGCTCCCATTAGACCGTGCAGCAGGCTGGGCCCGGTTGCCACCGTCACGAGGGCACGGAGTCGCTTCAGGTGGAGCAGCCCTGAAACGTCTCCGACGTCGCCGGAATTGGTGTTCAGCGTCTGAAGGGATAGGTTCCTGCGAAACACGTGTACCGCACCTTCCCAAGATCGCAACCACTGGGAGAACGAACATGGGGATCTCCAGCCCCAGGAATCACACGCCGGTCGAGCAGCCGGACAATCAGCTGAACCCGCGTCGCGCCTTCGTCGCCATTCTCGTGGTTGGCGTGGCCATCGCCCTCGTCGTAGCCCCATCGGCTTGGGCGGGGCGGCCGACGAGCACCACACCTCCGCCGGTCGAGCAGCGCACGGTAGGGCTCGCAGTCGCTGGCGCACCGACCGACCTGTCCGAGGTGCTGGCGCTCCAGACGAAGACCGGCGCGGACATCGACCAGGTCACGTTCTACGCGGCATGGGCCAAGGGGGGAGACTTCCCCCCCGCCGACGCGTCGCGGATCGCCGCCGCCGGCGCAGTTCCGGAGCTCACGTGGGAACCCTGGGACCCCTCCGGTGGAACCAGCCAGCCGGCCTACGCACTCGACCGCATCACTGCCGGCGACCACGATGCCTACCTCGCCCGGTGGGCCAAGCAAATCAAGACGTGGGGCAAGCCCCTGGTGCTCCGCTTCGCGCACGAGATGAACGGCGGCTGGTACCCCTGGGCCGCGGGCACCAACGGCAACACCGCGGACGACTACGTAGCTGCGTGGCGGCACGTCGTGGACGTGTTCCGCCGTGCCAAGGTGACGAACGTGACCTGGAGCTGGTCGGTCAACGTCCCGTACGCGGGTTCCACACCTCTCGCCTCGCTCTACCCCGGCGACACCTACGTCGGCCGGGTCGGACTGGACGGTTACAACTGGGGTACGACACAGCCGTGGTCGAGCTGGCAGTCCTTCGGAGACATCTTCGGACCCGGCGTCGCCGAGCTCGACTCGCTCTCCACGCGCCCGGTGCACGTCACCGAGACCGCAGCGCCAGAAAACGGCGGTGGTGACAAGGCCGCATGGATCTCGGACATGTGGGCCTGGCTCGACGCTCATCCCGAGGTTCGCGGTGTCACATGGTTCTCGCTCCTGAAGGAGGCTGACTGGCGTGTCGACAGCTCCGACGCCTCGCTGAACGCGTGGGCTGCGGGCGCCCGCACGTTCTGATCCCCAGTTCGTTCTGATCCCTAGTTCGTAGGTCCCCGAACAGGTCACACCTGAGGGCGACACAGACCGTGTCCGACCAGGTCGGACAGTAACCGGATCCGTCGCGACCGCATCGACGAGACCGGCGCGCATACGTGATGGCGTCAGACACGTCGGATCAGTCTGTTCAGGTGGTGATCAGGTGGCGTGCTCGAAACTTGGACGCATGGTGAAACCCTCCGAAATGACCGCCGTGACCCATCCGATGTTGAACAAGGTGCCGGAAGTGACGGTGTACTTCTGGATCATCAAGATCCTGTGCACCACTGTCGGGGAAAGTTTCGCCGACTACATCAACGAAACTCTGGGGTTCGGCCTCACGAACACCACCGTCGTCTTTTCAGCATGCTTCGTCGTCGTGCTTGTTCTGCAGTTCCGCCGAAACCGATACGTGCCCGGCATCTACTGGCTCGCAGTGGTTCTTGTCAGCGTTGTCGGAACGCTTCTCACCGACAACCTCACTGATGCACGCGGCGTCCCGCTGGCGGTCAGCACGCTGGTGTTCGGCGTGCTGCTGGCCGTCGTCTTCGGGATCTGGTACTTCCGAGAGAGGACGCTCTCGATCCACACCATCGTCACCACCCCGCGTGAGGCGTTCTACTGGCTCACTGTTCTCGTGACCTTCGCGCTTGGCACTGCCGCAGGAGACTGGACCCTCGAACTGACCGGTTGGTCTCCCGGCATAGCGATCCTGCTTCCCCTGGGCCTGATCGTCGCTGTGCTCGCGGCCTGGAAGATGGGAGCCGGCCCAGTCTTGTCGTTCTGGTTCGCGTACATCCTCACGCGTCCGCTCGGCGCCAACATCGGCGACTTCCTCGCTTCTCCACGCGGCGACGGAGGTTTGGGCCTCGGCACGTTCGGCACAAGCCTCGTGTTCCTCGCCACCATCCTTGCGGTCGTCATCTATCTCACGAAGACCCAAGCGGACCGTACCGACACGGTTCACCAGCCCCGCACGTAGTTCCACCAACAGCTGAAGCTCGCCAGATTCTCAGAGAAAGCGGTACTCGTCATGCATCCGAATGGAATCACTCGTGTCCTCATCGTGACCGACCATCCAGAACCACCCCCAGAACTAATTCTTGCGATGCAACGCCGAGCAGATGTGGGCGCGGTCCAGTTCCGCGTCATCGTGCCCAATCCAGCACAGGCCGAACTTCACCTGCTACATCCAGAGCGACACGAAAAGGCACGGGAAGCCGAACAGGTCCTCCTCAGCGCGCTCCCTGAGCTCGAGGTCGCCGCTGGCGGGCGGGTGCTCGGATCGGTCTCGGTACGCCACGACCCGATGGATGCGATCGAGGAGACGCTCTTCAGCGAGCCGATCGATGAGATCATCCTGGCGGTTGCTCCTCACGGCCTTGCGACCCGGCTCCACCTGGACCTGGCACATCGACTCCAGCATTTCGGCCTGCCCATCACGGTCATCACGAACGACGACATCCAGCAATGACCGTCTTGGCTCCCACCAGAGATCTCTTGGGAGGTCATCTGGCGCGCCCGGCAGGATTCGAACCTGCGACCTAGAGATTAGAAGGCTCTTGCTCTATCCGTCTGAGCTACGGGCGCCCTGGGCTCTCACGCCCAGCTCCAGCCTATCGGCGGACGTCGACGCGGTCGCGCATCCCCGGCGCGGGGGAGCGCCATGCCCTACGATTTGCGGGTGACAGACGTGACTGGGGGCCAGATCCCTGCCACACTCCCCAAATATCGCGAGACGATCCGTCAGCGTGGCCGCACCCCGTTGCTGATCCTGTTCATCCTCATCGCGATCGCCGGCGTGGCCGGTGGTACTGCCATCTCGCTCAGCGCGGGTGACCCTGCCGGGGCGGGCCTCTCGGTCTTCTACGCGTTCATCCCGTTGCCGCTGTTGTTAATGGCCTACTGGTGGCTCGACCGCTACGAGCCGGAGCCGCGCCGCTACAAGTTCGCCGCCTTCGTGTGGGGCGGTGTCGTTGCCGCCAGCATCGCCCTCAGCCTCCAGATCTTCATCCAGAACACCTTCAACCTCACCGACGACACCATGGCCTCGATCGTTGCACCGCTCACGGAGGAGCCGGC
>NZ_JACMOM010000031.1 GCF_014378035.1 Aeromicrobium sp. | reverse complement strand
CCTGGACCACCAGAGCCGTATGGGTCGAATTCACAACTCATTCCGGCGCCACGTCTCGCGTGTGGGTCTATGCAAATGCGGTTCAGCGACGTTAGACGCTCACATTTTCGCAATGTGCGAGTAACTACCGTCAACGTAAAGAGCGCGGGTGCCACCGTCGGCGGCGTATCTCGAAACCTAGTTGGCGTAAACATTGGCGTAGACCCCTCAGAAACTAGAAAAGGACCGATCTCGCATTTAGCGAAACCGGCCCCTGACCATGAATTTTTCTGTCGGGCTGACAGGAATTGAACCTGCGACCCCCTGGAGGGTTCAGGCCCTAATTTGGTCGTTGCCGAATGTCTCCGAAAACTCGCGGATTCCCCTGTTTCTATAGGGAACCGGGCGGTTCGCTGGCTTCGATTGTACGCGGACTTGCCCGGTCGTTCATGGTTCATTTCGATGGGTAAATGATGGTCACCCAAGTGTCTCGAAGGTGCCCTCGTCCGGCCCCTATCGTGGGTCGGTGACGAGCCTTCGGATCAGGGCGACGAGTCGCTCCTGCGGGATCCTCGCCTCGCGTATCAGAGCACTTGTGCGAGCCTTGTCGGCGATGTTGTGGAGAATGCGGCCGGTGTCGAGTCGGGTGCCCTGAAGGTGGCCGTTCAATGTCCATGCGCCGATTTGGTCACTGTCGTAGGAGTTCGCGACGCTCAGCAAGTTGTAAAGATCTGTGAGGTCCTTCGATACCGCTCGTGAGGTCGTCGCGTAGGCCTTCAGGCTGACCGCGAGCTCGACCGATGGGACGCGGACTACGAACTCGTGGCGGCTCCCATCGGTGAGCATGACGCCAACATCGAGAAGGATGGGCTCCGTCGCGAAAGCCCGCATGAGGCCGGGAGCGGCGTCGAAGCCGCGGCCTCCGTGTTCTGTCTTGACAAACTGATTGGTACCGGAAGGGACGAGGAGGTCGATCTCGAGCGGTCCCTTGGCATAGTGGTTGCCGCTCGTGTCGATGTATCCCGCGTCCGTCAGCGCGCGATGGATGTGCCCAGAGGCGGCGATGGATGTCGAGATGGCGGCGTCCGCGTCAGCCGTGCGTCGGACAATGGCTTCCGCGACTGGGAATGCGGTCAGCAGCAAGCTGGCCATGTGGCCGCCGACGACACGGACATCATCGAGGTGATCGGTGATGCGGGCAACGTCTTCCAACGCCAGGTAGGCGGCGTCGTCGGCGTTAGAGGTCGCGACCGTCTCCACCGAGCGTCGGATCTTCACGATCGTTCGCTCGTAAGGACCAGATTACGGATGCGTTTGACGGCCTCGTCCGCGTCCGGGCCGCCCGTCCGCCTGACATCCCATGCCGCGATAACTGGATCGACGGTCGAGGTGTTACGTCGTTGCGACCATGAGGCTGCGGTTGCCCAGATGGTTCGGTCGGCTGGAACAGTGAATGTGAGCGTGGCACGCTCATCAGTAGTCTGCGCGAACCCAAGCTTGCCCAGGGCGATCCCTGACGCTGCGTAGACGGCAGCACGTGCAGGCACCCGCCACGGCGCCAATTGGTCAGCGGCGGAATCTCCGGAAACTAAGACTTGGACGCCAGCTGATGCTCCGGCGGCCACGACCGAATTCGATTGGTGAGTGACAGCGTCCAGCCCGTACCAGTTTGTGGTGATCCCTCCCGGACCCGCGTACTCAGCCATGAACGCATCCCAGAGCGCCAAGCGATCTGGCGCCCTCCAACCAGAGGCCGATCTGACGACAAGGCCATCGAGTGCGCTGTTTGACTTGGATACCGCGGACTGCGTCACGCCGGTTTCTTTCGCCAGCTCGGCCTGAGATCGAGGCTCCCCGTTGAGGATGTACACACGCATGATCGCCCAGCGGCCCCACGGGTTGCGTCGACGGTTAGGCACAGCCAGCGACGCGCGGCTTTCCGCGATCGCATCCGGTGATTGGATTTCCTCGCGGTTCCAAATAAGGAGTCGATTCCTGAGCGACACGACACCCAACCGCCCATCCTTCTTGGCGGCGTCGATGAGGCCGCGGCTCGCGATCGGTACGACGACCAGGACGTGCTCACCGGTGTTTTCAAGCAGCCGCAGGGCGTCCCACTCGTAGATTGTCTTTTGCCGCACCTTGACCTGCACGACAACGGTTTCGCCGTCGCGGCTCACGAGAAGGTCGACGCCCCGACGCTGATCGGGACGCACGGACACGTCGAAGCCGGCAGCGACGAGCACGTCAACTGCGTCAGACTCAGTACCCGTCGAAGTCGACACCCTATGCCCCGTATTCCTTTTAGCGATTCATTTCACTATAACTACTAAAGCGCTTTCCTGCGAGGATCTCAGCGTCGCTGACGCCCGCTTTTGCGTTCAGTCGCACTCCGAACTACGCGGTCAACGTCGACGAGTGCACGGACGGCGGGCGCCCATTTGCCGTCTATCAAAATCGCGCCCGATCGGACCAGGCCGCTTAGTGCGGTGAGAACACTGGTGACCGCCCGGGGTGATCCGCAGACCCGCCGAACGCACTCGGCGATGTCGTCGCGTTCGTCGACGTTCCGATTGCGACGCGCGGCACCGCCTGCTATCCGACACGCCAAATCATCACAGTGTTTTGGGCAACCAAACCATGGGGCCGGCCATGACGTCAACCAAACCGGGGCAGTCTCAAAGCATCCGAGCTTGCGGAGCAGCAGCAGGCCGGACTCGCCAGCAGACGGAGCCGACACCACGACATAACCATGCAGCCACGCCCGCGAAGCGGACAGCACCCGCGCCGGCACGAGCTCCTTCGGAGCCGCGGCAACGCGCAGAGTTTGGTCTGGCTGTGGCTGTAGCTGGTGTACCGCTGCCCGGCGATGAAACGGTCCGAAAGTCGGCCGTCGGCTTCGCATTTGGTAGCTGCCGCCTCAACCGGGGGCACTGGGACAGTCTCGGTCCGCTCCCGGCTGGAACAACACCACATCCACCGACGATGACGACAACCGGCTTGGCTTCTTCCTCGGAGCCGGCCTGCAGTCGTCGAATGAACGCGGACCCAACGCAGTCCATAACGCTGACCGGCGCACGGCGCGTCACCTCGCCAGCCGCGTCGCAAAGCTCGGACAATCCGCCATCTAAGCTGGATTTTCTGCCCACGAAAGGGAACTCAATGAGCATGGAAGGCGCGGCCTGGAGCTCGCTGTACAAGATCTCTACCGCCAGGGACGGCAAGCACGGCTTCTCGCGTGAGTCCGTGCGGCGGATCATTACGTTCGCGGCGCCCTACCGGTCCAAGCTGCTGATCTTCATCGCCCTCTCCATCGTCGGAGCTTTCCTCGCGGTCGCGACGCCGGTACTCGCCGGCCAAGTGGTCGACGTCATCGTCGCCCAGGGCCAGGTCACCACGATCGTTTGGCT
>NZ_JACMOM010000191.1 GCF_014378035.1 Aeromicrobium sp. | reverse complement strand
GGTGTCCCGAAGTCGACAGGGTCGAAGGTCCCTTGCGCCTTCCTGCCGACGGGGGGACTGTCGATCATGCAGAAGATCTCCTTGACAGCAGTCGCACGCCACCAGCTGGCGATCGCCCAAGACGCCACGAGCGGACGTAGCGCCGAGACCCTCTACGGCGGACACGAGCACGCACTCCGGCAGACCCTGATCGCCCTGCGGCGCGGCGCCGAGCTCTCGGAGCACGAGAATCCCGGCGAAGCAACCGTCCAGGTGCTGGTGGGACGGGTCACCTTGTCGTCCGGAGACGTCGACTGGAACGGCTCCCCCGGTGACCTCCTTTTCGTGCCCGACGCGCGTCACTCCCTCGCGGCCATCGACGACTCAGTGGTGCTGCTGACTGTCGCAAAACGGATGTGACGCCACCGCCACAGCGCGGGTGCGAGGGCGCACCGTCGTGCCTCTTGGGAGGATCCACTTCTGACGTGCCGGGGCAATGTCTGCTCGCACGTCGGACGCGAGTCGATGATCGGTTGGCGTCACATCGCGCCGACGGTCACGTCATCTGTGCGATGACGGTGTCCAACGGCTGGCTGAGATGCGATGCTGACGACAATTGCAACAGTGAACTAGGGAGAGCCTCCTGATGCGTGTCGTGGAGATCGTCGCAGACCTGCACGTTGCCGACGTCGACGCGGCAAGGGAGTTCTATGCCAGCTATCTCGGACTGACTACCGAGGAGTTCAACCTGGGCTGGGTAGCCCGGTTCAGTTCGCCTGACACAGGGGCCAACGTCCAAGTCGTCACCCGCGACGCGGCTGCACCCGAGGACCCGGTCATCTCGATCAAGGTCGACGACGTCGACTGGGCGTACCAGGACGCCCAGCGGCGCGGCTACGAGATAGTGCACCCGCTGAGTTCGGAGTCCTGGGGTGTGCGTCGATTCTTCGTCCGGGCGCCCGACGGCAACGTGCTGAACATCGTGCAAAACCACGAGTGAATCTCGGCTGGGCAGCGGCGTCGATCGTGCTTGGGTACATCGAGATGACGGACTAACGGGTCGCGCCGTTGTCTCGTGGGTCATCTGTTGGAATGGGGAATGACGGGAACTGGATCGAGGATCGCTACAACAGCCGCCGCCGGCCCGGCGTCTACTCCTTCAGGTCGAGCTCATGAGCAACAGTGGCCCAATGTCCGCCTCCAGCACCGCTAGCCGTACGTCCAAGGGTCCCAAACATGGCCACCCAAGGCCACTGGATGTCGGACGTCGATGAGACGAGCCTCAGTCACAGGTGAGCCATGACCAAGGCGCTGCCCGACCCGTTGAGACAGAGGAAGCATCATGAAGGCAGTCCAGGACCGCGCCATAGGGCAATCCTCCGAGCCTGTCGACGTCGAGCGCCCCCGACCCGGTCCGCCGTACGCTGACGGTCGCTCTCTACGTGGGGCGGCCTCCGCCGCCCTGAAGCTCGCCGGAACATCGTCTGGGTCTCACTGGCGCGTCCGGGAAGCACAAGACCCCCACACCGGCGAGGGTGTGGAGGTCATGAAGTGTCCGAGGGGGGACTTGAACCGGAACGATCCCACGCTCAGAATGGCCGGTTTCGGCGTGCTGAGCGTGAAATCTGGTTCCGTTAGGTCCCGTGACTCACTGTTACACCGTGCGATGTGCCCCCTAGGGGTGCACCGATCTTGCAGTTGTCTCTTGACAGCGTAACCCGGAGATCCGGGCATCAGTACTTGCGGCATTGGCCGATCGCGGCGCCCCACCGGAGTGAGCCGGGGGTTCAGGACTTGCGTTTCCCACTCGCGCGCCGTCGGAGTGTGGGGTGACACCTGCAGCATCGCGTTCGTGACGCGGATCGGCCGGCGACGCAGGTTGCCACTGGTCCACTCGCGGTGGATCGCGGTGGATTGACACACCTGCGCGGTCGCGCGAATCGTGTGGTCCTGGGCGAGCCTTTGACTTCAAGTACTTGAAGTTCTTAGTGTCGTATGGGTGAGTCGAACAACTACGCAACGCAGCTACACGATCACGGAAACGGCGGCGCTCACCGGGCTGGCTGCCAGCACGCTTCGGTACTACGAGACGATCGGCGTGATCTGGCCGATCAGTCGCGGTGAGAGCAGCAAGCACCGCGTGTATGACGAAGACGACCTCGACCAGCTGATGTGGGTTGCGTGCCTCGCGGCGACCGGCATGT
>NZ_JACMOM010000190.1 GCF_014378035.1 Aeromicrobium sp. | reverse complement strand
GGCCCACTCCCCGGTTGTCCTGCAGTCCTACATCGCGCTGCAGCAGGTGATCGCAGACTACGGAAGCTTCGATGGCCGCACCCGTGAGGCCATCGCGCTAGCGGTAGGAAACGTCGATAAATGCTCGTACTGCCAGGCAGCCCACACCGCCGGCGGCAAGGCCGCCGGCCTGACGGGTGAGGAGATGGTGCAGGTCCGGCGAGACGAGGTCGGGTTCGACGCCAAGCTCGGCGCCCTGCTGACGCTGGCTCGCGAGATGACGGCCCACCAGGGCACCGTCGCCGACGCGTCGTGGGACCGGGCGCTGGAGGCAGGGTGGTCCGACACTCAGCTCACCGAGCTGAGCACACATGTGACGCTCAACCTGTTCACGAACTACTTCAACCACCTGGTCGATACCGAGCTCGACCTACCCGCAGCCCCCGCGCTGTGACACCCTGAAAGGAACCGGCAGGGGCCGTCCTACCCACCCGGGCCGGCCCCCGCTCTCATGACCCGCGGACCTTGGCCGACATCCGCATCGTGCTGGTCTCAGGCCGACGCGGACACCAGCTGACGTGCCAGATCCAGCACCGAGGAGGCTTCGAGGTCGGGCTGGGCGAAGTAGGAGGGGTAGCGCGCTCCCGACCGGTTGATCCACGCCGTGCGGAGGCCAGCGTTGTGCGCCCCTTCGATGTCCCAGGGGTGCACCGCGACGAGCATGGCCTCACCCGGAGTGTCGAGAGCACAGGCATCCAATGCGTAGCGGTACGCCTCTCGGGCCGGTTTCCACCGGGGCGCGTCCTGCACGGTGAGCAGATGCTCGAACCGGTCGCGAATGCCGGCTGCGTCGAAGAGCGACTGCGCCACCGTGGTGGCGCCGTTGCTCAACGTCACGAGCCGCCAGCCCTGCTCGGCCAGGGCCGTGATCCCGTCGACCACATCCTCGTGGACACCGAGCGCTCCCAGTCCCTCCAGGATGTGGAGCACGGCGCTCTCGAGCGAGTCCGGCGCCACCTTGCCGGCAAGCGAGACCTCGAGCGACCCACGGGCCAGCCCGGCAAACGATGGATTCGCCCCGGCGACGGTCAAGGCGAAACCGTCACGCAGCAGGGTCGCGAACCAGGTGGTCGCCTCGCGTGGATCCAGTCCGACCTCCTCGAAACGCTGCTGGAGCGGTGACATGTCCGACAGCGTCTCGTTGACGTCGAAAATGATGAGCGTGGGCTGCGGGATTGGCATGTGACAGCTCCTTTGTGTGTGGTCGTGGGTCAGAGGGTTCGGACGCGTACCTGGACATGGCCGCCCCGCAGGCTCCAGGACTGCACGTCCGTCGCGGTGCTTTCGAGAACCGTCCATGGTCGAGCGTAGATGTCGGCTCCGCCCATCAAAGCTAGTCGGCAATCCCCCACCCGAGCGGACCGCGGGAGTTCGGGTGACCGTGTCAGGCCGGCATTCTCGTTGCTGCTAGTTCGCCGGCGGAGAGGTGGCGATCTCGGATGACGAGACATAGTGCCAGCGCGAGTCCACCGATGAACGTGAACGGTGTGATTTTGGGTATGGAGCCGTTCGAGAGCACTGTGGCTAAACCGTCGAAGGCATAGCCTCCGCCGGCGATGCAGATCAGGGCACCAAGGCAATTGGGGATGAACTCAGACTTGTACGCCAAGTAACCCACGAGGAGCAGGTGGGCCCCGAAAAGGACAAGACCGACCGTCCGTCCGAAGTGACGCCACGTCGACGGGCAGCCCGTCTGATCCCAGGCTCTCAACTGCCCCGATGCTGGCAGCAACGGAGTTGAGGCTCATCATCAGCACCCCTGCCTCGATCAGCGTCTTGTGGTCCACGACGCGAGGCAGACCGGCAGGGGTGCCTGGACTCGAATCGACCATGACACCGCCCGCAAGACGTAAGACGTAAGACGTAAGCCAGCAGGAAGCATGCACCCGCGGCTCGTTCAATTGTCCTCATCGACATGTTCACTCCTTGGTGGATGTCCCTCCTCACGACGCCACTCGCGCCAATCCGTGACAGTGACGAAAGACCCGCCGCGACAGCGGCAATACTCCCCCGACAGGCAAGAATTCTCGTCGAACATCGGCCGGCGACGCAGGTTGCCACTGGTCCACTCGCGGTGGATCACGGTGGATTGACACCCGCGCGCCGGCGCGAATCGTGTAGTCCTGGGCGAGCCTTTGACTTCAAGTACTTGAAGTTCTTAGTGTCGTACAGGTGAGTCGAACAACTACGCAACGCAGCCACACCATTACGGAAACGGCGGCGCTCACCGGGCTACCTGCCAGCACGCTTCGGTACTACGAGACGATCGGCGTGATCTGGCCGATCAGTCGCGGTGAGAGCAGCAAGCACCGCGTGTATGACGAAGACGACCTCGACCAGCTGATGTGGGTTGCGTGCCTCGCGGCGACCGGCATGT
>NZ_JACMOM010000189.1 GCF_014378035.1 Aeromicrobium sp. | reverse complement strand
GGCTGCCAGTACGTGAGGACGGTCCGACTAGTCCAGGAACTCGTTGGTGAAGGTCTTCTTGAGCTCGATGTCGGCATCGCCCACCTCGGGGTTAGCGACCCGTTGCGTCTCGAGCACCGCCTCCGCGCCTTCCTCGGGCATCTTGCCGTCGGTGCTGAACCCCTTCTTGGAGGCGTCGATCACCGTGGCGTACTCCTCGGGGTTCCCACCCGCGAACTGCTTGGGCATCTTGGCCGCGATCTCCTTACCACTGTGGCTCTCGGCCCACTTGAGTGCACGTACGAGCGCCTTGGCGAGCTTCCTGGCCTCTTTCGCGTGCTCGTCGAGCCAGTCGGTCTGGGCGTACAGCACCGAGGCGGGCCAGGTGCGCGATCCGAACACCGTCTCGACGTTGGCCGGGTCACGAAGGTCGCCGAGCTTCTTGGTCGTCTTGCCAATCTTCTTCTCGAGCTGGGTGACGGCGGGCTCGATCAGGACCGCAGCGTCGACGTTGCCCTTCTCGACGGCCGCGACGGCGGTTGAGCCGGCGCCGATACCGCTGATGCTGATGTCCTCGGGCTTCATTTTCTCCTTGGCGAGCAGGTAGCGGACGAACATGTCGGTCGAGGATCCGGGCGCCGTCACGCCGACGGTCTTGCCCTTGAGGTCTTTGATGCTCTTGATCTCCTTCTCCTTGCCCGGTGCGACCAGAAGCACCAGCCCGGGAATGGTGGCCTGGACCGCGAACGCCTTAATGTCCTGGTTCTTGGCCTGCATCTGGATCGTGTGCTCGTAGTACCCGGAGGTCACCGTGGTGCTCCCGCCGAGCATGCCCTTGAGCGCCTTGGAGCCGCCCTGGAGGTCCTGAAGCTCGACGTCCAGTCCCTCGTCCTCGAAGTAGCCGAGCTGATCAGCCAGCGTCACAGGGAGGTACGTCAGTACGGTTTGCCCTCCGACGCCGATGTTGATCTTGCCGCCGTCACCGCCGGAGGCTCCCGGCGACTGAGTGTTGCACGCGGCGAGCGCGAGGAGGGCTGTCACGCTGATGAGCGCGAGCAGGCTACGGAGCGGACTGGACATGGGACTTCCTTCTCTCGGGGAACGTACGGCCGGTCACGGCTACTTCTGGGTCTGGGGCTGCCACCTCAGCAACCGGGTCTCCACGCGGTTGACGATCACGTCGACGACGAGGACGACGAGCATCAGCACGATCATTCCGGCGAACACTCCGGTGGTGTCGAACACGCCTTCGGCCTGGGCGATGACGTACCCGACGCCGGCTGAGGCGCCGAGGTACTCCCCCACCACCGCGCCGGTGATCGCGAAACCCACGCTGATGTGGAGGCTGGAGAAGATCCAGGTCAGCGCGCTGGGCAGCAGGACGTGGCGCATCAGTTGGCGTTCGTTGGCGCCGAGCATGCGCGCGTTGTTGATGAGCACCTTGTCGACGTTGCGTACACCCTGCAGCGTGTTGAAGAAGACGATGAAGAACACGAGGGTCACGCCGAAGGCGACCTTGGACCAGATGCCGAGCCCGAACCAGAGCAGGAAGATCGGCGCGAGCACCACCCGTGGCAGGGCGTTGAACATCTTGAGGTACGGGTCGAGCACGGCGGCGGCGAAGTCGCTACGCGCGAGGAAGAACCCGAGCCCGAGCCCGAGGATCGATCCGATGATGAAGGCGTAGAGCGCCTCCTGAATCGTGACCCACAGGTGCGGGTAGATGAACCCCGACGTGAGCCAGTCCCCGACCTGCACCGCGACGTCGGTGGGCAGTGGGAAGAAGAACTCGTCGATGACCCTCGCGCGGACGAGGGCCTCCCAGCCACCGAGCACGACGACCGCGACCAGGACCTGGAGCAGACGGACGGTGGCATGACCGTGGCGCCGGGGCCGCTTGGGCACGACCCGGTCGGGCGTGGACGCGGCGTCCCGGCCGGAGGGCGCGGCAGCCTCGGCGACGGCGCTGGCCGGACCGGTCACGTCGGAGGTGCTCACGCGAGCCTCGTCAGACGAGTTTGTTGCTCTTGGCATACGTGCTCACCACTTCCTCCTTCAGCTGGGCCCAGATCTCGTGGTAGATGTCGGTGAACTCCGGCAGGCTGCGGATGTCCATCAGGTCACGGGGTCGGTCGATGCCGATCTGGTAGCGGCCGACCACCGTGCTCGCCGGTCCGGCGCCGAGGATCACCACCTCGTCGGACAGCGCGATGGCCTCGTCTAGGTCGTGAGTGATGAACACGACCGCCTTCTCCGACTCCTGCCACAGGGCGAGCAGTTCGTTCTCCATGATCTGACGGGTCTGCACGTCGAGCGCCGAGAAGGGCTCGTCCATCAGCAGCACGTCCGGGTCGATGATCCAGGCCTGCGCGACCGCAGTGCGTTTGCGCATGCCCCCGGACAACTGGTGCGGGAAGCGGTCGGCGAAGCTCGACAGGCCGACCTTCTCGAGCCAGAACGCCGCCCGGTCGTTGGCTTCGGACTTGGTGGTGCCGCGCATGATCGGTCCGAGGGCGACGTTGTCGCGGACCGTCTTCCACGGCAGCAGCGCGTCTTGCTGGAACATGTACGCCGCGCGGGTGTTGATACCGTCCAGCGGTGCGCCGAAGCTCTCGACTCGGCCGGAGGTCGGCTCCAGCAGACCCGCGGCCATGTTGAGCACGGTCGACTTGCCGCACCCCGTGGGGCCGACGATTGAGATGAACCGCCCCGCGGGGACCTCGAGGTCGATCTCGTGCACAGCGACGTACTCCCCGCCGTCGTCCGGTGTCTCGAAGCTGCGCGAACAGCTCTGCAGGCTCAGCGCCGGCGTCGTGATCATGTCGTCTCCTGGCTGTCGGTGCTCTGTGGTGCGCCCGATCGTGCGGCGCCAGCCTCGACGCGGCTCATCGCCGACTCCAGCCGGTGGCCGACGATCCGTTCGAGCGGCCGGCGGACCGCGCCGAGCCTGTCGGGGTCGATGCCCGTCGCGATTCCCTCGCGCTCGAGCAGGTGGACAAGGTCGTCGGTCGCGATGTTGCCCGCGGCGCCGGGGGCGAACGGGCACCCGCCGAGACCGCCGAGGGCAGCATCAAACCTGCGGACCCCGGCCTCAAGTGCCGCCATTACGTTGGCCGCCGCCATCCCGTACGTGTTGTGCAGGTGGATGGCGACGTTGGCATCGGGGTGGTCGGCGTACAACCGATGCATCAGCCTCGCGACCTGTGACGGATGGGCGCCGCCGATCGTGTCCGCGACGTTGATCGCAATCGCACCCATCTGCAGGAGGCGCTCGACGACATCGGCGACGGCGCTCGGGTCGGTGTCTCCGTCGAACGGGCAGACGAACGCGGTCGCCACACATGCCTCGTACACGATGCCGTGGTCGTCGAGCACCTTGCCGCTGTCCTGCAGCCGGTCGAGCGCCTCGGCGACGCCGACCCCCGCGTTGGACCGGCTGTGGCCCTCGGACGCGGACACCACGAGCCGCACAATCCGTGCGCCCGCGGCGACAGCGCGCTCGGCGCCACGCCGGTTGAACACGAGGGTGGGCAGCCCGACGTCCGTGATGGGAAGGAGGCGCGCGAGAAACTCGTCGGTGTCGGCCATCTGCGGCACCTTGCCGGGATGTACGAACGAGCCGACCTCGAGTGCAGGCACCCCGGCCGCGAGAAGACCGGCCGCCAGCTCGACCTTGACGTCGGTCGGCACGATCACGGACTCCATTTGGAGCCCGTCGCGCAGCAGGACGTCGGTGATCTCAACCTCAGGACGGGTGGTGGCCATCAGACGACCCCCTGCTCGCGGAGTCCGGCGATCTCGTTGACGCCGATACCGAGCGACCCGAGCACCTCGTCGGTGTCTGCGCCGAGCTCGGGCCCGAGGTGGCGGATCTCCCCGGGATGCCGCTCGAGCTTGGGGACGATGCCCGGGAAGTAGACGTCACGAATGTCCTGGCCACCGATGTCGACCTTGTGGCGCGCGTACATCTCGCGCGCGGCGAACTGCGGGTCGGCCAGGATGTCCTCGACGTCGTAGATCGTTCCGCACGGCACCCCGTGGGCGCTGAGGCTGCCAACGACGTCCGCGACCTGCTGGTCGGCAGTCCAGGCGCCGATCGCGGCGCCGAGCTCGTCGCTGCGCGCCACCCGGCCGGCGTTGCCCGCGAGTCCGGTGTCGTCGCGCAGGTCAGGTCGTTCGATCACCATCATCAGGCGGTGGAAGATGCGGTCGCCGTTGCCGCCAATCACAACGAACTTGTCGTTGGCGCAGCGGTAGGTCCCGGACGGGGCGACGCCGGGGATTGAGGGGCCGCTCGGCTGAGCCTTGATGCCGTAGGCGTCGAAGTCGGGCACCAGGGACTCCATCATCGAAAACATCGCCTCGTGTAAGGCGACATCGACCACGTCACCGGTGCCGTCGCCGGAGCGCCGCTGCAGCAGACCCATCAGGGCACCGATGACGCCGTGCAGACCGGCGACCTGGTCGCCGAGGCTGATGCCGACGCGTACGGGTGCCTCTCCGGGATTGCCGGTCAGGTGCCGCAGGCCAGCCATCGCCTCGGCGACACCGCCGAAGCCGGCGTGCTCGCGGTACGGCCCGGTCTGCCCGAAGCCGGAGATGCGGACCACCACGAGGCCCGGATTGCTGGCACGCAGGACCTCGGGGCCGAGGTTCCATCGCTCGAGCGTGCCCGGCCGGAAGTTCTCGATCAGTACGTCCGCGCTGTCTATCAGCTGCCTGGCCAGCGCCTGCCCCTGCGGGGTGTGCAGGTCGATCGTGACGGAGCGCTTGTTGCGCGCGATCCAGCGGAACAGCAGCGAGGTGCCGGCGTCGTGGAGCCGCCAGCTGCGCAGCTCGTCGCCACCGTCGGGGCGTTCGATCTTGATCACGTCGGCGCCGAACTCGGCCAGGATCCGTGTCGCCGACGGCGCCGCGATGAAGCTGCCGAGCTCGATCACCCGGATGCCCGCGAGCGGTCCCGCCTGGTGTGCGTCCTGCTTCATCCCGCGCGATACCGCCTTCGTCGTCGTCATCGGGTCATCGGGGCCAAATCGTGCATAAAATCACTATTCGGACTTTCGACTCACCGTATGAGTCTGCCTCCGGACAAGCAAGGGCTGAGGTGATGCAGTTCACACTGTGGGATCGGGACCGGGGCACCGACCTTCGGCCCGTACGGCCCCCGTCGCATCGGAAGGGCCGAGGATCAGTGGCCTCTCCGCGGATTTACACCGAGGAGGAGAGGTCCGCGTTCTTCGCGCGGCTTGTTGAGTATCGGACTGTCTCGGCGGCCGCACGAGAGCTGGGGTTCACTCGGATCACTTGCTACAAGTGAGCGCACCGGGCGGGGATCTTCACCAGCAAGGCGAAGAAGGTGATTGACCTCCGCTACCTGAGCCTTCTCGCGCGCGGCGCAGGCTGGGAGAAGGTCGACTACACGCTGACCAAAAAGTCAGACGGGTCAATGGGAACCGAGATCATCCCCGATCGATGTATCGATCAGCGGGGGCTCAGCGAAGGAAGCCGCCCGCGTCGCGTTCGACGTTGTGAGTCGCTGGCCACCTGGCCACAGAACCTGCCCGAACCCACGGTCAACTGCGGAAATGCGACCTACCAGCTCTCAGATGCGACAGACGTTCTCGGGATTGCCCAGAGTCGGTTCGTTTGTAGTGGTGATGTTGGAAGAATTGTTGTCTACAAACGCGCAATAGGATTCGAACCCGAGATCACCGAGGCAGTCCCCTTAGGCCGAGTGGCTTGGCGTTGTTGGGTAGGCCGGTGGCCGGGGGAACCCGCCCGCCTGGGCCTCGACTGCCTTGGCGACCTTCAAGCAGGTCGCGTCCTGGAAGTGTTTGCCGATGATCATCAGCCCGGTCGGCAAGCCATTGACCAGGCCGGCCGGAACGCTGGTCGCCGGGTGGCCGGTGCAGTCGATCGGGGCCGTGTTGACGAGCATCTCCAGCGCGCGGACGATGCTCGTGGTCGGATCGTCCTGATCGCTGACCAACGTCGTCGCGGTGATCGGCAGCGTCGGCATGACCAGCACGTCGTACTTCTCCAGCGCGTCGTCATAAGCCTTGCGCAGCAGTGGAACAAGGTCCTGCGCCATCGCGTAATAGCGCCCGTAGGTCGTGGCGAGCGAGTGGCCGCCACCTAGTGCGACCAGCTTGGTCGTGTCGGAGAAGTCATTGGCCCGCTCGTGCCGCTGCTTGCCGTAGTGCGCCATCAGCTCTGGGTCGTACCAGCCGCTGTAGTTGTAGCCGTAGGCGTTGCCGTCTATCATCTGTGCGGTCGCCCCGTCGGTTGCGACGACGTTCCAGATCGCCATGCCGTGCCGGTGCCACGGGATGCTCACGTCTTCGATGACCATGCCTGCTTCGGTCATTCGCTGCGCGGTCGCACGGACTGTCGCGTCAAGGTCGGGGTCGGAAAGCCCTTCGTAGCCGAAGCCTTCGGTGACGATCCCCACGCGAATGCCCCTGACGTCGCCGTCGCTGTCGGCGTCGTAATCCGATGACGCCACGCCGACCGGCTGGCGAGGGTCTTTGCCGTCATCGTACCCGGCGATTACCGACAGCATCCGGGCCGCGTCGGACACGGTGCGGGTGATCGGACCGAGGTGGTCAAGGGTCAGTTCGATCGGGAACGCGCCGGTGTAGGGGACCAGGCCGTAGGTCGGCTTGTGCCCGACCGTGCCCGAGAAGGAGCTCGGGATGCGCACCGATCCGCCCTGGTCACCACCGAGTGCGATGTCGACCTCGCCCGTGGCGACGAGTGCCGTACTGCCGCTAGACGAACCGCCGGTCGTCCGGGTCGTATCCCACGGGTTGCGGACTGGCCCACTGTCGGAGGTGTGGCTGGCACCGGAAAAGCAGAGGCTTTCGCAGACGGACTTGCCGACCACGGTCGCACCGGCCGCGAGCAGGCGGGTAACCACGGTTGCGTCGTACTTGGGCACATAGCCCTCGACCGTGCGCGAGCCGTTCATCATCGGTACGCCGGCCACGGAGATGTTGTCCTTGATCGCGACCCGCAACCCTTGCAGCGGACCGCTTGCGGCACCGGAGATCTCGGTCCGGGCATACCACGCGCCGAGCGGGTTGTCTTCCGGAGCTGGGAAGAAACTGCTGCGACCTGTGGGGCCCGACAGCGCGGTCTCGGCGTACAACCGCTCCACTGCGTCGTACGCTGCAGCTGACTCGGCGGTGAGGTTCTCGTAGGTCTCGAGTTCATTGTCGGACAGGGTGATCCCGAATTTGCTTCCAACGGTGATCAGGTCGTCACGGTTCGGGGGACGAAAAGCCATCTTCACTCCTAGGAAACGTCAAGCCAACCAGGCTCATCAAACTTGACCGGACAGTGTGCCGTTCACGGCTGAGGCTCGCAGATATTGATGGGTGCGAGCCCAGCGTGTGCGGCGGCGTTGGTTGACTTGGTTGGGGATCCCGAAGGCGCTGTGACTTTGATATCTGGCCGGGTGCGTTCAGCACTGATCAACCTAAAGGTGAGGAGACTTGACTGGTCACCATCCGCCAACTTCAAT
>NZ_JACMOM010000188.1 GCF_014378035.1 Aeromicrobium sp. | reverse complement strand
GAGGTGCGAGGCCCCCGCCCAGGCGAGGCCGAACCGCGAGAGCTCATCCCGTACGCGGTCGGACATACGCGAGGCCGATTCGAGGATGTGAACGCCGTTCCACCCTGTGAGATTTTGGCGTGATGCGCGTCACGTGCGACTAGCGTCCGGCGCACCGGAACGGGTCGCCGTCGTGCCCGGACGCGACAGGACAGGCGATGGGTTCCTGCACAAGCACCTTGCCGCTCACATCGGAGAAACTCAATGCCACAACACACCTCTCTACCCGCTCGCCCTTGCACTGGGCCCGGCCGGGTGGCGCGTTCAAACCGAACCCCGTCCAGCGCCGGCGCGCGCGGCACCGCCCTGCTGGCCGTGCTTGCGCTGTGCGCAGGGCTCCTGTCCGCCCCCTTTAGCGCCCGCGCGGGGGAGAGCTCCGGTGTTCCGCTGGTGGGCTGGATCGGCTCCTGGGGTGCAGCACCAATGGCCGGGCAAGACAACGGCTGCACCGACTGCGCCATCCGCAACGTGATCCGGATCAGCAAGGGCGGCTCGCAGGTGCGGGTCACCTTTTCCAACCGCTTCGGCAACGGCCCCCTCCGCATCGGCGCTTCTACCGTCGCCCGACCCGCGACGAGCACGACCGCGCACGTCGTCCCGGGCAGCATGCGCACCCTGCTGTTCGGCGGAGAGGAGGCAGTCGTCATTCCTGCCGGCGCCACCGCGACCAGCGATCCTGCCGAGCTCGCAGTGGAGGACGCCGGCTCGATCCTTGTCACCAGTTTCACCCCCGGCTACACCACGCCGATGACCGTGCACGACATTGGAAGCCAGACCTCCTTCTTCACCAGCGGCCGCGACGCCTCACACGACGAGAGCGCGAGCGCATTCACCCAGCGCACCGACAACCGCCACTTCGTCACGCGCATCGACGTCTTGGGCCAGTCGGCCGGAACGGTCGTGGCCTTCGGCGACTCCATCACCGACGGAGTCGGCTCCGGTATGAACCTCAACACCCGCTACCCAGACTTTCTCGCAACCCGGTTGGCCTCCGGCGAGGCGCAGCTCGGGGTGGTCAACAACGGCATCAGCGGCAACCGGGTACTGGCTGACGGGGCCGGCGAGCGAGCGCTCGCACGTTTCGATCGTGACGTCCTCGAAGTGCCCGGAGTGCAGTCGGTGATCATCTTGGAGGGGATCAACGACATCATGTTGTCCCCTAACGGCACTGACGTCGTTCCCCTCATCGCCGGCCTACAGGAACTGGTTGACCGGGCGCACGCCGAGGGTGTGCGGGTTGTGCTCGGCACCCTAACCCCGTTCCGGGGCTGGGGCGCCTGGACCCCGGAGCGGGAAGCCGCACGCCTAGCCGTGAACGAGTGGATCCGCGTCCACGAGGACGTCGAGGGGATCGCCGACTTCGACGCAGCGCTGCGCAATCCTGCCGACCAGTCTCGGATGCGGCCAGCCTTCGACAGCGGCGACGGCCTTCACCCTGGTGACGCGGGCTATGCCGCGATGGCCGACGTGGTGCCGCTCGACGCACTCGTGGTACTTCCCGACGAGCCAGCGACCATCGCCCCAGTCGCGTTCGACGACTCCTACATGATCGACGAGGGTGAGTCCCTGACGGTCGAGGCGCCTGGTGTGCTGGGCGACGACACCGACGCCGACGGCGACGCGCTGACGGCCACGAACGCCTCCGACCCGGCCAACGGTTCGGTGACACTCAACGCGGACGGGTCGTTCACCTACACGCCCGCCGCCGGTTTCTTCGGCTCCGACACGTTCACCTACCGGGCCTTCGACGGGACGGCCGCATCCACCCCGGCGACGGTGGCCATCACCGTGGTCGAGTCTCCACCCGCGGAGACCACGATCTCGGGCTCGGCCGCGGACGTCACCTACGGCAGGCCGCAGGCCGTCTCCGTGACGATCACGCCCTCGACCGCGGCCGGTCAGGTCACGGTGTTGAACGGAGCGAGGGTCCTCGGGACCGGCCCTGCGACGGCCGGCACGGCGAGGATTACGGTGCCCGCAAAGGCGCTGCGACCGGGCACCTACAACCTCACGGTGCGCTACGCCGGGAGCGCCGACCACGCTGCCTCGACGACGACCGTGAAGATGGTCGTCAGGAAGGTCACACCTTCGATGAAGGTGCAGGCGCCGAAGACGATCGAGCGCGGGACCAGGGCCACGGTCAGGGTCGCGCACACGGCACCCGACGACGTGCCGGTGACCGGCAAGGTCAAGCTGACGATCAAGGGGGGCAAGACCCTCACCAGGGTCGTCATCAACGGCAAAGTGGTCTTCAAGCTGCCCAAGGCCAACAACGCCGGCAAGCTGAGGTTAGAGGTCGCCTACCTCGGTAGCGACTTGGCCACGAAGCTGACGAAGTACATCACCATCACGGTCAAGCGCTAGGACCGACCGGAAGCGGGCCCGGGACTCTTTCTCCGGGCCCGCTTCGCGGATCTGTCCCATGCTTGGGTCTGCTGCATTGATAGGTGACAACTGATCTGCGTCGATGTGTGTCGGCGCTGGAACGGGTCCGACGCGCTGCGTGAGGCAAAGAAGCGGATCAAGCAGGAGAACGAGGTTCTGCGCCGCGCAGCAGCTATTTGTCGCAGGCGCGCCTGCGGGAAAAGACCTACCCGCCTCGGTGCCGTCGCAGTTGATCGGTCAGTCGTTGGATGTGCGGATCACCTCGCGTCTGGTCGAGGTCTATGACGGCACTGAACGCGTCGCGGCTCACACCCGGCTTCGTGGCGTGCGTGGCAGGTATTCCACCCTCACCGCGCACATGCCGGCGGCCCATCGGGCCAGGCTGGTCGATTGGACCCCGGAACGGTTTGAGCAGTGGGCTGCCACCGTCGGCCCGAACACGGTCGCGGCGATCAGCGCGATCTTGGCCTCACGCAAGATCGTCGAGCAGTCCTACCGCTCATGTTTGGGGGTGATGTCGCTGGTCAAGAAGCCCGGCGGCATGGCCCGACTCGAGGACACCTGCGCCCGGGCGTTGGCGGCGACACCGGCCCCGTCCTACACGCTGATCAAGAAGCTGTGGGCCGGATGGACACCGGTCGAGTCGCCACCAGCGCCGTCGCTGGGCGCAGCCGGGTTCGTCCGCGGCGCCGACTACTACAGCACCGACGGGGGCCGGGCATGATCGACATCGAAACCCTCACCCGGCTCAAGACGATGCGCCTGTCAGGGATGGCCGAGTACTTCGAGAACTTCACTGAGACCACCGGGACCGGGCAAATCACCGGCCCGGAGATGGTCAAGCAAGCCGTCGACTGGGAGTACGAACGCCGGCGTAACAGCAAACTGCACCGGCTACGCCGCCAAGCAGGTCTGGCTCAGCCCGGAGCAGACCTCGCCGACATCTTGCACATGCCCGGCCGCACAGTGGACACCGAGCTGATCGCGGGGCTCGCGGTCGGCAGCTATTTGGTCAAGAACCAGGACGTGATCCTGCAGGGTCCGACCGGGGCCGGGAAGAGCTACGTGGCCTGCGCGTTGGGAAACAAGGCCTGTCAGCAGTACCGCCGAGTCCTCTACCTGCCAGCTGCCGAGCTGTTCGATCGGATCACGATCGCTGAACGCACCGATGAGAAGAAACGCTGCTTCGACGCGCTCGTCAAGGTCGAGCTCCTGATCATCGATGACTGGTTCTTGACCACCCCGACCCGGCAGCAGATCCAGCAACTGCACACCCTGATCGACCGGCGCCACCAGAGGGCCTCGACGATCTACTGCACCCAGCTGCCACCTGAGCAGTGGCACGACCGCATGGACGAGAAGATCCTCGCCGACGCGATCGTCGACCGCATCACCACCAACGCGCACGCGACCGTCCTCAAGTGCGACGACTCCATGCGCAAACACTTCAACCAGCTCGACTAACCCAGCAGCGTTGGGGCGGGCTGCCGGGCAGCAGGTCGCCCCAACACCGCGTGGCTCACCCAGCAACGTCGCAGTGGCTCAACCCCGAGCGGAACAGTGGCTCACCCGACAGCGGAACACCGGCTCTCATCGAGCGCAATATCCACCGAGACGTCGAAAACGGCGCTTCCGATCCCGCAGAGCTTGGCTCTTGCACTGTCGGCGCACGTGTCGCGGTGGTCAACCGAGGAAACTGTGCTCGCCAACGAGTGGGGCGACCAGCTCGGCCCGTGGGCGCTGCAGCGGGCCATGCGCACCGCACGCGCCACTCGCCGGCCTGCCGTCCGGGTTCAGGTTCCATGACCTGCGGCACTACCTCGCCAGCATGCTGATCGCGAGCGGGGCCCACGTAAAGGTAGTCCAGGCACGCCTCCGGCACGCGAGCGCGAAGACCACGCTGGACACCTACGCCCACCTGTGGCCCGACTCCGACGAAAGCACGCGCGCCGCGATCGGCGCGGTAATGGCGGCTCGAGTAGCGTCGCTCCGCGACGTGGAGGCAGACTCGCGCTGAGGAGGCGTGACTCGGACGTGTCGGCCTCGTCGTGTGTCTCGGGTGGCAGCAGTGCCCACAAGCGCTCGCCCGCAGCCAGGAGCGGGTCCCGGTCGGGGG
>NZ_JACMOM010000187.1 GCF_014378035.1 Aeromicrobium sp. | reverse complement strand
AGGTCGGTGCCATCGCCGACGACGTCATCGGCGGCCGACTCGTCCGCCCCGGCGGCCCGTCCGCCCCCCCCAGCTGATGTCAGGACTCCCGAGAGGAATGGCTCGATGACTCAACAGTTCTACGTCTCGCCCGAGCAGCTCATGAAGGACCGTGCGGACTTCGCCCGCAAGGGCATCTCCCGCGGACGCAGCGTCGCTGTCGTGCAGTACGCCGACGGAATCGTGTTCGTGGCGGAGAATCCGTCCCGTGCCCTGCACAAGATCAGCGAGATCTACGACCGCATCGGCTTTGCCGCGGTGGGCCGCTACAACGAGTTCGAGAACCTGCGCATTGCCGGCGTCCGCCTCGCCGACCTCCGCGGCTATTCCTACGACCGTCGCGACGTCACGGCCCGCGGGCTTGCCAACGCCTACGCGCAGACGCTCGGCACGATCTTCTCCTCCGGGGCCGAGAAGCCCTACGAGGTCGAGATCTTCGTCGGCGAGCTCGGTGACGACGCCTCGCAGGACCAGGTCTACCGGCTGATGTACGACGGCTCGGTCGCCGACATCCAGGGCTTCGGTGTCATGGGTGGCCAGAGCGAGCAGGTCGAGGCCTACCTTGGCGAGCACTACACGCCGGGCCTCGACGTCAACGCCGCCATCAGGGTTGCCGTGACGGCTCTGGGCCAGGACGTCGACCCACCCCGCGAGGTCGAGTCGTCCGCACTCGAAGTGGCGGTCCTCACCCGTACTCGTCCTCAGCCGCGTAAGTTTCGTCGACTGACCGACGAGGACATCGCCGCATCCCTCACCGCCAGCTGACCGGTCAGTCAAGCCCGCAGTGCGAGCTGAAGAACGCGAAGTACGCCGACCGTTGCGGCCGGGTGAGCGGGAGATAGAACGAGGCACCGTCGGCGACGTTGTCGGCCAGCACCTTGACCCCGAACAGCGTGCCGACCTTGTCCTCGGCGAGCGCGTGCGGATCGCACCGCGACGGGACGACAACCATGTCGACGTTGATGGGGTGGTCTGCGCGCCCGAGAAACACGTCGACGTCGGCGGGGGAGCCGGGTGCCTGCCTGAACAACACGGTCGACTCGTACCCACCGAAACGAACGCCCTGCAGCTTCCCGGTTGACGTCAGGGTGACCGGGAGCCGAAGGGTTGAGCGGAGCCCGACGCCTTGCACCACCGGCATCCCGGTGGTGACGACCGCCGCCGAGGCGAGGGTGGTCTTCGCACAGTCGCGACCGAGCAACGAGTCGATGTTGCCGTACGGGTCGTCCGCCGTCCCGATCGACTGCCGCACGTCGCCCTCCCCGATGCGGTACGTCAGGCTGACCGCCGCGGTGAAGCCGTTGCCGCAGCGCCCGAGGGGCATGTCGAACTCCAGATCAGTCTCGTAGCCTGCACCGATCACGTCATCACCGGTCCACCTGACGGTGCTGACCCGAGAGGACCTCATCGTGAACCCCACGACGGTGACCGACTCCGCCATGGTGTTCTTCACGCGGATGAAGACCTGCCGACCCTTGCGCTCGACGCGCGCCTGGTCGACGTGCATGACAATCCCCTCGGGCAACGGGGTGCGCTCCATCGTTCCATCACCGCAGGATGCGAGGCCCACCAGCAACACAGCAGAGGCGAGAACGGCTGGTGGGCGGAACATCCATCCAGTGTCAGGTCGTGCGCAGGTCGTTGTCGAGCAGATGGCCGCAGCCGCCACGGCGTCTCCGCTCCCTGTCCCTGAGCTGGGACCGGCGCCCGGCAGAATCAGAACTCGCGGTCGAGGTTTCCCAGCTCAGAGGTCGGTGTCGTCGCCGACGCGCGACCAAACAGGTTGGTGACGAGGGCGGAGGGTGTCCACACCATTGTCGAGGTGAGAGAAGCCGTGCGCACGGCCTGGCCGCTTGTCTGGCCTCCGATCGCCACCGTCACCTTCGTGGCTGTGACGCCGTTGACGGTGACCGTCGAGGCGGTCATGGTGGCAGCGAACTGTGACGTGCGGCTGCTCTTGATGTAGTCCTGGCGCAGGTTGACCGAGCCGAGGTTGATTGCCGAACCGTTGCGGAGGAGGTCGACGGTGTCACTTGTGCTGCTCAGGCCCAGCACGCCGCCATCGCGAAGGCGTAGCGTCACGGGTGTCGCGGCGCCGCTCCACCCGGACATGACGCTGGCCAGCGTGATCTGCTCGCTGTAGGTGAACGTCATCGAGTCGCCGGGCTCGAGCTTGCCCGCCGTGTAGCCGCCGTTGGTCGTCTGAACGTCGTAGGCCCGCAGCGGGCTGTTCTCGACGCGACGTCCGGAGACGGTCGCCGAGGTCGTGGTCTTGCCGGCATTGTCCAGCAGGACGGCCCGCAGGTCGTAAGACCCGTCGGGGCCGAGGGTCGTGTTCCAGACGCATGAGTACGGCGACGACGTATCGGTGCACACATCGGTCCAGGTCGTCGTCCCCGCGGGCGCTCGCTGGATCCGCACGGAGGTGATGCCCGCTGTCGAGCTCGCCGAGGCGAGCAGCGTCACGGTGCCGGCGAGATTGGCGCCAGGGTCTTCCATCGACACCGCTGAGACAGAGTTGTCGACGACGCGATTCGTCACTGCTGTCGACGTGGCGGAGTTACCCGCAACGTCGGTGCCGACCGCTCGGAACGAGTAGGTGCCGCCCGCGATCGACGTGGTGTCGAACCGGCACGAGTACGGTGCATCGATGATCGTGCAGACGTCCGTCCACACAGAGCTGCCCGTGATTGCGCGCTGGATGACGACTCGAGACACGCCCGACTGGGTGTCGCTTACGGCTGCCGCGAGCGTGACAGTGCCCCGAAGCGGCGTGCCCGGATCCTGCATGGTCACCGTCGGCGCGCCGTTGTCGACCATGACGTCGGCGACGGTGCTCGAGGTGAAGGTCGTGGACCCGGACGTCGAGATGGCCCGGAGGTCGTAGTCGCCGTTCGCGAACCCCGTGGTCGCCCAGCTGCACGCGTAGGGCGCCGATGCCTTGGTGCACAGTGTCTTCCAGTTGCCCGACCCGGCGACGGAGTACTCGATGCGCACGGAGTACGACAGGTTGCCGACATTGCCGAGAGTCACCGTCAGCGGGACCGAGCCGCGGACGATGTCACCGGGATCGGACAGGACAATGCTCTGCGCGATCGTGGTCGACACCTGCCACGTGCTGGCGGGGTTGACCGTGATGGACGTGAAGGCAGCGTCGGCCTGTGCCAGGGGCGCGCCGACGATTGCGGCCACGACAAGTGCCACCGCGCCGGCGATCGGCAGGGCCGCCCGACGCACCAGTGTGCCCGCGCGCTCAGCGGCGCGGCGCGCCTTGCTGAGCTCCTTGCGGCGCCGGTGCCGCGGGTCGCACGGCGGACGCGAGGAGAAGTAGAGCGCCAGGACCGTCAAGACCAGCCAGACCAGCAGCCGGCCCCGGTCGTGCTCGGCCAGCCACACGACCGGCAGGCCCACGAAGGGCACACAGATGACGGCGCGTTCCGTGAAGTTGCGGGCCGGAACCGAGGTGCTGTCATTGCTCCGGTTGGCATCACCGGCGGTCGTGTACTGACCGTGGCCGAGGTTCTCGACGACGCGATGGACGAGCACCTCGTGCTTGGACGCGGTGTCGGGGTTCGTGAAGATCATGACCCGGCCTACGGGGACCGGGTCGGACTCTGGCAGTGGCTTGCCGATGACCACATCGCCGCGCGACAGGCCCGGCTCCATCGACTCGCTGCGGATGATGTGGCTCGGCATGCTCCACAACATCGGGATGGTTGCCACGACCAACAGCGTCACGATGAACGCTCGATAGCTGCGCGCCAGCAAGATCAGGAGAAGCCCACCCCAGGCGAGCACCGGGCCGGGCCCGAGCCCGGCGCTGATGCTCGCATGGGTGGCTTCGTCTGGCGCCTCTGCCGTGTCCGACACGGGCGCTCCCTCCAGGCGTCGTCGACAACATGCTGAAGATCTGACGATGATCAGACCCGATACTGCTCAGATCAGCTGCTCTGCAGCTCCCACTGGAAGTCGATGCCGGTCTGCGCACCCTGCAGCGCATCGAGCTGGGACTGTGTCAACCCCGTGGTGTCGAACTTCCAGGTGATCTCGTACGTGCGCGTCTGGGTGCCCGCAATGACCGACCATGCACCCGCGCCGGTGGCGTAGTCCTTAGAGAGTGCGAGCGTCGTGAGTGACGTCTCCGGGATCGACACACCCGCCGAAACGAAGTTGGTGCACGAGCCGAAGCCGCCACCGGTGCCGTACCTGACCGAGACCTTCACGTAGTCCGCCAGCTTGGCGGCTGAGACGACGGGGTTCACGGCATACCCCTTGACGACGCCGGGAACCGTGGCGTTCGCCGTGACCGCGATGCACTTTGTCTCTGTGGCACCCGGAACCATCTCGGCTGCCTGGAACCGCGCCGAGCCGGAGTCGTCATCTGTCAGGGCCACCGAGCCGGTCGACCAGCTGTTGCCGGAGTTGCGCGTCGTGCCACTGAACGCCGCGTACGACGACTGCCACACGAGGGCGGCGGCGGCGAGAATCGCGATCGGGGTGACGACGACGGTGCCGATCTTTCGGGCACGCCGAGATGGATTGTTCATGTTGCTCCCTGGTGAACGGGCGCACGCGCCCGATAGTGACATGTCATCCGCGCAAGTCGCGCAGGACTACTCCCACGGACAATGATATGTGTTCTACGTGACAGGGTGTGACCAACCGTCAGAAACCATCCCAACGGGCTATAAGTCCGGGACTAAAGTCCTCAATTTTTGAAACGCTGAGGCGATTATTCGCGTTCCGACGATTCCGCAGACATCGAAGAACCCACCGGGCTGGTCGTCGAAAACTCGCCGGTCCGCTTCGCACGCTCGTCCAGCCTCGCGCTGTCGTCGTGTGCCCCGGAGTCTTTGTTCATCAGACGTCGTTTTCGCGCGCCACGCCGCGCGATGGACGGCCCGCGACTAGGCTTGACGAATGGACAGGCGCATCTTCGGCATCGAGAACGAATATGGCGTCACGTGCTCGTTCAAGGGTCAGCGGCGGCTGTCGCCCGACGAGGTGGCTCGCTACCTCTTCCGCCGGGTGGTCTCGTGGGGGCGCAGCAGCAACGTGTTCCTGCGCAACGGTGCCCGCCTCTATCTCGACGTCGGCAGTCACCCCGAGTACGCCACTCCCGAGTGCGACGACCTCGTTGACCTGGTGACCCACGACAGGGCCGGCGAGCGCATCCTCGAGGGCCTGATGATCGATGCGCAGAAGCGGCTCGCGGACGACGGTGTCGAGGGCGACATCTATTTGTTCAAGAACAACACTGATTCCGCGGGCAACTCCTACGGGTGTCACGAGAACTACCTCGTGAGCCGCCAAGGGGAGTTCAGCAAGCTAGCCGACGTCCTCATCCCGTTCCTCGTCAGCCGCCAGATCATCTGTGGTGCTGGCAAGGTCCAGCAGACCCCCCGCGGCACGATCTTCTCGGTGAGCCAGCGCGCCGAGCACATCTGGGAGGGCGTCTCCAGCGCCACCACCAGGTCGCGCCCGATCATCAACACCCGCGACGAGCCCCACGCCGACGCCGAACGCTTCCGTCGCCTGCACGTCATCGTCGGCGACTCCAACATGAGCGAGACGACGACGTTGCTCAAGGTCGCCACGACCGACCTCGTCCTGCGGATGATCGAGGGTGGCGTGTCGATGCGCGACATGACCCTCGACAACCCGATCCGCGCGATCCGCGAGATCTCGCACGACATGACCGGTCGCCGCAAGGTTCAGCTGGCCAACGGTCGCGAGCTGTCGGCCCTGGAGATCCAGGCCGAGTACTTCGGCAAGGCCGCCGAGTTCGTCGACAAGCACGGCCTCCACACGCCGACCATCACCAGGGTGCTCGACCTGTGGGAGCGCACCCTGAAGGCTGTCGAGTCCGAGGACCTGTCGCTCGTCGAGCGCGAGATCGACTGGGTCATCAAGTACAAGCTCCTCGACCGCTACCGCACCGTCCACGGCCTCAGCTGGGGCGACCCTCGGATCGCCCAGCTCGATCTCGCCTACCACGACATCCGCCGTGATCGCGGAATCTTCTACCTGCTCGAGAACAAGGGCGCGGTCGCCCGCGTCACCAACGACCTGGACGTCTTTCAGGCCAAGTCTGTGCCGCCGCAGACGACCCGCGCCCGCCTTCGAGGCGACTTCATCAAACGGGCCCAGGAGCGACGCCGCGACTTCACCGTCGACTGGGTGCACCTCAAGCTCAACGACCAGGCACAGCGCACGGTGCTCTGCAAAGATCCGTTCCGGTCGCACGACGAACGCGTGCAGCGGCTCATCGACGGCATGTGACGTCGGGGCCCTTGGCTGCGGTCGATAGCATGGCCACGATTTGTGCTTTCCACTCTGAAGGTCGTGCTCGTGCGTCGTATTCTCCTGGTCACCGCTGCCGCAAGCCTCCTGCTGGCGGGATGCGGTGGTAGCGACACCTCCGGTGGTGGCGACCTCGGCTCCATCAAGGTCAGCTCGTCTGCGAGCCCCAAGGTCACCGTCGCGAAGGGCTTCTCGGCGACGAAGACCGGCACCAAGGTGCCCAACAAGGGAAGCGGCGACGCCATCAAGTCCGGCGATGCCGTCAAGGTCAACTACGTCGCCGTCAACGGACGCAGCGGCAAGCAGTTCGACAGCTCGTTCACGAGCAACAAGCCCCTCACCCTGACGCTCGTGAAGAACTCGATCTTGCCGGGCTTCATCAAGGGGCTGTCGGGGCAGAAGATCGGCAGCCGCGTGCTTGTCGCCATCCCGCCCAAGGACGGCTTCGGCAAGGGTCAGAAGGACCTGGGCGTCAAGAAGAACGACACCATGGTGTTCCTCTTCGACATCGTCGCCAAGATCCCCACCGAGGTCACCGGTACCGCCCAGAAGCTCCCGTCCGACCTGCCCTCGATGCAGCTCGACGCCCAGGGTCATCCGTCGAAGTTCGCCAAGACCGCCAAGACCGCCAAGGCGCCCACGAAGGAGAGCGCGAACGTCGTGATCCAGGGCAAGGGCGCCACCGTCAAGGCCGGACAGTCCCTCACGGCCCAGTACGTCGGCCAGGTCTACCCGGATGGCGCGATCTTCGACGAGTCGTGGTCGAGCTCGGCACGTACGTTCCAGGTCGGCAGCAAACAGCTCATCAAGTGCTGGGACGACCAGCTCGTCGGTCAGAAGCTCGGCACCCGCGTGGTGCTCGTGTGCCCGGCTGACAAGGCCTACGGCGCCAAGCCCCCTGCCGGCGGCAAGATCAAGGCCGGCGACTCGCTGATCTTCGCCATCGACTTGCTCGACGCTTCCTGACATCCTTCGGTCATGGCCGAGCGCAAGACCGAGAGGTTGATGAACCTCATCTTCGCTCTTCTCGTGAGTCGTCAGTACCTCACGAAGGAGCAGATCCGGGAGTCGATCGCCGACTACCGTGGCTCGACTCCCCAGGCGTTCGATCGAAAGTTCGAGCGCGACAAGGAAGAGCTGCGTGAGCTCGGCATCACCGTCGAGATGGGGCAGAACGACAAATACTTCAGCGACGAGCCGGGCTACCGCATCCGTCGTGACGAGGCTGAGCTGCCCGACCTCGAGCTGACTCGCGAGGAGGCGGCCGTCATCGGTCTCGCCACCCAGGTGTGGGAGCACGCCGGCCTGGCAAGCGACTCGACCACCGCCCTCGTCAAGCTCAAGGCCATCGGTGTCGACGTCGACACGAGCGTGTTGCGCATGGCCGAGCCGCGGCTCTCGACCGACGAGCCATCGTTCGACGCCATGTGGGAGGCCGTCACACGACGCATCCCCGTGTCGTTCGTCTACGCCAGGCCCGGCGGCAGTGCCATGGAGCGCCACCTCGAGCCGTGGGGAATCATCTCGTGGCACGACCGCTGGTACGTGGGCGGTCACGACCTCGACCGGGGAGAGGCTCGCATCTTTCGGTTGTCACGGGTCATCGGCGAGGTCAGGACGACCGGCGACCCCGGTTCGTACGACGTGCCCGAGGGCATCGACATGAAGACCATCGCCCGCAGTCTGTTCCCCACGCCGCCGGCCGAGGCGGCGGTGCTGCACATACGGGCGGGGCGCGGCCAATCATTACGGCGGCTAGCCGACCGGGTGACGCCTCGCGGCGACGGCACCGACGAGGTCGAGATTCGCTATTCCTCGCGATGGGAGCTCGCGTCGGAGGTGGCCTCGTACGGCCCCGACGTCGTCGTGGTGTCGCCCCAGGAGGTTCGTGACACGGTCGTCCAGCGGCTGAGGGCCGCCGCTGGCGGAACGCTCGAGGCAACGACGTGAGCCGCTCGCGGCAGCAAGTCATCCGGATGCTTGCCCTCGTGCCCTACCTGCAGGGCAACGACGGAGTACCGGTCAACGACGTCGCACACGAGTTCGGCGTGACGCCGAAGCAGATCCGTGACGACCTGCGCCTGCTGATGTACACCGGCACGGGGGAGTACCCCGGCGAGCTCATCGACTTCGACCTCACCGCGCTCGAGGAGGACGGCGTCGTTCACATCCGTGACGCCGAGTTCATGACCCGCCCGCTGCGCATCAGCACCCGCGAGGGCATCGCCCTGATCGTCGCGCTGCGCACGCTCCGTGCCTCGGCGAGCGGGTCGGAGCTCACCGTGATCGATAGTGCGCTGGCCAAGCTCGAGAGTGCCGTCGGCGACACCGTCTCGGCCCCCGTCGACGTGCTCCTCGACGAGGTCGACCCCACGATCCACTCGACGATCGTGCACGCGCTGGCTGCCGGCAAACGGCTTGAGCTCACCTATTCCACTGCGTCACGCGACGAGGTGTCCGACCGGCAGGTCGACCCGAGACGACTCTTCACCGAGCAGGGCAAGCTCTACCTCGAGGCGTGGTGCCTCAAGGCCGAGGACCTGCGCTTCTTCCGGCTCGATCGCATCGTCGGGGCCGAGCTGACAGCGCTCGACGCCGAGGACCACGACGTCACACCCCGCGACCTGTCGGACGGCATCTTCACGGTGGGGGAGCAGACGCCCTACGCTCTCGTCGACCTGCACCCACGAGCACACTGGCTGTCCGAGTACTACCAGGTCGACCTCCTCGAGGAGGGCAGCGACGGGGTGTGGCGGGCCAAGCTCTACGGTGCCGACTGGGCGTGGTTGCGCCGGCTCGTGCTGCGCAATGCGGGGTCGGTCACCGTCGTCGAACCGGCACATCTCGCTGCGGACGTGGCCGGTCAGGCTGCCCTTGCGCTCCGCGCGTACGATGAAATCGACTCGTCTTCGAAGGAGTAGCCATGTTCCATCAGATCGGTGCGACCGAGGTGCTCATCATCTTGGGTGTGGTGCTGCTGCTGTTCGGCGGCAAGAAGCTTCCCGAGCTGGCCAGGGGGTCCGGCAAGGCGTTGCGGATCTTCAAGACCGAGGTCAAGAGCCTGTCGGGCGACGATGACGATCCTGACAAGCCCTCCAAGCCTGCGTCGCTCGAGACCGTCGAGTCGACCGAGTTGGACAAGAAGCCCGAACAGAGCTGACGCTTGGCGCTTCGCCGCGGCACGCCACCCTCCCCGGGCGGCACGATGCCGCTCGTCGGGCATCTTCGTGAGCTCCGACGTCGCCTCACCATCGGGGTCCTCGCGATCTTGGTCGGCACCGCCCTTGGGTGGTACTTCTTCAGCCCCATCTTCGAGCTCCTGAAGCAGCCCTACGAGAGCGGCATCACCGACCTGCTGAAGACCAAGGGCATCGATGCCAAGATCGTGATCACCGGCGGCGTGGGCAGTGCCTTCAGCTTCCGCCTCAAGCTCGCGCTGGCGATCGGACTGGTGCTGGCGAGCCCGGTGTGGATCAACCAGATCTGGCGGTTCGTGCTGCCGGCACTGCACCGCAACGAGAAGCGGTGGGCCTACCTGCTCACCGCCACCGGCGTGCCGTTGTTCGTCGGCGGCATCTACGTCGGCTATCTCGTGCTGCCGAAGGGAATCGAGGTCCTGATCGGGTTCGTCCCCCAGTCGGTCGACTCGCTCACGTCGCTGAGCGACTACTTGAACTTCGTCCTGCGAACGATGCTCGTGTTCGGCATCGCGGCTGAGATACCACTGGTGGTCGTGATGCTCAACCGACTCGGCATCGTGAGCGCGAAGCAGCTCGCCAAGGCCAGACCCTGGACCGTCATCGGCATCTTCGTCTTCGCGGCCGTGGCCACGCCCAGCACCGACCCGCTCACGATGCTCTTCCTCGCGGCACCCATGACGATCCTGTACTTCATCTCCGAGCTCATCGCGAAGCTCACCGACCGGCGACGTAGCAAGAAGGAGCCGGAAGAGCTCGCCGACGACGAGCTGTCGTCGCTCGACGACTGACGCCCGAACCGAACCTGCCTTCGCGGGCAACGGCGGGCATTACGATTCGGTCATGCACTTCGCGATCGTGGTCAACACGACCTCTGGCAAAGGACTCGGTGAGTCGATAGCCTCGCGGGCTTCCGAACGCCTCCGCCACGCCGGTCACTCCACGAGCACGATCCAGGGCACCGATGCCGCCGAGGCTCGTGACGTACTCAAGAAGGCCATCGACACCGGGCTCGACGGCGTGCTGGTCGTCGGTGGCGACGGCGCACTGCACGCAGTGCTCGACCACGTCGCCGACTCCGACCTGGTGTTCGGTCTGATTCCGGCCGGCACGGGCAACGACACCGCCCGCTCGCTCGGCATCCCGGTCAAGGACGTCGACGCCGCAGTCGACCTCGTGATCGCAGGACACATCCGCACGATCGACCTGGCCCGTACCGACGAGGCCTACGTCGCCACCGTCATCGCCTCCGGCTTCGATTCCAAGGTCAATGAGCGCGCCGACGCCATGACATGGCCGCGGGGCAACATGCGCTACCACCTCTCGACGGTGGCCGAGCTGCGCAGCTTCGAGCCGCTGGAGTTCACGCTCACCCTCGATGGCACGACCATCGAGCGTGAGGCGATGCTCGTCGCGGTGGGCAACGGTCCCTCGTTCGGCGGCGGCCTGCGCATCTGCGAGGGCGCCCTGATGGACGACGGCCTGCTCGACGTCGTCGTCATCAACCCCGTCAGCAAGCTCAAGCTCCTGACAGTCTTCCCGAAGCTCTACCGGGGCACGCACACGGCGCTGCCTGAGTTCGAGCGTCACCGCGTGCGCGAGGTGACGCTCTCCTCACCGGGCATCGTGGCCTACGGCGACGGTGAGCGGTTGGGACCACTGCCCATGACGACCCGCATCAGCCCCGGGGCGCTCCACATCTATGCACCACCCTCGCCCACGTAGGCTGGTCACATGAACTCCCCGGCCGAGCGATACGCCAGATCTCGCGCCGACCGGCAGCATCCGCACCTGGCCGAGTTCCGTGAGCACTACACCTTTGCGCTCGACCCGTTCCAGATCGAGGCCTGCAAGGTCGTCGAGGACGGCCGTGGCGTGCTGGTCGCTGCACCGACCGGTTCCGGCAAGACCATCGTCGGTGAGTTCGCTGTGCACATGGCCCTCGCGACCGGGCGCAAGTGCTTCTACACAACCCCCATCAAGGCGTTGTCCAACCAGAAGTACGCCGACCTGGTCGCGCGTCACGGTGCCGAGAATGTCGGCCTCCTCACCGGCGACAACACCATCAACGGCGAGGCGCCGGTCGTCGTCATGACCACCGAGGTGCTGCGCAACATGCTCTACGCAGGCTCGCGCACCCTCAACACCCTCGGTTACGTCGTCATGGACGAGGTCCACTACCTCGCCGACCGCATCCGCGGTGCGGTCTGGGAAGAGGTCATCATCCACCTCCCCGAGTCGGTCTCCGTCGTGTCGCTGTCAGCGACGGTGTCGAATGCCGAAGATTTTGGTGACTGGCTGGCCGAGGTCCGTGGCACCAACGTGACGATCGTCGAGGAAAGGCGACCGGTGCCCCTGCACCAGCACGTGCTCGTCGGGCGCAAGCTGTTCCCCCTGTTCGAGTCGCCCGCGGACGACGACGGGGTGGAGGTCAACCACGCTCTTGAGCGCATCGCCCGCGACGACTGGCAGTTCACCCGCATGCAGAAGGGGCACCGGAGCAAGGGTGGCAAGCGTCCCCGCAGCCGCCACCGCACACCGAGTCGGATCGAGCTGGTCGAGAAGCTTGATGCGGAAGGCCTGCTGCCCGCGATCTGCTTCATCTTCAGCCGGGCCGGCTGTGCCGCCGCGGTCAAGCAGTGCCTCGATGCCCGGCTGAGCCTCACGACCGCCGAGGAGCAGGCCGAGATCGGTGCCGTCGTCGACGCGACCTGCGCCCACCTGCCCGAGGACGACCTCCACGTGCTCGGGTTCTACGATTTCCGCGACGCGCTCGTGCGCGGTGTCGCCTCGCACCACGCCGGCATGCTGCCGACGTTCAAGGAGTGCGTCGAGGTGCTGTTCAGCCGGGGCTTCGTCAAGATCATCTTTGCCACCGAGACCCTCGCGCTGGGCATCAACATGCCGGCCCGGTCGGTCGTCATCGAGAAGCTGTCCAAGTGGAACGGCGAGACCCACGCCACCATCACCCCGGGGGAGTACACCCAGCTCACCGGTCGAGCCGGCCGCCGCGGCATCGACATCGAAGGTCACGGCGTCGTGTTGTGGCAGCCAGGCCTGGACCCCAAGCAGGTCGCTGGACTGGCGAGCACTCGCACATACCCCCTCAACTCATCGTTCCAGCCGTCGTACAACATGGCCGTCAACCTCGTCGGCCAGACCGGGCGAACGATCGCCCGCGAGCTGCTCGAGCAGTCCTTCGCGCAGTTCCAGGCTGACCGCGCCGTGGTCGGCATGTCCCGGCAGATCCGCAAGGCCGAGGAGGCGTTGTCGGGGTACGCCGAGTCGGCGCAGTGCGACAAGGGCGACTTCATGGAGTACGCCGCCCTGCGCCGCGAGCTGAGCGATATCGAGGCGTCAGGTTCCAAGGCCCGCAAGGTGGCCGATCGAGAGGTCGTCATCGAGTCACTCCTCACGCTGCGGCCCGGTGACGTCATCAACGTCCCGGTGGGTCGCTGGGCAGGGATCGCCGTCGTCCTCGATCCCGGCAGCCGCGCCGACAACGAGGGCCCCCGGCCGATGGTGCTGACGGCCAACCGGCACGCGCGCAGGCTCGCGATGGTCGACTTCAACATTCCCGTCCAACCCATCACCACGATGCGCATCCCCAAGTCGTTCAACCCGCGCAACCCGCAGTCACGTCGCGATCTCGCCTCGACGCTTCGCAGCCGGGCCGAGGGTGTTGCGTGGAGGCCTGACAAGCCCTATCGCGAGAGCGGCTCGCACCAGGACCCTCGCATCGAGTCACTGCGCGACAAGATGCGCAACCACGCGTGTCACAGCTGCCCCGACCGCGAGTCGCACGCCAGATGGGCCGAGCGCTACCTCAAGCTCGAGCGCGACACCGGCAACCAACGTGGGCGGATCGACCAACGCACCAACACGGTGGCACGCCAGTTCGACCGCGTGTGCGAGGTGCTCGACGTCCTCGGCTACCTCGACGGCGACGAGGTCACGCCCGACGGCAAGCGCCTCAAGCGTCTTTACAGCGAGCTCGACCTCCTGGTCAGCGAATGTCTGCGCGGTGAGGTGTGGAAGGGCCTGGACGCCCCCGAGCTTGCCGCCGTCATCAGTGGCCTCACCTTCGCGTCTCGCAACTCCGACGACGCCCCGACCCCCCGTATCCCCACCCTGCAGGTGCGCGAGGTGGCCGACACCATGACGGACCTGTGCACCGACCTGCAACGACTCGAGCGCGAGCACCGGGTGAAGTTTTTGCGCCAGCCCGATTTCGGCTTCGCCCAGGCGGTCTGGCAGTGGTCGCACGGCGCCTCGCTCGATGACGTCCTCGGGCAGATGGATCTCGCGGCAGGTGACTTCGTCCGGGCCATGAAGCAGCTCATCGACGTCGTCGCCCAGGTTGCCGACGCGGCCGGCCCGGGACCCCTGCGAGACACCGCGCGCGAGTCGCTCGACCTGCTGCGCCACGGGGTTGTCGCCTACACGAGCATCAGCGCCTGACGGCTTTGAGCGCTCGTTCGGCCGCGCCACCCAGCCCCCATGTCGTGCCGAACTCCCTGAACGCCTGCACCTGCTTGTCCGACAGCGGCGTCCGTTCGTACGTCGGTGGCTCGCAGACGTCCTTCTTGACCGCGACGACGATGCGCGCCGCGGCGATGTAGTCGTCCGAGTCGATCAGCGACTGCCGCACCCGTGGCTTGATCGACGAGCTGTCGTCCTGTGCCGCGGCGAGGATCCCGTCGAGGTCACCGAACTCCTCCAGCAACGCGGCTGCGGTCTTGTCGCCGATGCCTGCAACTCCCGGCAGTCCGTCGGACGCATCGCCACGCATCACGGCGAAGTCGACGTAGCGGGACGCATCGATGGCGTACTTCGAGCGGATCCAGGCCTCGTCGACGACGTCGTGCTTCGAGACGCCGCGCGCCGTGTAGAGCACTCGCACCCCAGCGGTGTCATTGACGAGCTGGAAGAGGTCACGATCTCCCGTCACGACGTCTACCGGACCATCCCACCGTGACGACAGCGTGCCGATGACATCGTCCGCCTCGGCGTCCTTCGCCCCCACCACCGGGATACCCACCAGCCCGAGCGCCTCGGCGATGAGCGGCACCTGGGGACCGAGGAGCCCCTTGGTCGTATCGGCCTCGCCCCCGTCGTCACCGAGCCGTTGTGTCTTGTAGGTCGGGATGAGATCGACACGCCACTGTGGTCGCCAGGCATCGTCCCAGCAGGCGACGACTGCCTCTGGCTCGTACTGGGTGCTGAGCGCCGACACGAAGTCGAGCAGGCCTCGCAGCGCGTTGACGACGGTGCCGTCAGGAGCCTTGAGAGTGTCGGGGATACCGAAGAATGCCCGGTAGTAGAGGCTTGCGCTGTCGAGCAGGAGCAGACGTCCGTTGGCCATGGTTCGACCCTAGGCGTTGTTCGGACTCCCGAGCTGTTCGAACCCTATGAGTCGTGCATCGGGTCCGTTTCGCCGAGCTCGAGACGCTTCTGCGCCTGATAGGCCCGACGCTGCTGCTCCGCACGCTCACGGACACCGCGCAGGAAAACCTCGTGATCATCAGGACTCGACGAAACGCAGTGGCGGGGACGTTCCCGATCGGAGAACGTCGACGGGTGGCCGTGCCAGCTCGATCTGTCCTTGCCCTGGTCGCGCCTCCCGGCCGTCCTGTCGGCGATCGGCCGCCCGGCCACCAGCCAGACGATCGAGCCGATGCCCGGGAGGAGGAAGGCGAGGATCAACCACACGGACTTGCCGAGGTTGCGACACGAGCCTGCTGGGGACGTGATGATGTCGAGAAGGCAGAAGATCCACAGACCGAAAACGACGAAGCCGAGCATTCCATCCAGCAGCGGCACGACCGCTCTCCTCCTGCTCACGTCCCACGAATACCCATCATCACACGCTGAGGGTCAGACTCATGGGGCATTGCGGGCAGACAACCGGGCGTCACCACCGCAAAGGGTGATGGCGCCCGGATGCTGCAGATCAGTCAGCGAAAGACCGCGTGCCCCGATGGGGGCGCGTTCGATGCCGCCGCCTCGCGCAGTGCCTTGCGGCTTCCATCGGGGAACAACCCGGTCTTGGAGAGGGTCAGCACCGCCGTGGCATGAGCCGCACCGTCGCCCAGCTCGTCGAGAGCCTTGACGTTCAGGTTGTCGATGGTGTCGCACGCCTGGTGGTAGCAGGAGTCGAACGGGACACCGGCCGTGCCACCGAACTTGATGACCTGCTCCGGCGTCTTGATCTCCTCGGCACCGCTGAACAGCCCACCGGCCGGGATCCCGGCCTCGATGAACGGTCCGTAGTCGGATCGTCCGTCGAACGCGGTCGGCTCGGTCGCGAGCTGCTTGCTGTCGAAGTAGTCGGTGAAGACCTTCTCGATCGCGTCGGAACCCGGAGGACCCGCGTCACCATCGGACCCGTCACCGTCATACACGAGACGGGCGTAGTTGGGCGAGCCCAGCATGTCGAAGTTGAGGTTGGCATAGATCTTGGACCGGTTGGCGTCTGACAGAGCACCAACGTAGTGGGTCGCGCCCAGCAGGCCGGCCTCCTCCGCACCCCAGAAGGCGAACCGCACGGGCCGCTCGAGCTTCTTGGTGAGCTTCAGCTGGGACATCTGCTCCGCGGTCTCCAGGATCGCCGCCGAGCCCGAACCGTTGTCGTTGATGCCAGGTCCGGCGGCGACGCTGTCGAGGTGGGCTCCGACGACGACGACCTGATCAGCGTTCTTGACCGTCTTGCCCGTCGAGGGCAGGTCGGCGATGACGTTCTCCGTCTGGCGGTTGAGGTCGACCTCGGTGGAGGTCGTCACGCGGGCGGTGACGGGTGCGGTCTTCGCCCCCGCGACGAGTGCGGCACCGTCGGCGTACGAGATGCCGACGACCGGGACTGTGGCGGGGTTCCCGAGCGTGCCCGTCAGCAGCTCATCGCGACCCGGTTGGCCCTCGTTGAACTCGATGACGGCGTCGTAACCGGCGGCGACCGCATTGGTGGCCTTGGCCTCGAAGCTGCAGGTACCGCGCTGGATCAGCGCGATCGCCGGGCCGGTCGGAGCGGCCGGGAAGTCGGACGCCTCACACCCGGAGGTGCTGCCCGGCTCCGACGATGGGGGGACCACGACATCATTGGTGGGCACGACCACCCCGGTGACGTCACCGGAGGCGGAATAGTCCATCGTCGCTGTCTCGATGTCCCGTGCGTTGGGCGTGACCTCGGCGAGAGTCGCGGGCGCAAGCTCGCGCGAGAAGGGGAACGTGAAGGTCTGGCGCTTGACCGTGTAGCCAGCCTTGCGCATCATCTTCGCGACGTAGTCGGCCGACTCGGTGTGACCCGGAAGGCCCGAGGCACGCGTGCCCTCGTTGCGGTTGGCGATGACCTGCAGCTGCCGCTCATGCTGCAGGATGCCGTTGACCGTGACGGCCTTGGTGAGATTGCTGGTGTCGACCTGTTGCGGCTTCTTGTCCCTCGCCACCGCCGGCGTGGCGGTCACGAGACCAGCTGCCACGACAACGGCAGCCACGGATGTCAGAGTCTTGCGCATGTGGGATCCCCCGATCCTCGTTGTTGACAGAGTGGGACAAACCTAGGGCTGCTCCGGCGGTCTGTCACGGTTGGTTGCATCCTGCACATGAACGGGCATCACCTTCACGCAGGTATCGTCGTCACGTGAGCAGATGGCGCAAGGCACAGCAACTGGCCGCATCCGAGGGCATCGACACCCTCCTCATCACCCCGGGGGCCGACCTTCGATACCTCACCGGCTACACCGCGCTACCGCTCGAACGGTTGACGTGCCTGGTGCTGCCGGCGCGCGGCGAGCCCACCCTCGTTGTTCCTGCGCTCGAAAGGGCGGCCGCCGTGGCATCAGGCGTCGACATCGAGATCGCCTCCTGGAAGGAGGCAGACGATCCGTTTGCCCTCGTCGCGTCGCTCGTGGGCGACGTTGCCATGGTCGGTCTGGACGACCACATGTGGGCCACCCGGGTCTTCTCGCTGCGCGATGCTCTCCCCACGGCGCAGCAGGTGCTCGCCGGTCCCCTCGTGCAGCAGCTCCGCATCCGCAAGGACGACGACGAGGTGGCCGCACTGCGCGACGCCGGTCTCGCGATCGACCGTGTGCACCGTCGCATGGGGGAGTGGCTCCGCCCCGGGCGCACCGAGCGTGAGGTCGGCGCCGACATCGCGCGCGCCATCATCGACGAGGGCCACGTGACCGTCGACTTCGTCATCGTCGGCTCCGGGCCGAACGGCGCCTCGCCGCATCACGAGGTGTCCGACCGGGTCATCGAGCCGGGCGACCCCGTGGTCGTCGACATCGGCGGCACCACAGCGCTGGGCTACTGCTCGGACTCGACGCGCAACTACCTCGCCGGCGGCACCGTGCCGAGTGACTACCTCGACGCATACGCCGTGCTCGAGGCCGCCCAGCAGGCCCAGCGCGATCACGCCCGGCCGGGGGTCACCGCTGAGTCGGTCGACGCCGTTGGCCGTGCGATCATCGACGAGGCGGGATTCGGCGAGCTCTTCATCCACCGAACCGGGCACGGCATCGGCCAGGAGACCCACGAAGATCCCTATATCGTCAAGGGCAACGACCTGGTGCTCGAGGAAGGCATGGCCTTCTCGATCGAGCCCGGCATCTACACCGAGGGCCGATTCGGCGCCCGCATCGAGGACATCGTGGTCTGCACGGCTGACGGTCTCGAGGTTCTCAACAACACGCCACGAGGGCTCGTCGAGCTGTGACCGAGACCCTGCGGACGCGCATGCGTGTGGCGACGGGGGGAGTGTTGATCAGCAGGCGGTTCGCCCTTCCGCTCGCCGCGGGGCTGGGCGTCCTCTCGTCGCTCGCCTTCGAGCCGGTTGCGCTGCCGTACGCGATGGTCGTCGCCGTGGCCGGGCTTGTCTGGCTCGCGAAGCGACTCGACGCCGCGCGCAAGCGCACCGTCGCCCTCGTCGGGTTCTCCTACGGGCTCGGCTTCATGTTGCCGCTGATCTTCTGGATGAAGGCGGTGAGCCTCGGTGCCTACATCGGTCTCGTGCCGGTCGAGGCGGCCTTCTACGCACCGCTCATGCTCGCGATGCGGGCGGCGGTGCGCCTCCGGGCATGGCCGTTGTGGGGTGCGGCCGTGTGGGTGCTCGGCGAGTACGTCCGTGGGTCGGTGCCGTTCGGGGGCTTCCCCTGGGGCCGACTCGCGCACACGTCGATCGACACACCGTTCTCGTCCTATGCCCGGCTGCTCGGCACCTCCGGCACGAGCGCCGTGATGTTCGTCGTTGCGGCACTTCTCCTTCTCGCCGTCACCGGCCCCGCATGGCGTCAGCGCGGCCTCGCCGCGCTCGGCATTGTCGGCCTCACTCTCCTCGCCATCATCCTGCCCACTGGCATCGCCGGGGCCGACGGCACACGGCAGGTGGCGCTCGTCCAGGGCGACGTCCCGGGCGTCTTCCTGACCTGGCCCCGCGGCGAGATCTTCGATCTGCACGCCGCCGAGACTGACAAGCTGGCAGCGCGCATCGAGGCGGGCAAAGTGCCACGTCCCGACATGGTCCTGTGGCCGGAGAACTCGACCGACATCGACCCGTATCACGACGCCTACGTGCGCGCCCGCATCCAAGGCCTCTCGTCCAGGCTGGAGGCGCCCATCCTGGTCGGCGGGATCTTTGACGGACCCACCGTCGACACGTCCTACAACGCCGGCGTCGTGTGGGACGCCAACGGGCCGGGCGACCGCTACGTCAAGCGCAACGTGGTCGCCTACGGCGAGTACGTCCCCTTTCGCAAGCTGCTGGGGTCGGTCGTGCCTCGCCTGTCTCGCGACATCCCGCGGGACATGCTGCCCGGCAAGAAGCCCGGAGCACTGACGATCGGTGACACGGTGGTGGGCGACGCCATCTGCTGGGACATCGCCGACGACGGCGCCATCCACGAGGCGGTGAACGCTGGGGCGCAGGTACTGGTGGTACAGACCAGCAACGCCAGCTTCACCGGCACGTCCCAGCCCGAGCAGCAGTGGGACATCTCGCGGCTGCGCGCCATCGAGACCGGGAGATGGGTGCTCGTGCCGTCGACCAACGGCATCAGCGGAGTTGTCGATCCCGAAGGCAACCCTGTGCAGCGGGCACCCCTGCACCAGCCTGCGACACTCAGTGCCAAGGTGACGCTCGCCTCGGGCACGACACCTGCGCAGCATCTGGCAGAACCGCTGCAGTATCTGCTCCTGACCCTGGGTCTGGGAGCATGGTTCCTCGGTACACGACGCAAGAAGGGGTGAGGCATCGTGCGGACGCTTGTCATCATCCCGACGTTCAACGAGTCGGCCAATCTCGAGCTCATCGTGAACCGGGTCCACACCTGCCAGCCCGGCGTCGACATCCTGGTTGCAGACGACGGCTCGCCTGACGGCACCGGTGACATCGCCGACCGTCTTGCCGTGGACCCGCGGGTCCACGTTCTGCATCGCGAGTCCAAGCAGGGCCTCGGTTCGGCGTATCGGGCCGGATTCGCCTGGGGCCTCGACCGTGGCTACGACGTGCTGGTCGAGATGGATGCCGACGGCTCGCATCTGCCCGAGGAGCTCGAACGACTCCTCAGCACCAGTGCCGCAGGCGCCGACCTCGTGCTCGGCTCACGCTGGGTGCCCGGCGGCGGAGTCGTCAACTGGCCGTGGCACCGACGCATGATCTCGCGCGGGGGAACCCTCTACGCCCGAATCATGCTGGGAATCCACGTGCGCGACGCCACGGGCGGTTACCGCGCCTTCCGACGGGCAACCCTCGAGCGACTCCCGCTCGACGAGGTCGCCTCGCAGGGCTACTGCTTCCAGATCGACATGGCCAGGCGCGTCTTGGCCGAGGGCATGTCGATCGTCGAAGTGCCGATCACGTTCGTCGAGCGCGAGCGCGGGGAGTCCAAGATGAGCGGCGCGATCGTGCGTGAGGCCTTGTGGCGGGTCACGGTGTGGGGCCTTGCACGGCTCGTCCCACGGTCGCTGCGCCGAGATCGGACACCGCACTCCACCTCGGTATGAGGGTGAAACACCAAGACCCCGGCCGGGGCCGGGGTCTTTCGGTGTGGGGCAGCAGTGCGTGACGGCCACCCCGGTGATTTAAGCGCTCTTCTTCTTCTTGCTGGCGCGGTGCAGGTGCGGCGGGCCGATCTCTCCACGACGGAGCAGGTCGAGCCGCTCGGTGAGGATCTCTTCCAGCTCGTCGACCGAACGACGCTCCAGCAACATGTCCCAGTGTGTGCGCACTGGCTTTTCAGCCTTGCCCTCTGGCTTGACGCCATTGAGCTGGCGGCCGATCTGGCCTGTCTTGGGGTCTTCCCATTCGAACGGAATCTCTGCCTCGTCCGCCATGGTGACCGAGAACGAGTGCCCATCGGGGCACACGTACTCGACCTGTTGACGGGGAGCCATCTCCACGCCACGCTCGTCCTCGAAGCTCTGTGTTCCGAGTCGCGCGCCTCGCAATGCACGTTCAGCCATGTGAGTCCCCTCTCGTTGCCGTACCAACTTTAACGTATCGGACCCACGTGAGATTCCCCTGAACGGTAAGTGGTTCTGACCAGTGGGTCACGCGAAGGTCCCATGCGTCACACGATCGCGGGAACCTCGTTGCCGGCCTCGATGATTCCCTTGCGCGGGTCGAGCCTGTAGAGCAGTCCGCCACCCACCACGAAGAACAGGATCAGCGCGAGGATGGCGGGTCGGTAGGAGTTGGTGAGCTGGTGGACGACACCGAAGACCAGGGTGCCGAGCCAGCTCGTCCCCCGCTCGCACGCCTGGTAGAGGCTGAAGTACTCCGCCTCCCGGCCGCGCGGGATGAGCTGGGAGAAGAACGACCTCGACAGTGCCTGCGTTCCACCGAGAACGAGACCGATGGCCACCGCGAGCAACAAGAAAGGCACGATCTGCTTCTCCGGCAGGAAGTAGCCGGCGCACACCACGAACACCCAGACGACGAGTCCGCCCATGATGGTGCGGTGGCTCCCGATCCGCGCCGCGAGCCGGCCGAAGATCAGCGCACCGGCGAAGGCCACGAACTGGACGATCAGGATGATGGCGATCAGGACGCTGGTGCCGAACCCGAGCTCTTTGTCGCCGTAGACGGACGCCGAGTAGATCACCGTCTGGATGCCGTCGTTGTAGAGCAGGTAGGCGGCAAGGAAGAGCAGCGTCTGCGGATAGTTGCGGAGCTCGCGGAGCGTGCGGAACAGCTGCCCGAAGCTGCGCTGCAGCAGCGTTGTTCCTTCGACCGGCACGGCCCCGCGCGGCGCCCTGTCCTTGATGCCGCGGTAGGGGATGAAGGTGAAGTAGGCCCACCACACCGCCGCCGAGAGCAGGCTGATGCGCACCGCCATCTCCGTTGAGAGACCGAACGGGAGCACTGTGACGAGTGCCAGGTTGATGGCCAGCAGCAACCCGCCGCCGAGGTAGCCGAATGCCCAGCCCTGCGATGAGATGCGATCTCGTTCGTCGGGCCCGGCAACCTCGATGAGGATCGCGTCGTACACCACGATCGAGGAGGCGTAAAAGATGTTCGCCACGAGCAGCAGACCGGCGCCGAGCTGCCAGTTGGAGCCGGTGACGAAGAACATCAGGGCCGCAACGGCCGCTCCGCCCCAGGCGAGGCGAGCCATCATGGTGCGTTTGGACTCTGACCGGTCCGCGATCGCCCCGACGATGGGCAGGATGAACGCCGACAGGACGGTCGAGATCGTCACGACGTAGAAGACCAACGAGCCCGCCGAGACCGACAGCCCCAGAACCGAGAGGTTCTCGGTGCACTTGCGGTCCTCGTCGCCGACGAACCCGCAGGCGGCCCTCTCGGCGACGCTCGTGAGGTACGGAGCGAACAGGACGGTGCCGATCGTCGTGATGTAGGCGGAGTTCGCCCAGTCGTAGAAGAACCACGCCTTCTGCTCCGGGTTGGCCTTGACGCTCATGCGTGGTCCCTCCAGATGCCTCGGGCGATCAGGACGTCCTTGAGGACGTCGGTCCGGTCGGTGATGATGCCGTCGACGCCGAGGTCGAGGAGCCGGTTGATCTGAAGAGCGTCGTCGATGGTCCAGACGTGCACCTGCAGGCCGAGCGCGTGCGCCCGGTCGATGAAGCGTCGGGTGACGACCCTGACCCCTCTGCTCCTGGGAGGCACCTGGAGGCACACCGGCTGTGAGCGTCGGAGCATCTTGAGTGCGAAGGTCGGCAGCATCATGAAGACGATGACCTCCACCATGGACGCGGACGTCGCGACCCCCGGGAGCCTGCGTCGGAGGCGGCGGAGCCGTCGATGAGAGAACGAGGCGAGGCAGGTGCGCTGCACAGCGTCATGTGCCTCGACGACCGCACAGGTCGCCTCGAGCGTCTCGTCGGACTTCACGTCGATGTTGAGCCTGGCCTCGGGAAAGGCGTCGTAGATGGCGCCCAGTCGGGTCAACGGCTCGCGCTGGTCGAGGCGCTGCAGGTCGAGCTGCTCGGCGCCCATCGACCCGACGAGGTCGGGGCTGCCGGTCAGTCGATCGAGAGCCTTGTCGTGCACGGCGTAGACAACCCCGTCTGCCGAGCACCTGACGTCAGTCTCGAAGTACCGGTAACCCAGCCGGTAGGCGTGCGCGAACGCGGCGAGCGAGTTCTCGATGCCGACGTTCTCCGTGGTCATGGCACCACCCCGGTGCGCGAAGGCGAGTGGTGTGGGGGAGTCGAGGAAGCCGGACACACGATCACGCTATGCCCTCACTGGCTCAGCGAGAACCCCCGTCCCGAGGCTCAGATGTCGCGGAACGTCTCGATCTGCGCACCGAGGGCGTTGAGGCGCTCGGCGAGGTCTTCGTAGCCGCGATTGATGACGTACACGCTGCGCAGCACGGAAGTGCCCTTCGCGGCGAGCATGGCTAGCAGGATCACGACGGCGGGACGCAGCGCCGGAGGGCAGATCAGCTCGGCACCGCTCCAGTGGGTCGGTCCCTCGATGAGCACCCGGTGCGGATCGAGCAGCTTGACCTGTGCCCCGAGCTTGTTGAGCTCGGTCAGGTAGATGGCCCGGTTCTCGTACACCCAGTCGTGCAGCATCGTCTGACCCTCGGCCGTCGCGGCGATGACGGCGAAGAACGGCAGGTTGTCGATGTTCAGGCCCGGGAAGGGCATGGGGTGGATCTTGTCGATCGGGGCGTGCAAGGCCGAAGGGTGCGTCGTGATGTCGACCAGACGGGTGGCGCCGTTCTCTGCCGGATATTCCTCGGTCCGGTCGTACTGGAATCCCATCTCCTCCAGCAGGGCGAGCTCGATCTCCATGAACTCGATCGGCACCCGGCGGACCGTGATGCTTGACTTGGTGACAATCGCGGCAGCGATGAGGCTCATGGCCTCGATGGGGTCTTCGCTCGGCGCGTAGTCGACATCGCAGTTGATGACCGGCTTGCCGGTGATGCGCAACGTCGTCGTGCCGATGCCCTCGATGCCGACTCCCAGCTTGACGAGGAAGAAGCACAGGTCCTGCACCATGTAGTTGGGGCTGGCGTTGCGGATCGTGGTGACGCCGTCGTAGCGGGCGGCAGCGAGCAGCGCGTTCTCCGTGACGGTGTCCCCGCGCTCGGTGAGCACGATCGGCCGCTCCGGCCCGACGCCCGCGGCGTGGGTTGCGTGATAGCTGCCATCTGTTGCCACGACCTTCAGACCGAAGGGGCGCAAAGCAGTCATGTGCGGCTCCACGGTGCGCGTGCCGAGGTCGCAGCCGCCCGCATACGGCAGCTCGAAGTCGTCGTAGCGGTGCATCAGCGGGCCGAGGAACATGATGATGCTGCGCGTGCGACGGGCTGCATCGGCGTCCATCGCGGCGAGGTCGAGGGTCGCCGGCACTATCAGCTCGAGGTCGTTCTGGTCGTTGAGCCAGGTGGCCTTGACGCCGATCGACGTCAGCACCTCCAGCAGACGGTTGACCTCTTCGATGCGCGCAACCTTGCGGAGCACGGTGGTGCCGGCGTTGAGGAGACAGGCGCAGAGCAGGCCGACGCCCGCGTTCTTGCTCGACTTGACGTCAATGGCACCGGAGAGCGTGGTTCCGCCGGCAACGCGAAGGTGGCTGGGGCCGGAGGTGCCGACCGTCACGAGCTCGGAGTCCAGAGCGCTGCCGATGCGGGCAAGCATGTCGAGAGTGAGGTTCTGCTGGCCCTTCTCGATGCGATTGACCGCGCTCTGGCTGGTCTTGAGCTCGAGGGCCAGCTCGGCCTGGGTGAGTCCGCTGTGGTGTCGGGCGTCCCTGATGAGGGCACCGATCCGGCTCAGGTAGTCATCGCGCACAGTCATGTGTTCCACCTTATCTCTGTTGTGAGATAACTCAATTGTCCAGTTGGGATGGAGGGAGGTCAACACCGGAATGTCAGACGACGATCGAGTCAGCCTGACCAAGTCGGCGGCTGTCGTCCACGCCACCGAAGCCGACGATCTGCTGCCAGTAGACGCCGTATCCGACCTCGGAGATCGTGCAGTCGTGGATGGGGAACAGCGTCTTCGGCGCGACGCGGGTGATGAAGTCAATCGTCTCGCTGACCTTGGCCCACGGCGCGGAGACAGGGAGCGCCAGGATGTCGACGCCAGGAGGCGCGTGCTCGTAGGAGTCGCCGGGGTGAAACAACGTCGGCTCGCCCTCTGCAGCGAGCAACACGCCGATGTTGGCCACGCGGGGGATCATCGGCAGGATCACCGCGTGCTCGGCCCCGACACCGCAGACCGTCACACCCTTGATGTGGGTGTCGAGCCCATCGGCGTTGGGCTGCCAGTCACCGAACCCCAGCGATGTCGCACTGTGCGGGTCGGAGATCAGGACGGCGCCGGGGTTGCGCTCGAGCAGGGCCGGAGCGCGCTGGCCATCGATGTGGTCGGGATGCTGGTGCGTCACCACGATGGCGTCGAGGTCTTCCAGCTCGAAGACCTCGGAGAGGCTGAACATGCCCGGATCAATCAGGACACGGGTGTCGGCCGCCTCCACGAGGACGGCTGCGTGTCCGAAGCGAGTGATCTGCATGGCGTCCATCTTGCACCCGCACCCAACATCGGGGCCGGTGGTGTCGAAGCACGGACATGGGACTGACATCGGACGTGACCGCACTCATGATGCAGGCTGCCGCCAAGCGCACCGCACGACATGGAGACGGCCTGGTCTTCAGCGGCGCAGACCTGCCGGCACCACTCAAGCGGCGGGTCCCGACCCGCCACGGACGGGTGCGGGTCGACCTCTACCTGCCACCCGGTGTTGAGCGACCACCCGTCTATGTGCACCTGCACGGTGGCGGATTCGTGATGCGCTTCCCGAAGATGGACGACTTCTTCTGCCGTTTCGTGGTGGCCGAGGCGGGCGTCGCTGTGGTGAACGTCGACTATGACGTCGCCCCCCAGGTGCGCTATCCCGTCGCTCAGGAGCAGTCGCACGACGTGTACGCCTGGCTTGCCGAGAACGCAGGGGAGTGGGGCCTCGACCCCGAGCGTCTCGCGATCGGGGGCTTCAGCGCCGGGGGCAACCTTGCCGCATCTGCCTGTCTGCAGATCCGAGACCGGAGCACCCCGAAACCTCGCCTGCAGCTGCTCGGCGTGCCGTCGCTCGACGTCGCGGGGGACATCCACTCCAAGCCGTCGACCGTGGCCGACCCGATGATCGGACCAGGCCTCCTCAGGCTGGTGCGTGCGACCTACTTCAAAGATGCGTCGCGACGTACGGAGCCCTACGCCTCACCGTTGTTCGTCGACCATGTCACCGGGCTGCCGCCCACGGTCGTCGTCACGGCCGAGCACGATGCCCTACGTGCCGAGGGCGATGCTTACGCCGCACGCCTCGCCGACGCGGGGCTGCTCGTCGAGCACCGGGTGGTTCAAGGGCGCGACCACTACTTCCTCGACGGCAACCCGCGGGAGGCCCGGGCGGTGCTCGACGTCCTCGCTGCGCACCTGCGCAACGCCCTGGCGGCAGAGCCCATCACCTGACAGGCCGCGGTCAGTTGAGGTACTTCTCCACGACGTCGCCGGTGCGCTCGGAGGCGTTGTCAGGGGAGCCCCCGGTCTCTCGCAGCGCCTTGCGCTGACGGAGCAGGTCCCATGCCTGGTCGAGCTCGATCTCGATCTGCTTCAGTCGCGCCTGCTCCTCGCCCTGGGAGACCTCGTGCTTGCCCAGCTGCTCACGCAGGATCTTCTCTTCGGCGACCAACGCGGTGATGTGCTCGTGGATCCCTTGATCTGTCGTCATGCGGGGAGTCTACGTCTGATCGACCCGCGCCGAACGGGATCGACAACGTCGCCACGTCCGGCTCATTATCTCCGACGTACCGCGTCGTCAGGGCACGCCGCTGACGCACAGCCGGGTCCTGCAGCCTCCGTTCTCCCCACGCAGTCCGGCCGATCGGGTGATGATGCCAGAGGTTGACCGGGATGATCGCCGCAGTGGCCCACGGGAGTCGCACCGGAAGGTCGAGGTCTCGCATCCCTTGGCGTCCAAGGAAGGGTCGCGGCATGCTGAGCAGCCTCGCTCGGGCGAACGTCCTCCTGACCCGGGCGAAACGAGCGAGGTGAAGCCGTGCTTGCGCACTGACGATGTCGTTGGCGAGCAGTGCGCCGTTGAACAACCCGCGAGTCGCGGAGCGTTCCGACTGGTTGATCACCTCACAGTCCAGCACGTCCTGGAGGAGCCGCCGATCTCGCGCGAGCGGTTCATCGGCGAGCTCACGTCACTGACACTCGCCTACGTCGAGCCAGCGGGATCCCGCGCGTAGGCGACCCGAACGCGAGCGCCCCCGAAGTCCTCCCGATTCGGGACCAACGGCGGTGGCCGCGCCGACGCAACATCGTCACGATGAGGGCAGGCGGCCGGTCCAGCCACCACGACACGCTCATGGTGGCCGGGCAGGCTTCGCAGGAACCGCGAGGCCTCAGAAGCATGGCGGGAATGGAAGGATCCACATGACCGAGACGAAGAATGGTCTGGCCGGCACCCTGACGGAGATGGCCGAAGCGGAGTGTCTCGAGCTTCTCAGCACCACGGCAGTCGGACGTATCGCGTTCGTCAATGCCGACGGCCAACAGTTGATCCCCGTGAATTTCATCGTGCTTGATGGCCTCATCTACTTCCGGACCGTGTACACCGGACTCTTGTCCGAGTTGTCTCGCGGGCACGACGATGTGGCCTTCGGCGTCGATCACTACGAGGTCGCCTCCCGCACGGGCTGGAACGTCACGGCCAAGGGAAGCGCCAGGGAGGTCGAGGACCGCGCGACCATCAACAAGGTCCTGGGCGACACGCACCTCCACCCGTGGGCAGGCGGCGTTCGGTCGACAGTGATCGAGGTGCGGCCCACATCGGTGGCTGGGCGGAGAGTCTCTGATCCCAGCGTGGCCACACCACGTCCTTGACCGAGATGGTCATCGCCTTCACCGCTGATGAAGGGTGTTCCCGGCTTCTCCCCCCCAGCACTCTGTTGGCACAGTGGGGATAGTTGGGACAGTGGGGGTAGTTGGCACAGTAGGAGCAGTTGGCACAGTGAGGGCATGAACTCCCAGCCCGTCCCGGCCGACTGGATCACCACGCCCATCACGACAGACATCCTGCGGGGCGCCCTCGACCTACAACACACCGAGCACGGTGTCCTGCCGCATCGACTCCCAGCGTGGGCGCGCCAGCAGATTCCCGATGGACAGCTGGCCATGGCGGAGGCACAACCCTCCGGCGTACGGCTGGTCTTCCGTACGAGGGCCACCACCATGGAGCTCGACGTGCTTCCCACCAAGATTGCCTACGTGGGCGCACCTCCCCGCCCGGACGGCGTGTACGACCTGCTGGTCGACGGCCGTCTCACTGGCCGGGCGATCGCGCCAGGCGGCAACGTCCTGACCGTGGACATGTCCACCGGGTCCACGGTCACCCGGCCCGGCGACGTCAGCACAGTCCGTTTCGCCGACCTGTCCGCCGACCTGAAGGATGTCGAGATCTGGTTGACATTCAGGGAGGTCACCGAGCTCGTCACGCTGCGCACCAACGCCCCTGTCGAGCCCGCGTCTGACCGCGGGCGTGGCGTGTGGCTGCATCACGGCAGCTCGATCAGCCACGGCTCAGACGCGGAGAGCCCCACCACGACATGGCCGGCGCTGGCTGCCTCCCGAGGTGACGTGGACCTGATCAATCTGGGCTTCGGCGGCAGCGCCCTGCTCGATCCGTTCGTCGCCCGAGCGATGCGGGACACCCCCGCCACGATGATCAGCGTCAAGATCGGCATCAACCTGGTCAATACCGATCTGATGCGGCTGCGCGCCTTCGGCCCTGCGGTGCACGGCTTCCTTGACACGATCCGCGATCGTCACCCCGCCACGCCGCTGCTGGTCGTCTCGCCAGTGCTGTGTCCCATCCACGAGAACGTCCCCGGCCCCTCGGCCCCCGATCTGACCAATCTCGTTGCTGGGAAGGTGCAGTTCAGGGCCACGGGTGACCCCTCGGACGGCACCCGTCTGACCCTCTCCATCATCCGGGAGGAACTTTCCCGCATCGCGGCACAACGAGCGGTCGATGACCTGAACCTGCACTATCTCGACGGTCGCAGGCTCTACGGAGAGAAGGACTTCGCTGAGCTGCCGCTGCCCGACCAGCTCCACCCGGACGCCGCAACGCACCGTCGCATCGGCGAACGGTTCGCGGCGATGATGTTCGGCGACGGTGGCGCGTTCAGTGCAAAGAGCGTCTGAGGCCTTCTGTCTCCGCAATTCCTGCGGCCCGGCGGCGCTGGCCGTCCGATGGCGCTGGGCGCCCCCGGCGTGACGTGGCAAGATCTCGCTCGTGACCAGCACACCTGCCGCGGCACGACACTGCTCGACCTCGTGCTGCTGCTCCGCGTCAACGAGATCAGCTGAAGCTCGATGACCGGTGTCAAGAAGACAGCCACGAAACGGCCTGCGCAGCACGCTGCCGACGACCACGACCTGATCCGCGTCCATGGCGCACGCGTCAACAACCTCAAGGACGTCAGCGTCGAGATCCCGAAGCGCCGACTGACGGTGTTCACAGGCGTCTCCGGCTCGGGCAAGAGCTCGCTGGTGTTCGGCACCATCGCCGCGGAGTCGCAGCGGATGATCAATGAGACCTACAGCGCCTTCGTGCAGGGGTTCATGCCGACGCTGGCACGACCCGAGGTCGACGTGCTCGAGGGGCTGACGACCGCGATCATCGTCGACCAGGAACCCATGGGCGCCAACCCCCGCTCGACCGTCGGTACCGCCACCGACGCCTACGCCATGCTGCGCATCCTGTTCAGCCGGCTCGGGAAGCCGCACGTCGGCTCACCCCAGGCATTCTCCTTCAACGTCGCCTCCATCTCGGGCGCGGGAGCAGTCACCATCAAGCGAGGCGGCGCCACCGTCAAGGAGCGACGCAGCTTCAGCATCACCGGCGGCATGTGCCCGCGCTGCGAGGGCCGGGGCGCCGTCACCGACATCGACCTCACCGCGCTGTACGACGACACCTTGTCGCTCAACGAGGGTGCGCTCACCATCCCCGGCTACAGCATGGATGGTTGGTACGGCCGGATCTTCAAGGGCAGCGGGTTCTTCGACCCGGACAAGGCGATCGGCACGTTCACGAAGAAGGAGCTGAACGACCTTCTTCACCGAGAGCCGACCAAGATCAAGGTCGATGGCATCAACCTCACCTACGAGGGCCTCATCCCGAGAATCCAGAAGTCGATGCTCTCCAAGGACGTCGAGGCGATGCAGCCGCACATCCGTGCCTTCGTCGAGCGCGCCGTCACCTTCGCCACGTGCCCGGAGTGCAGCGGCACCCGCCTCAGCGAGGGTGCTCGATCGTCGAAGATCAGGGGCAAGAACATCGCCGACGTCTGCGCCATGCAGATCAGCGACCTCGCCGTGTGGGTTCGTGACCTGGATGAGCCATCGGTCGGGCCGCTGCTGGGCACCTTGCGGCACGCTCTCGACTCGTTCGTGGGCATCGGGCTGGGCTACCTCTCTCTCGACCGGCCGGCGGGAACGTTGTCGGGCGGCGAGTCGCAGCGCGTCAAGATGATCCGCCACCTCGGGTCCTCGCTCACCGACGTCACCTACGTCTTCGACGAACCCACCATCGGCCTGCACCCCCATGACATCCAGCGGATGAACGACCTGCTGCTGCAGCTGCGCGACAAGGGCAACACGGTGCTGGTCGTCGAGCACAAGCCGGAGACCATCGCGATCGCCGACCACGTCGTCGACCTCGGCCCCAAGGCCGGCAGCGAGGGCGGCGAGGTGATGTTCGAGGGCACCGTCGACGGTCTGCGGGGCAGCGACACCATCACCGGTCGCCATCTCGACGACCGGGCGACCCTCAAGGCAGATCTCCGGACCTCGACGGAGGTGATGCAGGTGCGAAAGGCCGACACGCACAACCTCCGAGATGTCGACGTCGACATCCCGCTTGGCATCCTTGTCGTCGTCACTGGCGTCGCCGGGTCGGGCAAGAGCTCGCTGATCCACGGCTCGGTGGCCAGCAGAGACGGAGTGGTGTCGGTCGACCAGACGGCGATCAAGGGCTCTCGCCGCAGCAACCCGGCAACGTACACCGGGCTGCTCGAGCCGATTCGCAAGGCGTTCGCAAAGGCCAACGGCGTGAAGCCTGCGCTGTTCAGCGCCAACTCCGACGGCGCTTGCCCGAACTGCAACGGCACCGGCGTCATCTACACGGACCTGGCAATGATGGCGGGTGTCGCTGCCCCCTGCGAGGTGTGTGACGGCAAGCGTTTTCAGGCCGAGGTGCTCGAGCACACGTTCGGGGGCAAGAACATCAGCGAGGTGCTCGCGATGCGAGTGGCTGACGCGACCGAGTTCTTCGCTTCCGGCGAGGGCGAGAACCCAGCCGCGCACCGGATCCTGCAACGGCTGAGCGACGTCGGGCTCGGCTATCTCAGCCTCGGTCAGCCACTCACGACACTGTCCGGTGGCGAGCGGCAGCGGCTCAAGCTCGCCATCCGCATGGGGGACAAGGGCGACGTGTACGTCCTCGACGAGCCAACGACGGGTCTCCACCTGGCCGATGTCGAGCAGCTGCTCGGGCTGCTCGACAGGCTCGTCGACTCCGGCAAGTCGGTCATCGTCATCGCCCACCACCAAGCTGTCATGGCGCGCGCCGACTGGATCATCGACCTCGGCCCCGGCGCTGGTCACGACGGTGGCCAGGTCATCTTCGAGGGCACTCCCGCCGACCTCGTCGCGGCCCGTTCCACGCTCACCGGCGAGTACCTCGCGGCCTACGTCGGCACCTGACCCGGGCCCACGCCCTCGCCGACACCCAGTGACCCCCTCCGGGTCTCTGTGAGGCGAGACGACATCCGGAGTTCACCCGCTGGCCATGCCGCTCTGATCGGGTGAGGGACATGACACAGCTCTCGGGTCCCAGTCGTCGCCAGGTGCTCAAGGCCGGAGGGGCGGTGCTCGCGGCCGGCTCCCTGTTGCCCGCCTCGGTGCACCAGGCGATGGCCGCCAGTCCGCGCCGCGGCGGTCTGCGCGCCGTCGAGCACGTCATCCTCCTGATGCAGGAGAACCGCTCCTTCGACCACTACTACGGACGTCTGCGCGGCGTGCGGGGGTACGGCGACCGACACCTGCTGCGGCAGCGTGACGGCTCGAGCGTGCTGGCCCAGAAGGTGGCGGCCGGAACAGGGGAGGGGGTCGCTCACGTGCTGCCGTTCTCGCTGCGGGAGGCGGCAGTCGCGGCAGGCCGGCCCGTCGGTGACATCCAGTACCTCGACGCCCTGCCGCACGGCTTCACCGACGCGACCGACGCCTGGTCGAAGGGGTGGTGGGACCGGTGGGTGCCGGCCAAGGGCAAGGCGTCGATGACCTACTACGACCGCGCTGATGTGCCGCTGCAGTACGAGCTCTCCGAGACCTTCACCACCCTGGATGCCTACCACTGCTCGGTGTTCGGCTCCACCAACCCGAACCGCAACTACTTCTGGACCGGCACGACTGGCCACGAGCCTGACAGCGTCAAGCGTGCCGTGAGCAATGCGGCGTACTCCTACGATCACGCCGGCTACTCATGGACGACGTATCCCGAGCGTCTCGAGGCAGCGGGTGTGAGCTGGCAGATCTATCAGGAGTGGGACAACTTCACCGACAACGCCGTCGAGTACTTCACGCCGTTCAAACGGATCGGCACCAAGATGCTCGCGCACGTGACCGGCACCTACCGGACCACCGAGGAGTTCTACGACTCGCTGCACGGCAAGTCCTCCGCCGAGCAGGACGCCCTCCTCGCGCAGCTCGAGACGGGCCGGGCGAAGCTGAGCCCCCCGGAGCGGGGCCTCTTCGACAAGGCGATGTACCGCAGCCGGCCGGGCACGATGCTCGAGCGGTTCGGGGCCGACGTCAAGGCCGACACCCTGCCGACCGTGACGTGGCTGGTGCCGCCAGCAGCCCTGTCCGAACACCCCAGCGTGTCGACGCCGGTAGGGAGCGCCAACCTGATCTACGACCTGCTCGACGTGGTCGCCTCTGACCGCGAGACCTGGGCGAGCAGTGCGGTGCTGCTCAACTTCGACGAGAACGACGGCTTCTTCGACCACGTGCCCCCACCGGTGGCGCCGCGGCCTGCCTCGGGCAACGACGACGACTGGTACGACGGCAGGCCGGTCGGTCTCGGCCCCCGGGTGCCGATGACGATCGTGTCGCCCTGGACGGTGGGCGGGTTCGTCGACTCATCCGTGGCCGACCACACCTCAACGATCCGCTTCCTTGAGGCAGTGACGGGGGTCGCCGAGCCCAACATCTCCCAGTGGCGCCGACGAATCTGCTCAGACCTGACCACCGCCTTCGACTGGGACGGCCACGCCCGTCGGCCCGAGGTGACCCTGCCGGGTCCCGTGCCCAAGGCCATCGACCGATGGCGGCCGGAACCCCCCGCCGATCAGGACGTGCCGACACAGGAGCGAGGACGTCGGCCGGCTCGGCCGCTGCCCTACCAGCCGTCCGTCTCAGCCTCGGTCGAGCGCGGGCAGCTGGCGTTGGTGCTGGCCAACGGCGGGCGGCAGGCCCTCTCGTTCACCGTCTACCCGTACACCGGTGGCCCGGCAGATCCGGTCTTCGTGCCGGTCGAGCGGGGCCGTGAGCAGTTGCGCGTCGAACCACTCGACGGTCGCTGGGACCTGGCCGTGCAAGGACCCAACGGATTCTGGTGCGAGCTGGCCGGCTCGCTCGCCGGTCGGGCGGCCGGTGTCGACGTCCGCGCCTCCGCGAGGCCTTGGCGTTCTGGGCTCGCGCTCGAGCTGGTCAACGGCTCCCGGCACGCCGTCAGCCTGCTGCTGGAGCCGGGGGACTACTCCGGCCAGCGGCGGCTGGTCCGGCTGCGTCCCGGTGGCCGTGAGGACCTGCCCTGGCCGACCGACAGAGGATGGCACGACATCCAGATCACCTCACCTGACGACGACTCCTTCCGTCGCCGGCTCACCGGCCGCGTCGAGACCGGAAGGCCCACGCTCACGGCCTAGGAGCTGCCGGCTCTCGCGAGATCGGCTGAACCCCGCAGTTCACGTGAGCGCATACGATCGGCTCATGAGCACGCAGGGCACCAAATCCAGACTGATGTCGGTACCGGCACGCGCAGGAGCGCTCGCCGGCGGGTTCGTCGCGGTGCTGTACGTCATCGAGATGATCGACACGACGTTGTCCGGCCGCCTCGACCGGTACGGCGTGCACCCCCGCAGCGTGGGCGGCATCGACGGGATCGTGTTCGCGCCGTTGCTGCACGGCGGCTGGGGACACCTCATCGCCAACACCGTGCCGTTGCTCGTCCTGGGCTTCCTCGTGGCGTTGTCCGGCGCCCGTACCTGGGTGCGCGTCACCGCGATCGTGTGGGTGGTGGGCGGAGCAGGCGTCTGGCTGTTCGCCGGCTCCGGCACGAACCACATCGGTGCGTCAGGTGTCGTCTTCGGTTGGCTGGCCTACCTGATCGTGCGGGGCATCTTCACCCGAAGTCTCAGGCAGATCGCGCTCGGTGTCGTCGTCCTTCTGACGTACGGCGGCGTCCTGTGGGGCGTACTGCCGGGGCGGCCCGGTGTCTCGTGGCAGGGTCACCTGTTCGGCGCCGTTGCCGGCGCGCTCGCTGCCTGGCTGCTCGCGCGGCGACACGGGTCGCGGCGGTAGCGCTCAGTGCCGTTCGGCCAGGCTGGCTGCCTGCCTCACGGCGCTCTCCTGCTCAGGTTGAGTCACTTCCCGGACAAGAAGACCGATGAACTCATCAGCCATCCCGAGCTGACGTACAAGCTTTTCGCGACGCTGACCGGCGTCATCCTTCACGTCTGCCAGCTCGGCCACGGCCCGCTTGCGAGCTGACGCGAGAGCGGCCGGATCGCGCAGCGTCTCCAAGTTCGCCATCGTGGCCTTCATCTCATCCAAGCTGAATCCGAGCGGCTTCATGCGCCGGATGAGCAGGATCTTCTCGACGTCGTCCTCGGTGTAGAGCCGGAACCCACCATCAGTACGACCGGACGGCTCAAGGAGACCGACTTCCTCCCAGTGGCGAAGGCTGCGAAGCGACAGGTCGGTTCGTGCTCCGACCTCGCCGATATGCATCGCGCCCGTGGCCGGAGGCTCAGTCGGTGCTGCTTCGCTGACCATCGTGACCTCTCTCACTCGAACCGTTTCCAACCCTACTCTCACGTGAGGGTAGAGTTGATCACAGACTTCCGCCGGCAATCTTGCCGGTTCGCGTGCCCACAGGCCGCAACCGTCCCATCCTCTCTGCCCAGGCCGCACGCCTGCTCACGCAGCCGTCCTCGGCCAGGCATTCCCCGAACGGAGCACCCCTTTGACAGCCGCTGCGCCCGACAAGCGCCACGAATCCGCGGCGCTCGAACCCACTGTTCGCCATGCCCTGCGCTCACCCACGATGTTGCGCACCGAGGCCCTTGCTGGCCTCGTCGTCGCGCTCGCCCTCATTCCCGAAGCGATCTCGTTCTCCATCATCGCCGGCGTGGACCCTCGCGTCGGCCTGTCCGCGTCGTTCACGATGGCGGTGGCCATCTCGTTCCTCGGTGGCCGCCCCGCCATGATCTCCGCGGCCACCGGCGCCGTCGCCCTGGTCATCGCGCCGGTCATGCATGACTACGGGTACGACTTCCTCATCGCGACCGTCCTGCTCGGTGGCTTCATCCAGGTGATCCTCGCCGTCGCCGGAGTCGCCAAGCTCATGCGCTTCATCCCACGCTCAGTGATGGTCGGGTTCGTGAACGCTTTGGCCATCCTCATCTTCGAGGCCCAGATCGACCACATGATCGACGTCCCCTGGGCCGTCTACCCGATGGTGGCGACCGGCATCGCCGTGATGGTGGGGTTCCCGCGCGTCAACAAGATCATCCCTGCGCCGCTGGTGGCGATCGTCGCGTTGACCGCGTTCACCGTCGTCAGAGCCATCAACGTGCCGAACGTCGGCGACGAGGGCGCCCTGCCCGTCAGCCTGCCGACCTGGTTTCTCCCGGACGTCCCGTTCGACCTCGCGACCCTGAAGATCATCGCCCCCTACGCCCTGGCGATGGCTCTGGTTGGCATCCTCGAATCTCTGCTGACCGCCAAGCTCGTCGATGACATCACCGACACCGGCTCGAGCAAGACCCACGAAGCGTGGGGCCAAGGCGCCGCGAACATGATCACCGGATTCTTCGGAGGCATGGGCGGTTGCGCCATGATCGGCCAGACCATGATCAACGTGAAGGTTTCGGGTGCCCGCACCCGCCTCTCGACCTTCCTCGCCGGTGTGTTCCTGCTCATCCTGGTCGTCGGGTTCGGAGACGTCGTGGCACTCATCCCGATGGCAGCACTGGTCGCCGTGATGGTGATGGTCTCGGTAGGCACGTTCGATTGGCACTCGATCCGGCTCGTCACCTTGCGCAAGATGCCCAAGAGCGAGAGCACCGTCATGATCACGACCGTGGTCGTCACCGTCCTGACCCACAACCTCGCCATCGGCGTCGTCACCGGCGTCCTGGTCGCCATGACTCTGTTCGCCCGCAGGGTGGCGCACTTGACCGAGACCCACAGGGCCATCGTGGAGAACACTGACGGGACCTCGCAGGCGGTCTACACCGTCACCGGTGAGTTGTTCTTCGCCTCCAGCAACGAGCTGTACACACAGTTCTCTTACGCCGATGATCCCGACCATGTCGTGATCGACCTGACCCAGTCCCACATCTGGGATGCATCCACCGTCGCGTCGCTGGACGCCATCACAACCAAGTACGAACGCAAGGGCAAGACGGTGGAGATCATCGGTCTGAACGCCCCCAGTGCCGAGCGCCACGGACGACTGACCGGCGGCCTCACAAGTCACTGACGCTGCGCGCGTGCTCTCGGACGGCAGCCTTGTGACTGTCCCAGGAGAGAGCGTCAGTCCGGGTGTGGGGGACAGGTCCGTCCTGGGACAGCTTCAGCGGCACCGCTTCGGTTGTCTGGTCACAGCGCTCCCTTCTGGCGTCCGACATGTAGATGAGCGGAGAGGACCGCGGGCAGCGGTCAAACGCCGAATTGATCGGGCTGTACGACTCAACCACGCCACGCATCGGCTGAGATTAAGACGACCGGGGAGGGGTAAAACCGCTCCAGACAGAACGACAACCAAAGGAGAAGGACTCATGGCTACCGACAGAACCCCCCACACTGATCGTTCAGTCGAGAAGTCCGTCAAAGCGGTTGCTACAGCCGTTGGAGGGACATTCCTCCTCGTGGGCATCTTGGGGTTTGTCCCCGGCATCACGACCAACTACGACACTTTGACGTTCGCCAGCCACGACAGCGGAGCCAAGCTGCTGGGACTGTTCCAGGTGTCGATCCTGCACAACATCGTGCACCTGCTCTTCGGAGTCGCCGGGCTCGCGGCTGCGCGTCAGGTGCGGCAGGTCGTCCCGTACCTCCTCGGCGGTGCAGCGGTATATCTCCTGCTGACCATCTACGGGATCTTGATCGACCAGAACAGCAGCGCCAACTTCGTTCCCGTGAACTCT
>NZ_JACMOM010000186.1 GCF_014378035.1 Aeromicrobium sp. | reverse complement strand
TCGGCGTCCAGGTCAACATCGACGACTTCGGCACCGGCTACTCGTCGCTGAACTACCTCAAGCGGCTACCGGTGACCACGCTGAAGATCGCCCGTGAGTTCGTCTCCGGACTGGGGGTGGACCCGCACGACTCCGCGATCGTGGCCGCCATCATCGCCTTGGCCCGGGCCCTGGACCTGCACGTGATCGCCGAAGGCGTCGAGACGCCCTACCAGCTCGAGGAGCTCCGCCGGCTGGGTTGCGACGCGGCACAGGGATACCTGTGGACACCACCCCTGCCCGCCGAGCAGGCCCAGCTCTGGGTCGACCACGGACGCTCACCCACCACCGCCCCCAGCCGCAGGGCCTAATCAGCCGACGCCGAAAGGGAGTGAGCGGCGCTGAGGACGCAGCCACCAGAGACAATATTGTCGCCGGGCGACACTGCTCAGCCCCGGCGCGGGCGTGGGTCTCGAAGGCGCCCGGCACCAACCGGGGGGCAACGGGGGTGCGGTTGTCGCCGGCGGCACTACGGGAGTTCGCCACAGCCATTGCCGTGGGCACCCCCGTCGACTTCCCCTGACACCCACCACGAAGACTGCCCACACCCCACGCAAACCAGGACGAACATTGACGCAGGTGTGTGCCTAAATCATTCGTTTTAGACACAGGGCTTGTTATGAAACATCACTTTTGGAACGAGGTTCAGGGCGGCGCGGGTGGGCGGCGGCCGTGATGATTCGTTCGACCGCGGTAGCGAGTGCTCGCGACCCGTGCCCGGTTCGATCGCTGCCACGCAAATGAAGGCAGCAGGCCGTGCACGCCATCCGGTTACGGTGACCGCTCCAGGGCCTACAGACGTTGAAGCCCACGAAGCGCCTCGCGCGCGCTTAGGAGAGACGTTTGTGACGACCGAGGTCGGGGCGCCCGTCCAGATGTCCCAGCAGCAGCTCGAGGCCACCCTGTGGAGGGCGGCGAACTCTCTGCGCGGCCCCGTCGACCCGGGCGACTTCAAGGCCTACGTCTTCCCCGTGATGTTCTACAAGTGGATCTGCGACACACACGACTTCCACCACGTCCGGGCCGTTGCGGATTTTGGCGACGACCTGACCCCCGCCATCGAGGCCGACTACCAGCCGTTCGTCGTGCCACCAGGGTCGGCTTGGACCGACATCCGAAACACCGCCGTGAACGTGGGGTCGAAGCTCGCCGACGCGCTGCACCGACTGCAGCTGACGAACCCCAACCTCGTCGGGGTGTTTGGCGACGTGAACTGGGCCAACAAGGACCGGCTGCCTGAGACCGCGTTGGCGGCGCTGCTGGACACGTTCCATGAGGTGCGGCTCGATCCTGCCCACGTCAGCGGCGACATGCTTGGGGCGGCGTACGAGTACCTTTTGCGGGAGTTCGCGGAGGCCTCCGGGAAGAAGGCCGGCGAGTTCTTTACCCCCCGCCACGTCGTTCACCTACTGGTGAGGATCCTTGACCCGCAACCTGGGGAGTCGGTGGGAGACCCAGCGTGCGGTAGCGCCGGGATGCTTGTGGAGACGGTCAATGCCGTCCGCTCAGCTGGCGGGGATCCGCGCACCCTCACCTTGTACGGGCAGGAGGTGAACCTGACAACAGCCGCTATCGCGAAGATGAACTTGTACCTGCACGGGCTGGAGGACTTCACCATCGTCCGGGGCGACACCTTCCGGGAGCCGAAGCTCCTCGACGGGGCTGCACTGCGCAAGCTGTCCTGCACCATCGCGAACCCACCGTTCTCCCTACAGAACTGGGGGGCAGCCACCTGGGCGAAGGACCCCTACAACCGTGTCGTTTGCGGGGTGCCGCCGGCGAACAACGGCGACTACGCCTGGATCCAGCACATGATCGCCACGATGGATCCCGATGTCGGCCGAGTCGGAGTGGTCATGCCGCACGGCGTGCTGTTCCGCGGTGGCAAGGAGGGCGCGATCAGGCAGTGCCTAGTGGAGAAGGACCTCCTTGACGCCGTCATCGGGCTTCCCAAGAACCTCTTCTACTCCACGAGCATTCCGGTGTGTCTTCTCATCTTCCGCGCGAAGAAGACCCCGGAGCGAGCGGGCAAGGTCTTCTTCATCGTCGCCTCCGCGCGGTACCAGCCGGGCAGGAACCAGAACCTCATGTCGGAGAGGGACGTCGACGCCGTCGACGCCGCCTACAAGCTCGGCGAGGACCGCGACGGTGTCGGTGGCCTGCACCTGCGCATGGTTGACGTCGCGGAGGTCGAGGCGAACGGGTTCGACCTCAACATCGGCCGCTACGTCCGGACCGAGCAGGCTGCTGAGGTCGATGTCGAGGCTGCACTGGCTGCCTACCAGGACTCGCGTGCGTCCCTGCGTGCGGCTGAAATGGACTTGGACCGCAAGCTGAAGGCAGCGGGCTTCGATGCGTGAGGGTTGGCGGGTTGGAATCTTTAGCGACGTCGTCGAAATCGACATCCAGAGGGTTGATGTGGTGCCAGGGCGCGAGTATCCCATCGCCGGGGTTCTCGGGTTCGGTCGAGGGTTGCTCTACCGGACCCCCGTCAACTGCGGATCCACGAACTACAAGCAGTTGAATCGCGTTCGCCCGAACCAACTCGTGTACAGCAAGCTCAAGGCATTTGAGGGGGCAATCACGGTTGCCCCGCCCCAACTCACGGAGTCGTACGCGTCTTCTGAGTTCCCAACCTTCACGTGCAGCGGGTCGATGTTGCCCAGCTACCTGCGTCTCGTTAGCCAGCGCCCGAGTGTCTGGGATGCTCTTGCCGCTCAGTCAAAGGGGGTGGGTGGGAGGCGCGAGCGCCTCCATCCCCGCGACCTTCTGTCCTTGGAACTCGTCATCCCTCCCGTAGATGAGCAGCGCCGGATAGCGAGCCTGATAGGCGCCCTCGATGCGGTGATGACCCACGCGGAGGTCCACCACGCCGCACTGGCAATTCTCCTCAAGAGGCGGCGCTCTGCTCTGTTTGAAGGAACTATCACGCGCCCTGCTCGGGAAGTGTTCGACATTCTGCTGGGACTTCAGCGGTCACCCGCGCGAGCCGCTGGACCGCACCGAACTCCCTATCTGCGCTCGGCCAACGTGTCCGCTCGCGGACTACGGCTGAAGGACGTGAAGTCAATGTCGTTCGAGCCTTCTCAACAGGCGAAGTACGCACTGAGTTCTGGCGATGTGCTCGTTACGGAGGGCAGTGCAAGTGTGGACGCGGTGGGAGCTGCCAGCGTGTATCACGGCGAGCTCCCGGGAACCGTTTGCTTCCAGAACACCCTCTTGCGGTTCCGTCCGATAGAGGGCGTTAGCACGCCCGCGTTCGCCGCTCAGTGGTGCGCTTGGGCGTATGAGTCTGGTGCCTTCAGGGAGGCAGCAAGTGGGACCAGTATCAAACACGTCGGAGCTCGTGGCGCAGCAGCAATGCCGGTGGCCGATGTGTCGCACCATGCCCAGAACGACATGACATTTGCCCTTGTTCTGGCTGAGAAAGCAGTTCGTGCTGCCGAAGAAACATTGCAACGGCTGCGCGATCTGCGGGCAAGCCTGCTCATCGCGCTGCTGTCCGGTGCGCACGAGATCCCGGACACCTACGACCACCTGCTGGCAGGGTGATCGGGGTGCCGGGGAGCAAGCTCAACGAGACGACGACGACGCAGGCGTTCGTCATTGACCGGCTGGTCAAGCAGGGTTGGCAGCACGTGCCCGGTCCGCAGTTGTCCCGCGCCCATGAGGACGTGTTTCTCGAGTCTGAGCTCCTTGCCGCCCTGGTCCGGCTCAACCCGCACGCCGCCGATGACCCGGAACAGGCGCGGCAGCTGCTGGTGCAGCTACGCACCCTGTCCCTGTCCGCGGTGCATGACGGCCTCGTCGAGACCAACCAGCGTTTCACCACCTGGCTGCGAGGGCTGCACTCCCACGACTTCACTGGACACAACCGCAGCGAGCCCGTCCACCTCATCGACTTCGCTGACCTTGCCCGCAACACTTACGTCGTCTCCGACGAGGTGACCTTCGGCGCTGGGGCGAACAAGTCCCGCTTCGACATCGTCCTGTGGGTCAACGGCATCCCCATCGCGGTCGGTGAGACGAAGGACTCCGCTACCGCCGGAGTGTCCTGGTTCCACGCCGCGAAGGACATCCACGAGACCTACGAGCCGACCCACCCCCAATTCTTCGCCCCGACCGTCCTGTCGTTCGCCACCGAGGGCAAGCAGCTGCGCTACGCCGGGGTGCGGACCCCGCTGCAGCACTGGGCGGCCTGGGACGTCTCGCACGCACCCCCCGGCCAGCACGGGTGGGACCGGGTCGACCGCAGCGTCAGTACCCTGCTGTCTCCAGCGACTCTGCTCGACATGTTGTCCGGGTTCTCCGCCTTCGAGACCACCCGCACAGCCACCGGGGCCGCGGTCTTAATCAAGGGCCTCGCCCGCTACCCGCAGTACGAGGCGGTCAAGCTCATCGTGGAACGGGTCCGGACCGCGGACCGCAACCGCGGCCTGATCCACCATACTCAGGGCTCCGGTAAGACCCTCGCCATGACCTTCGCCGCCGCCCAACTGATGAGTGACGCCGCCCTCAACAACCCAACCGTTGTCCTCGTCGCCGACCGGGTGCAGCTGGTCGAGCAGACCTACGCCCAGTTCCGCTCCGCCGGGATGCCCAGTCTCACGGTCCCCAGCACCGCGAGCGCTCTGCGAGGGCTGCTCGCCGGCGACCGGCGGGGAATTATTTTTACCACTGTCCATAAGTTCGCTGGGGCCGGGCTGTTGTCCGAGCGGGACAACGTCATTGTGTTGATCGACGAGGCCCACCGCACTCAAGAGGGCGGTCTCGGGCAGGCCATGCGAGTGGCGCTGCCCAACGCCACGTTCTTCGGGCTAACCGGCACCCCCATCGCGACGCTGGACAAGAACACCTACGACCTATTCGGCCACCCTGACGACCCGAACCACACCCTGCACTCCTACACCTCCGACCGGTCTATCGCCGACGGAATGACGGTGCCCATCCACGTCGCCGCCCGCCTCGTAGAGTTCCAGCTCGACAAGGCCGCACTCGACGAGGCATTCGACGGCATGCTCGCCGAGGAGGGCCTGGGTGAGGAGGAACGGGAGTACCTCACCCGCAAGGTAGGTCGCGTCTCCACGTTTTTCGCCAACCCCGAACGCATCGCCAAGGTCAGTACCGACCTGCTGAACCACTTCTACGCCACCGTTGACCCGCTCGGGCTCAAGGCCCAGCTCGTTGTCGCCGACCGGAACCTGTGCGTGTTGTACGCCGAGCAGCTCACCACGCTGCTCCGGGCCCGGGCCGTTGAGGCCGGGCTCGACCCGGCTGAGGCCGACGAGGTCGTGGTCGTCATGAGCGTGCAGCCGAAGGATCGCGATGTGTACCTGCCCTACAAGCTGACCGACGAGCAGGAGAGCCGGCTGCTGGACCGGTTCCGCACCTTCGGCGACCGGCTGAAGTTCCTCGTCGTAACTAGCAAACTCGGCACCGGCTTCGACGCCCCCATCGAGGGCGTGCTCTACCTCGACAAGCCGTTAAAGCTGCACACCCTGTTCCAGACCATCACCCGTACCAACCGCACCTGGAACCACCCGGTGTCCGGGCAGCCCAAAACACATGGGCCCGTCGTCGACTACGTCGGCCTCGGCGACGGCTACGCCCGGGCGATGGTGCCCGCCGACCCCGACGCCCAGCGTCGACACATCGAGCTCGACGGCCTCATCGACACCTTCGAGGCCGAGCTTCTCCCCGTGTTGGATCTGTTCAACGGCATCGACCGGACCAAGCCGGGCTACGAGATCCTTCAAGGAGCGAACGAGCGTTTGCCCACCGCCGCTGCCCGCGACCGGTTCGCGGTCCACTTCGGCCTCCTCGAGGGCATTTGGGAGACCGCGTCACCGCACGAGCGCCTCACCCCGCACCGGGAGGTCTATGGGTTCCTCGCCAAGGTCTACGAGAACGTCAAGCCGCCGTCGGCCGAGCTCGACCTGCTGTGGCACCGGCTCGGTGTGAAAACCCTGACTATGGTCCACTCTCACATCGGACCGGTCACCGTCACCAGTTCGGCCAAGGAGGCCGTCGTCGCAGACTCCGGCACCATCCAGGCCCTGCTGGATGACCCGGAGTTCGCGACCATCCAGGGTGAGGTTCAGGACCGTTCCGCCCAGCAGGTCCTGGACTCCATCACCAAGCGGCTGCAGGCCCGCATCGACGGCGCCACCGGTGACCACGACGTGTGGCGCTCCCTCGCCGAACGCCTCGACCAGCTCCGGGAGCGGGCCATCGGCCAGGCCCAGGTCGCGCTGGACTGGCTGCGGGACCTGCTCGTCGCCGCCCGCGACATCACCGTCGCGGAGAAGGCCGAGGACCGGGGCGGGCGCAACGGGCTCGACGCCCTACCCCCGCTGACCGACCCGCACGTTGGCGCCCTGACGCAGATCTTCCAGGAGTACGCCCCAGCGGACACCCCGGTCCTCATCGGGCGCATCGTCGAGCAGGTCGACGCCATCGCCAAGCAGGTCTGCCACCCCGGCTGGGTGTCCAGGCCGTCCTCGACCCGCGATGTCCGAATCGCGCTGCGCAAGACCCTCAAAGTGAACGGTCTGCAGCACGACGGCGACCTGTTCGACCGGTCGTACGCTTACGTCGAACAGCACTACTAACTCAAGCAGACGAGTTCGACCCAGCCGGTTCATGGTTAGCCGGAAGAGCGGGTGGGCAGCAACCTCGGCGCGAACCTTCGTCAAATACTTGGGACCTCCTGCCGCGCAAGCGCCTTTGCTAACAGCATTGCCCTGACCGTTCTGATTTCCCCCTTGGACTGCAGATGCCGATAGTCCACGAAGCAGTGGCCGGGGGGCCACTGCGCTAAGCCTGGGGGCGGGGTCGATTGCGAGTCATCAACAGCACGCAGGCCCTCGGTCTCGACTTCTTGGACAGTCACGGCCCAAACGCCGAGCGAGGGGGATTTCGCATTGGTGGTGTGGTGTTGCCTGGCCAACTTGGCTGTGGTCTTACTTTCACGGCTGTATGACGCCATACCGTTGTCTGCATCCACGGGCTCGAATGCCTTGCTGGATGGCCGTCGGTTCACTTCATCCCAGGTGTGGATTGTAACTTGGCGATACAGCAACTCTTGCTGATCCGCCATCAAGTACTCCCCCTTCCGAAGCGCAAAAGATGTCAAGTCGGTCACGCTAGTGCACCTCGAAGAAAGTCAACGGCGGCACGGATATTCCGGGTTTCTAACTCATCGGTAGCGCGGACTTCGGGGTTCAAACGAAAGAGTGAGTATTCGATCTCAGGATTTACTTCGACACTGATCACTCTCTGGATGCTTGCCCATTCGACAAGTACTCCTCCGTTTTCGGATGGAAAAATCCCCGGGTAGTTGTCCACGGTAACCTCCAACTGGCGCAGAATCTCTCGGACTGCATCCAGCGCGGCAAAGGCTATGGCCTCGCCAGTACCCTCCGACCAACCTGCCTGCAACGTCGCCAGCTCAATAAGGCGCCGAGTCCAGGGTTCCCGTTCTGATTCGAACAACTCGACGCTCTCCACGTCGACGATTCGAGCTAGCTGACCGTTGGCGTCAGCCGCGATGTATGCGATGACCCGGGCGACTGGCGCAACGGTGCTGGCGTTCAACACCGCCTTGATGTCATCTGTGAGGTCGGGGTTTGTGTAGGTACCCTGTACCTCGCGGCCGTTAAGGTCTGTCAGCGTGAACTTCCAGTGGTTTGCGTCGAGAGCAGTGAGTCTGCCTACCAGCGCACGGGGATCCTCGTCAGCAACTGCACGTTTGCGGGTTGGTGCCTTAGGGAAGCGTACGGTCCGGATCTCTGGTGTGTAACGAATAACCGCTGGCGTTTTGGGCCTGAACTCAATGGCTTCGCCCGCTTCGAGGGTGCTGCCGAAGTCCCGAAAATCGGGCAGTTTCGTGACCCACGCGGAAACCTCCTCCTCTTCACCCGCGATGATGGCCTCGAAGGCTTTATCAACAGACTCTGCGGCGTGATCAAAGTAAGTGTCGTACGCACTGTTTGAGACTCGTTCCAAAACCGGCGTGGCACTGCCATCTTCTACGTCGACGATAGACAACTGAAACTGATCGCGGAAAAACCTGGGCAAATTCTTTTCGGGGTTTTGAGTCTTCCATTGTTGAGCGGCTACCTCAATAACTAGGCGCTCGTACCGTTGCAATTCTGGCGTTACGTCTACCGGTATGCGCTTGCCAGTAAAGCGGTCCCCATCGAGTCGGATCCGCGTACGACGTCGGGTCTGCTGGTTCGCTGTGTCTGTGTCTGTGCCTGTGCCTGTGCCTGCGCCTGCGCCTGCGCCTACGACAGCGCTGTCAGCGCTGCCAGCGCTTTCGTCAGGCAACCCGCTTTCTTCGTCGCTCACGCTTGGAGGGTAGGCCGGGCAGAGGGCCTTGCGCTGCATGTCGGGCCAGACACGGCGTGAGCACGGCACCCGACTCACTCTAAGTTGGGCATTCGGGCAGTTGCTCAAAATCGCTCGGTTGTGAAACACCGCGGGGGGTGCCTGCTCAGCCACGTGGTCGCGAGTGCCTGGCGTTAACGTGGCGGCGTGGTCACGGTGGGTTGTCGACCACTTCGAGGCAGACCCGGACGAGGGGCGCGTGCCGCGACACCC
>NZ_JACMOM010000185.1 GCF_014378035.1 Aeromicrobium sp. | reverse complement strand
CGGAGTCCTCCGCAGCCTGACCCAGCTCATCCACCAACGACCTCGATCTGCCCCGCTCGATCCTTCCCTGGGGTCGGGCGGGGTTCCGGTCTCGACCGAGGAAATCACATGAACGCACATCCGGCATGACCGTCGGCATGACCGTGCTGGCACGCTCCACCAGGGTCTTCGTCCCAGCCTCGTTGGTCGCAGCGCCGCTCGGTGGTGTTGTCGTCCTCGCCGACGCCGCGCGCGAGCACGACGGCATCGCCGCCGGTCTCGACCCGCACGTTGCCACGGACGTCCTCGCGGCACGCTCGGGCGGCGTCACCCACGCGGCCCAGGTGTTGACGTTCATCGGGAGCGAGGTCGTCGTCGGCCTTCTTGCGCTGCTGTTGGTGATTGCGCTCCTCGAGCGCCGGGGTCCGTTCCACGCGGGTCTCGCAGCCGCCGCGATGTCGGTGTCGGCTGCTCTCACCGTCGGCGTCAAGCACCTGGTCGAGCGAGCGCGACCAGGTGCAACGGACCGGCTCGGCGCTTCCGACTCCACCTACTCGTTCCCTTCCGGCCACACGCTCAATTCCGCTGTCCTGCTCGGACTCGTGGTGGTCCTGCTCCTCCCCCTCGTCGGCAACCGGAGTGCGCGGATCGTGGTCACGGTCGCTGCGATCTTCCTGAGCATCGGCATTGGTGCCAGCCGGGTGTACTTGGGTTATCACTGGGCGAGCGACGTCGTGGCTTCGTGGTTCATGGCCATCGCCCTGGTGACACTGGTCCGCATCGCCGCCCACCGTTGGGGAGACTCGGTGAACACCCGGTTCGCAATCAGGCGGCAGTCAGGTTCGCGCCTCTAGCGTCAAGGCATGATCGCCGCACTCACGCCTTTGCTTTACTCGCTCGGCCCCGCGGCCGTCCTGCTCGTCATGGCTGTCATCTTCGCCGAGACCGGACTGCTCGTCGGGTTCTTCCTGCCCGGCGACTCGTTGCTCTTCATCGCCGGCGCACTCGTTGCCTCGCACGTGGTCGATGTCCCGTTCTGGGTCTTCGCCGCGGGTGTCCTTGTCGCCGCGATCACCGGCGACCAGGTCGGCTACCTGATTGGACGCCGCTTCGGCCCGCGGGTGTTCTCGCGCGACGCATCGCGACTCTTCGCCAGCTCTCACGCCGAAAAGGCGCAGGCCTTCTTCGAGCGCCATGGGCCGAAGGCGGTGATCTTGGCGAGGTTCCTGCCTGTCGTACGGACCTTCGTGCCGGTCGTCGCGGGCATCGGACGGATGCCGTACCGGCGGTTCGTTGCCTACAACGTGATCGGCGGTGCTGTCTGGTCGGTGGGCATGGCCGCAGCCGGACTCTATTTTGGAACCATTCCCTTCGTGGCCCACCACATCGAGATCATCACGATCGGTCTCGCCAGCCTCTCGCTGATCCCGGCCGCCGTGGCTGTCGTCCGGCACCGCCGCCAGCGGAACGGACGTGCCGACGGCGAGCGTGACGCAGATGACTCACTCCTCGAGTTGTCGGCGACCGGCGCTGGTGTCACAGTGGATCCACCGGTTGAGCAGCAGCCGGGATGACTGCCATCCCCAAGGATCGCTGTGCTCTTCAACAAGACCACCACCTCGACCGCCTCCGTTCTGATGTTCTCGCTCAGCAGCGAAGAGACTCGTCGCCTGCTTGTCACCAAGTTCAGTGCAGTGCACCACGTCGTGCCAGCAGGGCTGCCGGAACTCGAAAAACCTCTGCTGTCCGTCGAGATCGACCCTGACTACCCGCAGCTGATCGAAGAGGTGCGGACGATCGTCGCCGAGGTCGATCCGGGAGCACTCGAGCTGCATCAGCCCGACCTGGTCTGAACGAATCCGACCACCTGACCGTCCGCCCACGACTGCGGCACGCCGGCACGTCGGAGCCAACTGAACGAGGAGCCCCATGAAGAAGATCGAACGTACTTTCACCGTCGCCAAGCCTGCCGCCCAGGTCTGGGAGTACCTCTCCGACTTTCGCAGCACCAACGACTGGGACCCGGGCACTGTGAAGACCACGCTGGAGTCTGGAGACGGTGCTGTCGGTTCCGTCTATCGGAACATCTCGAAGTTCGCCGGCAAAGAGGTCGAGATCATCTACACGGTCACGAAGGTGGAGCCAGGTAGGCAGATCACTCTCGTCGGTGAGACTGGCGCGCTGACCTCGACCGACACCATCACTGTCGAGGGGACCACGGTGGGCTCGGAAGTGACGTACGAGGCCCAGTTCGTCTTTCATGGCGTGGCAAAGCTGGCCGAGCCGCTCATGGGACTGCCGCTGAAGAAGCTCGGTGATGACGCGAAGAAAAGTCTCGAGAAGACTCTTCGGGCGCTCTGAGGACACGCTCCTGGTCATCACGATGACCCTGCCTCAGCGTAGGTCTGATCGCTGGTTTGACGGGACCATTGGCACTGCCCTGGCAAGACCCGCGGTGCTCCAATGGAAGCAGATGCAAATCTGATCGGAACAACTCCGTCACCACCCTCGGAATCATTGCCATTCGGCACCTTTCTGATTCTTCGGATGTTTGCATCCTGCGGGGCGGGTGCGGCGCGCACTAAATGTTCTTTGGCGCGCCTGAAGCCGTTCCTCGCGGAGCTCGACCCAGATCCGGACCGCCAGCTTCACGCACCGCTCATCCACGTGCTACCCGTGCCTACCGATTGCTCGAGCAGCCGACAACCCTACGGAGCCGCCATGTTGTCCACCAAGTCCGCCCACGTCGTCAAGGCCACGTTGCCCGTCATCGGAGCCGCCATCGGCGACATCACCCCGGTGTTCTACAAGCGGATGTTTGTCGCGCACCCCGAGTTGGAGCAGAACCTGTTCAACCGAGGCAATCAGGCCCAGGGCGATCAGCAGAGCGCACTCGCGGGTGCGGTGGCCGCCTATGCCACTCTGCTGGTGGCGGAGGACGGACGCGACCCGCTCGAGGTGCTTGCCCGGATCGCTCACAAGCACGCCTCGCTCGGCATCACCGAGGATCAATATCCGATCGTTCACGAGCACCTGTTCGCCGCCATCGTGGAGGTGCTGGGTGACGCGGTCACTCCCGAGGTCGCCTCCGCGTGGGACGAGGTCTACTGGCACATGGCCAATGCGCTGGTCACGATCGAAAACGGCTTGTACGCCGAGACCGGTGTGACCCCCGGCGACGTGTGGCGCACCTTGGTCCTGCGCAGTCGTCTGCAGGAGTCGCCCGACACCGTGTCCTTCGTGCTCGGCACGCCCGACGACAGCCCGCTGCCGGCTGCCCTTCCGGGCCAGTACATCTCGGTTCAGGTGGCGCTCCCCGATGGGGCTCGCCAGATCCGCCAGTACAGCCTCACCCACGCCCCGAAGTCCAGTGAGTGGGGAATCACGATCAAGGCGCTCCCTGCAAGCCACACCGACGATGGCGCGATCGTGCCCGCTGGTGAGGTGTCGAACTTCCTGCAGAACAACCTCTTCGAGGGCGACGAGATCAGGGTGTCCGCTCCCTTCGGCGACCTGGTCCTCGAGGACATTGAGGCCCCGCTGGTGTTGATCTCCGCCGGCATCGGCATCACCCCGATCATCGGCATCCTGCACTACCTGGCCAGCACCGGTTCGACCCGAGAGGTGCTGGTCCTGCATGCCGACCGCTCGCCGGCCCGCCACGCCCACCGCCAGGAGCTGAAGGAGCTCGTGGCCCAGCTGCCAGCTGCGACACTTCACCGGTGGTACGAGGACCTTGGCGTCCGACCGACCCGCGACGTCCTGCGCGCAGGCCGGGTTGACCTTGGAACGGTGGAGATACCGGCCGACGCGTCGATCTACCTGTGCGGCCCGCTGCCCTTCATGGAGTCGGTGCGTCGCACCCTGGTGGAGCAGCATGTTCCCGAGGCCAACATCCACTATGAGGTCTTTGGCCCGGACAAGTGGTTGGCCTCAGCCTGACGTAGCCGAGGCACCACGGTCCAGCCCCGATCTGAACATCAGGTCGGGGCTGCGTGCCGAGCACGAAAAATCGCGTCCGCTGTCATATCTGCTGGCCGAGGCCGCTGAGGCTGCCTTCACACGGACAGCCGCCGCGGCGGGACCTTGATCCACGAATTTTTCGGACTGCGTCTGCGCTGGTCAGCAGAGATGTCGTCAGGGTGGGCGATACTGGGTTCGAACCAGTGACCTCTTCGGTGTGAACGAAGCGCGCTACCACTGCGCCAATCGCCCCTGCGTGCCTCAGAAACCCTAACTCATCCGCTGTGCCGCGACCGCGCGAGGTTGCCGTGCGAGTTCTGGAGCGGCAGCGAGGCAACAGTCGGGTTGTTACGGATCGATGTTCTTCGCGGCCTCGCGAGCCCAGATCTCCTGCGCCCTCTGGGTGATGGGTCCGGGAGCGTCCAGCAGACGGTCGTCGACCCGCTCGATCGCCTGCACGTCGCGCGTCGTGCCCACGAGGATCACCTCGTCAGCCGTCTGCAGGATGTCGATCGGTGCATCGCGCTCGACGACGTCGATCTCACCAGCGCACCACTCGAGCACAAGCGCACGGGTGACGCCCGCCAGCGGCCCGGCATCGAGCGTCGGCGTGATCAGCTGGTCGTTGACGACGTACATGATGTTGGAACCGGTGCCCTCGCACAGCATGCCGGCGGGGTTGGGCATGACTGCCTCGGACGCCCCTCTGGCCTGCGCGTGCTCGACCATCAGTGCGTTCTCGGCATACGAGGTTGTCTTCAGGCCGGCGAGGGCTCCACGCTCGTTGCGGGGCCACGCGACGGCCGGGATGCTTGCCACCGGTGGCGGGCGTTCGGACGCCTCGGCGATGACCACCTGGGTGAGTCCGGCATTCCCCCGCGGGGAGCCGAGGGGGCCCGGCCCGGAGGTGACCGTCACACGGATGCGGCCGAACGGGATGTCTTGACCGTGCATCGTCGCGGCGATGCCCTCGCGAACGGCACCGAGATCGGGCTTTCCGATGCCGAGTCCCCTTGCCGAGCGGACCAGTCGATCGAGGTGTCGGGTCAGCGCGAACGGCTGGTTGGCACTGATCTGGATGGTCTCGAACACTCCGTCGCCGACGATCATGCCGTGGTCCAGCGCACTGATCGCAGGTTCGTCCGGTGATTGCAGCAGGTGTCCGTTCAACCATGTCTTCATGGGGCCACGCTACGCCGACCCCGGTTTGGGTTCACCGTCCGGAATCGGCTAAAGTTTTGTGTCGCCTCAATTTGGGGCAGTGCGGACATAGCTCAGTGGTAGAGCATCACCTTGCCAAGGTGAGGGTCGCGAGTTCGAATCTCGTTGTCCGCTCGGAGAGGGTCTCCATACCCATCCTGCGGTGGGTTGGCCGAGAGGCGAGGCAACGGACTGCAAATCCGTTTACACGGGTTCAAATCCCGTACCCACCTCGAATGACACAACTGAATAGCACGGGCGATTGGCGCAGCGGTAGCGCGCTTCCCTGACACGGAAGAGGTCATCGGTTCAATCCCGGTATCGCCCACCACAAATTTGCGGCCAATGCCTTCGGGATTGGGTATGTGGGACCAAGAAGAACCGTGAAACGGTTGACAGCAAGGTTTACACATAGATGAGTCCCCGTGACTACGGAGCGGCGCATTCGCCCGAGCGGTGCGAAAAGCGACTTGGCTGCCGCTCCCCCGTTAACCCCCGCCCTAGATTCGCGATGTGGTCGGGGAACCATAGGACGATTGGTGTCCCAGACGTTTCGACGGTCAGTCGAAGACCTTTCCGGGATTGAATATGTGGTGCGGGTCCAGAGCCTTCTTAACCGAGCGGTGCATCTCGACAACTGCCGGTTCGAGCTCTGCTGAGAGTCCACCCTTCTTCAGCAGTCCTACGCCGTGCTCGCCCGTGACCGTGCCCCCGAGGTCGAGTGCGTCCGCGATGATCTGGTCGAACGCCGATTGGGCACGTGTGCGGGCTTCGTCGTCTCCGATGGGAGTGCTGATGAGCGGGTGCAGGTTCCCGTCGCCTGCGTGGGCAATGTTCGCGATGAGTACGTCGTTGGCAACTGCGGCGGCCTCGATGCGTTCCAGCATTTCCGGTACTGCGGCCTTGGGGACGCACACGTCTTCTGTCAGCACGGGGCCAAGTCGTTCTAGGGCTGGGTACGCCAGGCGACGCGCCGAGAAGAGAGCATCAGCCTCGTCCTGATCAGTGGACTGCGCGGCCCAAGTGGCCCCAGCCTCCTCGAAGCACCGAAGCATCTCGCTAGCCTCATGTTCACCGGCCATGCCGGAGGCGTCGGATCGCCCGAGCAGGACGACGTCCGCATCAACCGACAGGCCCATGTTCTTCCATGCATCCACCGCAGCGAGGCAATGACGGTCAATGAGCTCAAGAGCGGAAGGGATGACCCCTGAGGCCGCGACGGCGGCCACCGCCTTGCCGGCGTCAACTACCGAGGCGAAGTACCCGGCAACGGTGCGCTCAGGCTCTTGCATAGGTCGCAAACGCACGGTGACTTCGGTGATGACACCCAACGTCCCCTCTGAGCCGACCATGAGGCCGGTCAGGTCGTAGCCGGCCACACCCTTCGCTGTCCGACGGCCGAGGTGGACGATTTCGCCGGTGCCGGTGACGACGGTCATTCCCAGAACGTAGTCGCGGGTCACGCCGTACTTCACGCAACACAGTCCGCCCGCGTTCGTGGCGACGTTCCCGCCGATCGTCGACCACGGCGAGCTCGCCGGGTCCGGCGGGTACCAAAGTCCGTGCTCGGCGCAGGCCGCCCGCAAGATGTCGTTAACCACGCCTGGCTCGACGACCGCTAAGTGCTCGCTGGTGTTGATCTCACGGATCGTCTTCATCGCGTCGGTGGAGACGACGACACAACCATCGAGCGCGTTCGCGCCACCGGACAATCCCGTTCCGGCGCCGCGCGTGACCAACGGAACTCCGAACTCAATACATGCCTTGACCACTACTTGGATCTCGTCGGTCGAGCGTGGTCGAACGACCAGAAGAGGGGCCCCATAGGGCGCCCACTCGGCTTCGTCATGCACGTAGCTCTGGATGACGTCCGTGTCGGTCACCAGACGGTCAGTTGGCAAACGATCGGATAAAACGGATACAAAGGTCGCTGACGGGGTTGTCGATGTCACACGCACAACTCGAGCAGACAACATGAGTGTGACGCACGCAATAGACTGTAACTCCGTAGATTGAACCTTTCACTGTAGAACGTCTCTACTGGCCATGAGCAAACTAGTTACCGAAATTGCGCGAACTACTGGAACGAGACGCGTCAGAGATGACTGCAAGCCCACGCAATGTAAATTACAACGACACCCGAGGTCGGCCGACGAGTTCCTGGCTCGATCTCCTCGCGGACGAGCGATCGGTCAGCGACCTTGAAAGCCACCGCCGGACCGTCGTAGCGGCAGCGCCGGCCGACCAACACCCCGTGGTCGAGTCCCAGGCTGACCTGGCTCTGAAGATTCGGGCGCGCCTGGCCGAGCGCAAGAGGCACGGCGACGAGCTCACGGTGCTCAATGACCTTGCTCGCCGACTGACGTCCCTACGCGACTCGGTCGAGGTGCTGCAAGAGGTCGCTGTTCAGGCTCGCCGCCTTCTCGGGGTGGACGTCGCCTACATCATGCTGCTGCAGGCCGACGACGTCCTGCGCATCGAGGTGCTCGACGGCACGCTTGGCTCGATCATGCGCGGGATCGAGCT
>NZ_JACMOM010000184.1 GCF_014378035.1 Aeromicrobium sp. | reverse complement strand
GAGCGAGAGCACTGTGCCTCGTGGCAGATCTGTTCTGCCCCGGTGCCGCGAAACTCTCCGACGAGCACCTCCAGGACGTCCTCGAGCATGATCACCCCGAGCACCACACCGGCCGGATCGGCGACCCGGGCCATGTGCGACCCGCGTGGCTGCATCGTGCGTAGCGCGTCGTACAGGCCCGATCCGACAACGACCGTGGCCAGCGGGCGCAGCCATTTGTCGGCAATGGTCTCCATCCGCGATGCCTCATCGTTCTCGAGCACGTCTTTGATGTGCAAGTAGCCGGCAATCTCGCCCATCGCGTCGAGCACCGGGAAGCGGGAGAAGCCTGTCTCGGCGCACGCTCGCTCCACGTCGACCGGGGTGGCGTCCGCCGAGATCGTCACGAGGCCGTCGCGTGCCAACAGGACCTGGTCGACGGTGCCCTTGTAGAAATCGAGCGCACCGGACACCAAGCCGTACTCGTGCTCGTCGAGCAGGCCCTCGCGCCTGGACTCCTCGACCAGCCCCGCAACCTCGTCGTGGCTGTAGGTCGAGGCAACTTCGTCCTTCGGCTCGACCTTGAAGAGCCGCACGATGACGTTCGCAGCGCCGTTGAGCACCACCACGAACGGCTTGAGGATGACCACGACGCCGAGCATGAACGGCCCGAGAACCAGCGAGGCACGCTCGGGCCCCACGAGCGCGAGGTTCTTGGGCACCATCTCACCGAGGACAACGTGCGCGAAGACCACGATCGTCAGGGCGATCACGAACGACAGCGGGTGCACCGCACCCTCTGGCAAATTGACCGCCTCGAAGACCGGCTCGAGCAGGTGCGCGATCGCCGGCTCGCCCACCGCACCGAGGCCGAGCGAACAGATCGTGATGCCGAGCTGTGCGGCGGCCATGACCTGGGTGATGTTCCCGATCGCCCGCATCGCCATGGCCGCCGGGCGCGAGCCCGCCTGCACCCGCGGCTCGAGCTTTGTGCGCCGGGCCGAGATCAGAGCGAACTCCGCGGCGACGAACAGGGCGTTGAGGGCGAGCAGCAGGACCGTGAGGAGAAGGGCAGACACACCGTTCACGACTGATCACCTCCCGAGTCGACCGTCAGCGAGACCCGGTCGATGCGACGGCCCTCCATGCGCTCGATCGTGAGGGTCACGAGCAACGGTTCTGCATCGTCATCCGGGTCATCAGGCGTGCGGTCGAGGCTCAACGAGACGGCGTCGCCGCGGACGCCGATGCGTCCGAGCTCGGAGTTCATGAGGCCCGCGATGGTCTCGAAGTCCTCGCTCTCGGGCAGGGAGATGCCGGTCTGCTCCTCGACCTCGTCGGGTCGCAACAGGCCCGACAGCGACCACGTGCCGTCGCGACGATGGCGGCTGCGCGTTGACAACCGGTCGTGCTCGTCGGCGATGTCGCCCACGATCTCCTCGACGAGGTCCTCCAGCGTCACGACGCCGTCGGTGCCGCCGTACTCGTCAACCACCACCGCCATCTGCATGCCCTGTTCGCGCAGCAACGACAACAGAGGGTCGAGCTCGATGCTGTCAGGCACCGTCGCCACGGGATCGGTGATCTCGGTGATGCGGACGTTGCGCCGCCGGTCGGGCTCGACCGCCACCGCCCGCTTGACGTGCACGATGCCGATGACGTCGTCGGGGCTCCTGCCCATGACGGGGAAGCGGGAATGCCCCGTCTGGCGGGCCGCCTCGATGACATCGAGGGCTGTGTCACGACCCTCCAGGAAGTGCACCCGCACCCGGGGCGTGCGCACGTCGGACGCGGTGCGGTCGCCAAAGGCGATGCTGCGCGCGACAAGGTCGGCAGTCTCGTCGTTGATCGCCCCCTGGGACGCGGAGCGCAGCACGAGCGACCGCAGCTCGACGGGTGAGCGGGCCGACCGCAGCTCTTCCTGCGGCTCGACGCCGAGCGAGCGAAGGATCGCGTTGGCCAGCCCGTTGAGCGTGCGGATCGGCCATGCCATCGCCGTCGTGAACGCCCGCTGCGGCCACTGCGTCAGTGCTGCGGTGCGCTGCGGGAGCGCGAGGGCGAAGTTCTTCGGCACGAGCTCACCGACGAGCATCGTCACGACGGTGCTGACGACCAGCGCGATGCTGTAGGCAACGCCCCGAAGCGCCCCGTCCTCGAGGCCGACCGACGTCAACGGATCGCGCAGCAGGGTGCCGATGGCGGGCTCGGCGAGGAAGCCGATCGCCAGGTTGGTGATCGTGATGCCGAGCTGAGCGCCACTGAGCTGGGTCGACAGCGAACGCAAGGCGAGCAGGGTTCCTTGCGCACCCTTGTCGCCAGCCTCGGCGGCACGCTCGATGGTCGCGCGGTCAACGGTGACCAACGAGAACTCAGCCGCCACGAACACGCCGCAGGCGAGCATCAACAGGAACGACGTGGCCAGGAGCAGCCATTCGGTCATCGCTTGGCTCCGAGAAGACTGTGTGGACGAGGGATGCGATCGGTCACGATTCAGCAACTGTATCCTTGTGGTGCACCATCCATCGAGCGGGAGCAACTGTGCCGAAGTACCAATACCAGTGCACTCAGTGCGGTGAACCGCTGGAAGTCCAGCAGTCATTCACCGACGATGCGCTCACCGTCTGCCCCCTGTGCAGCGGCAAGCTCCGCAAGGTGTTCAACGCCGTCGGAGTCGTCTTCAAGGGGTCGGGCTTCTATCGCAACGACAGCCGGTCGACGTCGACACCGTCCGAGACTGCGAAACCCGCCGCCAAGGAGGGTTCGAGCACCTCATCGGGTGACACCTCTGCGAGCAGCACGCCGTCCAGCAACAAGCCCTCGAGCAGCACGCCTTCGAAGAAGTCGGGCTCAGACTCTGCTGCCTGACTCTGCTGCCTGATGGGGTTGCCTGATGGGGTTGCCTGATGGGACTGTGGACGTGATCCTGCGCCCCGGCGCCGGATTTCCTACAGTCCGGGCATGGACCTGATCCACCGTTTCGTCTTCGAGCACCGTCGCATGCTGGCTGCCGCCTTCACCGGGCTGGCCGTCCTCACGGCGCTCGGCGCCGTCCGGCAGGCCCCCGACGGCCTTCCCGTGCTGGTCGCTGCCCATGACCTGACGAGCGGTCAGGTCATCCGTGGGGGTGACGTGCACACGATTGTCGTGCCGCCAGGCGCACAGGCCTCCCGCGCTCTCGACCGGGAGGCAGCCGTGGGAAGCCGCGTGGCGGGTCCGATGCGCAAGGGCGAGACACTCACCGACTATCGCGTTCTCCGGGGAGATTCGCTCGCCCCGTATGGTGCGCACGCCGTGCTCACCTCTGTTCGCATCGACGAGACCGAAGGGCTGACCGGGGTGCAGGTGGGCAGTCGTGTCGACATCGTCGCCGTCGACCCCAACGGTGAGGCCAGTGCGCTCGTCGTTGCTCGGGGAGTCGAGGTGGTCATTCTCCCCAACGCGTCGGGCGACTCCCGCAGCACCACCCTTGGAATCGTGACGACCGAGAAGGTCGCCCTCGCGCTGGCCTCCGCGGCCCTCGAGTCACACTTCAGCGTCATCACCTCGTCGTAGGCGTGTCGATACCGTCGTCATCTGCTCGCTAGGGTCGAGTCTTCACCTGAACACACCCACCAAGGGAGAACCATGCTCAAGGGATTCAAGGACTTCCTGATGCGAGGCAACGTCGTCGACCTTGCCGTCGGCATCGCGATCGGCGTCGCCTTCACCACGCTCGTCGCTGCGTTCGGCACGAACTTCGTCCAGCCGATCGTCGCCAGTGTCGGTGGCGGCGGAAAAGAATCCAAAGGATTTGGCTTCAGCATCACCGACAGCTCCGCCACGTTCGTGAACATCGGCGGCATCATCAACGCCTTCGTCGTGTTCGCGGTGACAATGGCCGTCATCTACTTCGCGATCGTCATGCCGGTGCAGAAGCTGCAGGCCATGCGCAAGCCGGGCCCCGGTCTCGACGAGCCCGAGGCCGTCCCCGAGGAAACCGCGCTGCTGCGGGAGATACGCGACGCGCTGCAGCACCGCCCCAACCCGTGATCGTCACGGGCTGACCGGGCCCGCGCGGGCTACTGGCCGTGGTGGGGTGGGACGTCACGCAGGTAGTCGTCATCGCGCGACGTCTCACTACTTCCGCTGCCGGCACCCGGGTCGCCCCAGCCCTCGTCGGTGTCGTCGCTCGAGGTGTCGGGCAGCAGATCACCGAGAAGCTCGGCCGCTCGCCGACGTCGTTCGCGCTCGTCAGGCCCGGGCGAGATCATCGAGCCAGTCCGGTGTGAGCTTGGGATACATCGGGTGCCAACCGGTGCGATCGCTGAACCGTTGCGAGCTGACACGTTGTGAGCGGGTCAGTATCTCGAGCTTCTCGCCACCGAGGCGCAGGATCCATCGCGGCAGAAAGTGCCCCTCCCGGCGGCCAGCGGCCTGAGCGATGGTGTCAACGTAGTCTCGGCGCCGCACGGGCTCGGCGCCGACGTTGTAGGTGCCGCCCGGTGCGCCGAGCGCGTGCACCACGGCCGACCCGACGTCGTGCGGGTGGACGACGTGCATCCACGAGTCCTCCAGCCCGAGGCCGATCGCCCGGCCGGCTGCGGCCCGGCGGAACAGCCACGCCGTGTTGAGGTCGTCGCCCGTCACGAGGCCGAACCGCAAGCTGACCGATTCGCGACCGTCGACCGCAAAATCGGCCATGTGCGCCTCCGCGACCACGCACGGCTCAGTCGTCCGCGTGACGTCGATGGGGCTGTGCTCGTCGATCCAGTTGTCGTGCTCGTCGGCGTAGATGAAGCTGAGGCTCTGCTGGATGATGCGGTTGACGTCCGCGCGTCGAGCAGCGTCAGCAACGACCTTCGAGCCGTGCAGCCTGATCCGGTCGATGGCCTTGAGCGAGCCGGGACGCAGGGCGGCCTTGCCGATGGGGACCTTGGTGGCGAGGTTGGCCACCGCGTCGCATCCCCTCATGCCGGCCACGAGCGTCTCGCGGTCGAACAGGTCGCCATGACACGGCTCCACACCGCAGGCTTTCAGCTCTGCGGCGCCCTCTGGCGTGCGTACGAGACCGACCACGTCGTGGCCTGACCGGTGCAACGCTTCGATGGACGATCGGCCCATCACTCCGTTGGCACCCGTGAGGAAAACCTTCACGACCTACTCCCTGGGTGGGGGGATCCCCTGCACGAGGTGTCGGGGGAATCTCCGACGCGAACCCGGGAGCTCGAACGGGAGATGACGAAAGGATAACAATTGGGCTTCGGGACGGGGTTGTCCGTCGGTGGTCTCGCCGCTCAGGCACCCACGAGCGGCACGATGTCGGCGATCGAGTCGAACACCTCGGTGGGGCGGAACGGGAAGCGATCCACCGCGCCGGCCGCAGTCGATCCGGTGAGCACCAGGAACGTCCGCAGACCTGCCTCGAGCCCGGAGAGCACATCGGTGTCCATGCGGTCACCGATCATGACGGTCGTCTCCGAGTGGCCCTTGATCTGGTTGAGGGCGCTGCGCATCATCAGCGGGTTGGGCTTGCCGACGAAGTACGGATCGACGCCGGTCGCCTTGGTGATGAGCGCCGCCACGGAACCGGTCGCCGGCAGCGATCCGGCTGGGGACGGACCCGTGGCGTCGGGGTTGGTCGCAATGAACCGCGCCCCGTTGTCGATGAGCTGGATCGCGCGGGTGATGGCCTCGAAGGAGTAGGTCCGGGTCTCGCCGAGCACGACGTAGTCGGGCTCCCGGCTCGTCATGATGTAGCCGACATTGTGCAAGGCAGTGGTCATGCCAGCCTCGCCGATGACGTAGGCCGTGCCTTCAGGCCGCTGCTCGCTGAGGAACTTCGCGGTGGCCAGAGCGGACGTCCAGATGGCCGACTCGGGTAGGTCGATGCCGGCCGTCCGAAGCCGGGCGCAGAGGTCGCGGGGGGTGAAGATCGAGTTGTTGGTGAGAACCAAGAACTTGAGCCCGGTCTGGTGGAGCCGCGAGATGAAGTCGGCGGCACCCGGGATGGCCTTTTCCTCGTGGACGAGGACACCGTCCATGTCGGTGAGCCATGTCTCGATCGGCTTATTCATGCTCCTATTGTCCACCCCGCGGATGCCGTTCGAAGAAATTCCAGATCAACGTGCTGGCGTCGATGTCCTGCGTCGTCACCCCGTCGCCGTGGCCCGGGGTGCTCTCGGTGCCGCCCGGCCACCGGTGGCCGCCGTTCGCCACGGCGTACATCTCGACGGCCGAGCCGTCACGGCACGACTCCCAGGCGAAATGCCGCACCCGTGCGGTCACTGTCGTGGTCGACCCGGTCGACGGGCAGTCGTCATGGACCTGCCACTCACTGAGCGCGCGGTTGACCCCCGGCAACGGCCCGATGGCGGTCTGCGCCCCACCGAACGGCACCACCCGGTCGGCCATGCCATGGAAGTAGATGATCGACGCGGGCGGCGACGACTCGCATCGCGAGACGTAGTACGGGGCTGACACCGCGCCGTAGGCCGCGAACGGCGTCGAGCCGTCGCACGCCAGCGCGAGTGTCAAGGCGGAGCCATTGGAGAATCCGGCGGCATACACGCGGGACGAATCGACGCATGCCTGACCCTTGATCGTCGTCACCAGGCTCTTGACGAAGCCGAGGTCTGACCGGACCGTCGACTCGCGCGTCCGGAAGTCCCACGTCGAGACGGCGCCACGCGCCTGGGGAGCCACGACGATGAACCCGCTCCTGTCAGCGAGGTCGGCCATGCGGGTCGTCTGCAGCATCGCAGCCGCGCTGCCACCCAGACCGTGGAAGAGGAACACCACGGGGGTCCTCGTCGAGCCGTCGTAGGCCGGTGGGACGTGCACGAGATAGACACGCTTCTGTCCGTCGCGCTCAAGGACGTGCTGCTTCGTGCCGACCGCGAGCGACCGGCCGGTTGCGCACGTGTCATCGTCCGACCTGACGGTGTCCGTCGTCCCGCACGCGAACAAGGACGCTGACAGCGAGATGAGCACCAACACCGCGCTGAGACGCCGCCTCAGCACCGCGTGCCCACGCGCGGCTGGCGGCGGGAGGGGCACGACATAGAGGCGAGCGTAGGGCTTGGACCCAAGAGTCGTTAACCTTGACCCTCGACGCCCTCGTAGCTCAGTAGGATAGAGCGACCGCCTCCTAAGCGGTAGGTCACAGGTTCGATTCCTGTCGAGGGCACCAGCGTCTTTTCCCTGCCGTGCCCACCGCGAGGGTGGGCACGGCAGGCTCCGGAGCGAACCTGCGCGTCACCGACAAGCTCACGAGCAGCGTCCCGGTGTTCTCACTGGATGAGCGATCGGCACGGCGGCCTCGCGCTCGACCTCCACCGACGCGGCTCACGTGTCGATCCGGTTGCTCGTGAGCCCTGAACCACCCCCAGTCAGATGACAGTCAGGTAAGTTGCGCGACAGTAAAGACATGATCGCCTCTCTCAGCCCACTGTTCTACTCCCCGGGCCCGGCGGCCCTGCTGCTCGTCCTGGCCGTCGTCTTCGTCGAGAGCGGCTTGCTCGTGGGCTTCTCCCCTCGGGGACACTCCAACCCGTTCTTGGTCGGCGCCCCGGTGGTCGGACCAGGCGCGACCGTGGCAACCACGAAGAGACCCGATACGGATGCCCGCCGGCGTCACAGAACATCATTCCTGCGATGACACCCGCCGCTCACGCACGGACCAACATCATCGACCTCGACGTCGACGCGGCAAGCGCCGGACAAGCGTGATGCGCGCTTCTGCACCCGGTCGCAGCTGGGCGACCCGCGACAAGACCCGCAGAGCCGCCGCCACCGGAGTGTGCGCGGTCGGTGGGCTCGGTCTGCTGTCCGCAGCCTCCGCACCGGCACGCGACCGCTTGCAGTCCATCATCGACGTCATCCCGACCGTTGCTCCCGAGTCCGCCGGCATCACCCTGGTGTTCGTCTCGTGTGCGCTCATCCTCATGGCCCGAGGGCTCCGCCGCGGACTCCGGGCAGCATGGACGGCAACGATCGGCCTGCTGGTGGCCTCCGTCGGCATCCACGTGCTGCACGAGAACATCACCTTCTTCACGGTCCCGCCGGCCGCTGCAGCGCTGTGGCTCGCCACCCGCCGCAGCAGCTTCCCCGTCACCCAGTCGGCGCACGCCATCAAGCGTGCCGTCACCATCACCGCCGTCGGCATCCTCTCGGCGCTCACGGTGTTCACCGGACTCGCTGCGGCACTCGACCAGGGCGGCGTCGCCGCGACCGGGTCCGCCGCTCTTCGGCTGGGCGGGATGAGCACGCTCCCGCTCGGCTACGGCGGCCGCTTCGCAACACCGGCGTTGATCGCCGTCGGACTGGGCGTCCTCACGACTGCCCTCTGGTCACTGCTGTCGCCCCGTCTCAGCACACCACCGACGCTCGGAGAGCGTGCCACCGCGGAGGACCGGGCCCGCGAGGTCGTGGCGGCGCACGGGAGCGACACGTTGGCGTACTTCGCACTTCGCGACGACAAGCAGTGGTTCTTCGACGGGTCGAGCATGGTGGCCTACGCCGTGAAGCGGGGAGTCTGCGTCGTCGCGCCCGACCCGATCGGGCCGCCCGAGGAGCGCGAGCGGGTATGGGCTGCGTTCACCGCACACGCCGAGTCCCACGGGTGGACTGTGAGCCTGCTCGGCGCCTCGAGCGAGTGGTTGCCGATCTACGAGGCCAGCGGACTGCATCCGTTGTACCTCGGCGACGAGGCCATCATCGACTGCCAGGAATTCAGCTTGGAGGGACGGGCGATGCGGTCGGTGCGGCAGGCCCACAGCCGCGTGAGACGCGCCGGGTACTCGGTCACCCTGGTCGACCCCGCCCTCATGGAGCCGACCCTCCGCAGCAAGCTCCAGTCGCTCGCCACCTTGTGCCGTCAGGGATCGTTCGAGCGCGGCTTCTCGATGACCCTGTCCCGGCTCTTCGATGCCCGCGACGCCGGCCTCATCATGTCTGTCGCGGTCGACGCCGACGGAAACCCTCAGGCCTTTATCCAGTGGGTGCCCTGCGAAGGTGGTTGGTCCCTCGACGTCACGCGTCGCAACCCCGACCCCGCGCTGACGAACGGGATCGTCGAGTACCTGATCATCGAGTCTGTGGAGGCCTTTCGCGCGCAAGGCTTTGCCCGTGTCGGCCTCAACTTCGCCGTCTTCCGCACGATCGTGAACGGAGAGAACACCTCTTGGACTGGGCGAACCGCCCGTCGAGTCATCCAGGGCGCTGCGTCGCAGACCCAGATCGAGTCGTTGTGGCGGTTCAATGCCAAGTTCGTCCCCCACTGGGCTCCGCGATATGCCGTCCTCGGCAGCGCCGACGCCATGGCTACGCAGGGCATCGTGATGGCCGGAGCAGAAGGGCTGACCGAGCTCCCGGTCGTGGGTCGCTTCATGACGGGGATGTCACCGTGCTGATCGGGGTCGTCGCGGCTGCCCTCGCGTCCCTCGGGTACGGCGCAGCGACGGTCCTGCAAGCGGGTGCCGTCACCTCACACCACCTGGACAAGGCCCGACGCCGTTGGCTCTTCGTCGCAGGACTCGCGCTCGACGGCGTTGCCTGGCTGCTCTCCCTCGTGGCATTCGGGCACCTGCCACTGGCGACCGCGGAGGCCGTCCTCGCGTCGTCCGTCGCGGTCACGGCGATTCTCGCGGACGCAGCCGCACGACGTAGAATCGCCCGACGCACGTGGGTTGCCGGCAGCATGTTCGCACTCGGTGCAACACTCATCGCCGGCGCGACCGGACCCGTGAGACCCCACGCTGTCACGCCCCTGCTGCTGGTCATCAGCGCAGCGACACTCGCAGTCGTGATCGTCGTGGCGGCCGGCGTGTACCGGCGCGGCTCCGCCCCCCTGCTCTCGGCGGTGGCTGGCGTCGCCTTCACCGGCACAGCCGTGTGCGGAAGACTCCTTGACCCGACCGATCTGTCGGTGGCCGCTGTGCTCGACGTCGTCCTGCTGGTCGGCTTCTCTGGAGCAGGGGTGGTGACGTTCGCACGGGCTCTGGCACGGGGCACCGAAGCAGGAACGGCAGCAGTCATGTGGACCACTGAGCTGATTGTCGCGCTGGTCGCGGGTGTCGCCCTGCTCGGAGACGCGATCCGACCAGCGTCCACGGTGCCGGCAGCCGCCGGAATCGGCGGAGTCGTGGCCGCGTGCTGGATTCTCACGCGAACGAATGAGACCCGGACGAGGGTCAGCCCGACGGAACAATTTGCCCCATCGGGGCATCGTAGGTGAGGCTTGCCTTTGTGATCGCAACCTGGAGGTCCACATGAGCTTGCCGATGACGTTGCTGCTGGGTGCGATTGCAGGTGGGGCGATTGTCATCGGCCTGCCGATCGGTCGACTGAAGCATCCCGCTCCCCACCTGCGCCTCGTGCTGAGCTCGACCGCTGTGGGCGTCCTGCTCTTCCTGTTCTGGGACGTCATGTCGGCTGCCTGGGAACCCATCGACTCCGCGCTCGCAGCCGTGCACTCCGGCGACGGCGAAGTGGGACCCATCGTCGGCTATGGCGCGCTGTTCGTCTGCGGGTTGACCATTGGGCTGCTGGGCCTGGTCGCCTTCGATCGCCACATGGCCCGGTCCGCGCAGCGGACCTCGGCAGCACCCTTCCCCGAGCCAGCCGGCGACACCCGGACGCAGATCGCGACCACATGGTCACCGGCGAAGCAGCTGTCGCTGATGATCGCGGTCGGCATCGGCCTTCACAACTTCGCGGAAGGACTCGCCATCGGGCAGGCCGCCGCCAGCGACGAGATCGCTTTGGCCACCGTTCTGGTCATCGGCTTCGCGCTCCACAATGCCACCGAAGGATTCGGCATCGTTGCGCCATTGGCGGGCGACCTCGATGACTCGGGCCGCGTCCGGCTGCCCAGCTGGGGATTCCTGCTGACGATGGCGGCCATCGGCGGCGGCCCGACCTTCCTCGGTGCACTCATCGGCCACAGCTTCACCTCCGAACCGGTCAGCGTCGCATTCCTGACCTTGGCAGCGGGCTCCATCGTGTATGTGATCGCACAGCTGCTGGGAGTCGTCGCCAAGGCACGACGCTCAGATCTGGTCGCGCTCGGTCTGTTGCTCGGGGTGCTGGCCGGCTTCATCACCGACGGCATCGTCATCGCCGGCGGCGTCTGGGCCCGGGGTTCGACTCCGCGACGCGTCCGCTGTGGTGCTTCGGTCGCCGAACAGCAGCATGACCAGCGCCGATGCCTGGACGACCGCAACGACCGCCACGAGCAGCGGCAGGGACCGCGGGTACAGGTATCCGGCCGCCGCACCTCCGGCCACGGCGGCAGCGCCTTGGATGGCCGCGAAAACGCCGTAGGCAGTGGCAAGCCGTGGCGCCGGGACCAGATCGGCCACCAGCGCCTTCACGGTCGAGTCCTGCAGGCCAACTGCCAGTCCCCACACCACGACACCCACCACCACGGCAGCGAGACTGGATGAGAACACCAGAGCCGGAACCGCGGCCACCATCAGCGGGAGCACGAGCAGCAGGCGACCGCCTCTGCGGTCATACATCACGCCGGTGGCCAGGGCAGCAAGCGCGGCAGAGGCCATAGCGAGTGCGTAGACGATCGGCACGTGCGCCGCTGACACGACGTCGTCCTTGACCAGGTGGAACCCGATCAGGCCGTAGCTCACCAAGCCAGCGGTGCACGCCCCGGTGGCGGCGGCGAACAGAAAGAACGACCGAGGAAGCCCCTTCCCGGCGTTGAGCGCGAGCCAAGACCCGCGTGGGGCCGGCAACCGGGGCTCAACCCGGTCGGGGCCTGGAAGTTGAGTTCGGACGACCACCAGAAGTGCCATCGCGGCGATCCCCGGGATGGCCAACGCTGCCATGGCGGGCCAGATGCGAGATGTCGCTGCCACGATCGCGGCGACGAGGAGCGGGCCGGCGAACGCCCCCACCTGATCAAGTGCCTTGTGGACGCCGAAGCCCCGGCCCCGTCCGACTCCTTGCGCGGCGATGGCCAGGAGCGCCGACTTCGATGGGCTTCGGATCGCCTTGCCGGTCCTCTCCGAGAGGATCAGCAGGCACGCAACCGACAGCCCGGCCGCACCGATGAACGGGGTCACAGCCAGCAGTGGGACCGACACTGCCGTCAGCCCGTATCCGAGCAGGGTCAGGCGCCAGTAGCCGCCGGTGTGATCGGCCATCGCACCGAAGAAGAGTCGCAGCACGAGCGCGGCTGCCTCTCCGGCGCCCGTGATCAGGCCGACCAGCAGGGCAGAAGATCCCAGGGAGGCGAGCAGCGGACCGCTGACGGAGCGGGCCCCCTCGTAGACCATGTCGGCCAGCAGGCTGACCATCCCGAACGCGACGATGGAGCGCCACGGCGACCAGTCGGTTCGGGCGTCGGGCGCGCTCATCGCCGCGGCACACGAATCGTCATCCGCGTGTAGCGGGAGGCATCGAGTGGCGACGCTTCGATCGTGACGTCGCCGTCGTGCGCCTCGGCAACTGACCTCACCAGCGAGAGTCCAAGACCCGATCCACGCGTGGTGCGGTTGACGTCGCCCCGGGTGAACCGGTCGAAGGCCGCGCTCCTGAAATCGGGCTCGATGCCCGGTCCGTCATCCGTCACGGAGATCGTCACATTCCCTTCGACGGCACGTGCCTCGACCGTGACAGCTCCGGCTCCGTGCAGCAGGGCGTTCGACAGGAGGTTGCGCACAGCAACGTCGATCCATGGCTCGCTCAGACGGGCCGTCACCGGCTCTGCCCGGACCTCCAGCAGGCGGCCGTCCCGCTCGAACGCCGACGCGTAGCGCTCCGCGCTCCTGCGCACGAGTGCCGCCACGTCGACGGTGAACGTCGACGACTGGACTCCGCTCTCGAGCTCTTCGAGGTCCAGCAAGGCGTTCGCCAGGGCAGTCATCCGATCGACCTCACCTGCCACGGACACCAACACCTGCCGCATGTAGGCAGCGTCACGTGGTTGGTGCAGGGCCAGCTCGACCTCGGCCTTCAGCAGGGCCAATGGGCTGCGCAGCTCGTGAGAAGCATCCGCGAGGTACTGGTGCTCGCGCTCGGTGGCGGCCGCGAGCCGGTCGAGCAAGTCGTTCAGGGTGTGGCCGAGACGGGTCAGCTCATCATCGCGGCCGGCCTGCACCGGCAGGCGCGCACCACCGGACTCGCCAGCTGCCCGCGCCGCTCGTCGGTAGCGCTCGACCGGGTCCAAAGCACCGCGGGCCGTGCGATATCCGACGTACGAGGCCCCGATGAGGGCGAGGACATCGGCCAGTGCGAGCTGTCCCAGAAGCTCCCGGAGCGCCTCGTCGCGAGCTCGCCGGCTGATCGCTGCAGCCACCGTGACCTTGCCGTCAGCAGTCACGACCTCGGTGGCCTGCACCCGCAGGGTCGAGGTGCCGGGACTGAACAGCGAGCCCCGGTCGAACCGGCGCGAGCCATCGCGCCCGATCTCAGCCAGCACCGACGTCGTGAGGAGCCGCCCCAGCGGCACCTCGGTGCTGCCGATCTCGACCTGACCCGAGCCGTCGTACACCTGATACCACTCCCCCGGTGTCTGGTCAGCGATGTCGGTCTGGCGGGCGACAGCCTGGGTGACCACGTCGTTGTACGCCTTGAGGTCGCGGTCGAGCTGGCGATCCAGGGCGTGCTCGACGCGCCAGTAGACGAACCCGGAGGTGAGCACAAGGATGACGAGCATCGCGAGAGCGACGTTGCGAACAAGGCGTCGCTTGATCGTCAACCGGGACCGGCTCATCGGGCGGCCTTGCCCTTGGCCGTGGCTGTGCCGCGCAGCTCGAGCCGGTAGCCGACCCCGCGCACGGTCGTGATCGCCACCTGGTCCGAGACATCCTGCAGGTGCGCGCGCAGACGGGACACGTGGACCTCGATGGCATTGCTTCGGATGTCCACATCGCCATTCCACACATCGTCGAGCAGGTAGCTGCGGCTGACCACGCGTCCGGCGTTGCCGATCAACGCCGCGAGCACGTCGAACTCCCGGCGGGCCAGATCGATCTCCTGTTCGTGGCACCACGTGCGTCGGGACGAAAGGTCCACGACCAGGTCACCGAACGCCAATCGTTCATCGTCGGACACCTCGGCGCGTCGCTCGATCACGCGGAGCCTCGCCGCGAGCTCTTCGAGGGCAAATGGCTTGACCAGGTAGTCGTCCGCACCCGCCTCGAGGCCCGCGACTCGTTCGGTCACGGCCCCGCGGGCCGTCAGCATCAGTATCGGGGTCTTGTTGCCCTCAGCGCGAAGACGTCGGCACACTTCGAGACCACCGATGGCGGGAAGCATCAGGTCCAGGACCACGGCACCGACGCCTGGTTGACGGGCCGCCGCGAGCCCGGCGCGACCGTCGAAGAAGCCTTCGGCATCGATTCCGACCTCGCTCAGGTAGTCGACGATCAGCTCGACGAGCCGTCTCTCATCGTCGACCACCACGACCTTCACCTCGTCAGTCTAGGGACGGCCCCCACTCACGGCCTTCACGTTTCCTTCACTTACCGCTCCTAACGTCGACAGCAGCGACCGGCGCCCGACCGGCTGACTGGAGGAATCCTTACCCATGGACACTTTTGCGTCCGCAACGACGGCCGAGCTGCTCGCACGATTCGGGATCGACGTGCTGTCGCTGCTCGTCCTGATTGGCTTGCTGTATCGCCGCCGCCAGTCCGCACCCGCGATGCCCTTGGTGTACGCGGCCCTCAATGTCGGGCTGTTCGTCGCCCTCACCGCGATCTCGGCTGGCAGCTTCAAGGCGGGTATCGGATTTGGACTCTTCGGCCTTCTGTCCCTCGTCCGGCTACGAAGTGCTGCCTTCACATTGAAGGACGTGGCCTACACCTTCGTCGCACTCGTCCTGGCCCTCGTCAACGGGCTGCAGCAGCGTGAGCTGTGGCTTGTCGCCTCTCTGAGCCTGGTGCTGCTGATCGTCGTCTGGGTCGCCGACGACTCGCGCTCACAGCCGGCCACCCGTGTCATGCGGCTGACCCTGGACCATCTCGTGCTCGACCCGGCCAGCGCCCAGCGGGAGCTCGACGACCGCCTCAGTGTGCCGATCCTCAGTGTCGTGATCGACGACATCGATTTCGTCCGGGAGACCACCCGTGTCTCGGTCAGGTACACCGTCGACGAGGCCACGTGGCAGTGGACGTCCCAACTTCCTGAACCCGTCACCACTGAAGCAGGACAGTCATGACCGCCGAAACTGTCGCTCCCGTCACCGAACAGACCACGCTCTCGTCGGCCCTGGCCGCCTTCAGGACCCTGACTCTCGCTGAGACAGTCGAGCGAGCGGACCTCAGGACACGAGTGGATCGCAAGTACCTCGTGCCCGTGACGACCGTCGACGGAATTCTCGGCGAGCTCCGAGCCACCCACCAGGTGCTGGAGGTCAATGGGCGCCTCGCCACGACGTACCGCACCACCTACTTCGACACCGCCGATTTCGCGTCGTGCCGCACGCACATCCAGGGCCGTCGCAGACGCTGGAAGGTCCGGAGCCGCCTCTACTCCGAGGACCAATTCTGTCGGGTCGAGGTCAAGACGAAGGACGGCCGAGGTTTCACCGTCAAGGCAGCGAAGCCGACCGAGCCTGAGCGATACGGCACGCTCACAGGTCATGACGAGGCATTCGTTGCCGACGTCCTGAACGACGAGCAGCCGGACCTCGACATCGCCGCTCTTGTCGCCACATCGGAGATCACCTACGTCCGTGCGGCCCTGGTCGACGTTGCGGCCGGTACCCGCCTCACCATCGACACCGATCTGCGATGCACCCTCGGCGGTCGGCGTGCCTGGCTCGACGACGACGTCGCTGTCGTGGAGACCAAAGGGGGGCCGACGCCGAGCGCTGTTGACAGGCTTCTTATCCGCCACGGTGCCAGGGAGCGTTCGTTCAGCAAGTACGTCGCGACCGCATCGCTGCTGCATCCGACCATCCCTGACAACGACGTCCGGGCGCTCCGCGGCACGCATCTGCACACGGACGCCCTTCTCCACTCCCGTTGATCAGCAACCGAAGGAACAGACCATGACCCTCTCCACCATCGGACGCACGCCTCTCCGGTACACGATCGCCATCATCATCGCCGTCGTCGCGGTCGCCGTCGGTGTCCTGGCACCGCGGTTGGCCGGGGCGTCACCCAAGAACCTCTCGGCCGTCGACCGCGTCTCCGCCAACCCGCCACCCACCCTCTTCACCGACGCTCAGATCGCCAGCATCGCCGTGCCCATCGAACGCCAGGATGCCACCGCCTCGAGCCTGATGAAGGGTTGGTTCACCAGCCACGGGGCCGTACGCGACGACGCCGCGTTCGTGGCCTGGGTCGAGACTCAAGTGCCTGCCCCGCCCGCTGCTGCCGCGCGTGCCTCCGAGCTCAAGAAGGTCCAGGGACTCGCGGCCACGCGAACGCCGGCCGGCACCGCTGCTGCCACCTGGCTGGAGGTCAATGGCAAGAAGGACATCTGGAAGGTCTACCTCCACGACCAGCGCGAGCTGCAGGACACCAAGACGGGGAACGCCGAGAAGGCGCAGCTGAAGGCCATGGTGAAGATGGCAAAGACCACCTCGGACGACTTGGCCGCGAAGTACCGGCAGTCGGCTCCTTACGTGCTCGACCCTTCACTTCGCACCGACCACGTGGTGAAGAAGGGGACTGTGTGCCCGTGTTCCTACCCGTCCAGGCACGCAGCGAGGTCTGCTGCTGCCGCCGCCTACCTCGGAACGTTGTCGCCCCATCGCCGTAGCGACTACGTCTGGATGCGGGATCAAGTCGCGTTCTCACGCGTGTACATGGCGGGGCACGTCGAGTCGGACATCACTGCCGGAACTCTCCTTGGCGACATGATCGCCGACTACTTCCTCGTGACGAGCGGGGTCCAGCCCGTCTCCGCTCCCCGGTAGCGGGCTCAGGTCGCAGGGCGGGCGCAAGCCAGCGGGCCTTCCTCGGATCACCTGCTCTCTTTCGTGCGCCTCGGCCTTCCCCTTGCAATCTCGCTTCAGCGTCGGGCTGGGTTCGGATCGCTGACCACCCACTGCGCACTCCTGGGTGAGGTGAGCAAGAAGTCGCGAACGCGGAGACGCCATACGGACCGGGCAGCCGTGCTCCGCAGTGCTCGCACACGGCTGGCGACGAGGAAAGGGGAGCCACCGAAGCGACTCCCCTTCACCTGACTACTGCTGGGTCAGCGCTGTCCTCCACCGACGAAGGAACGCACTGCGGCAACCAACGATGCGAAGAAGCCACGAACCGTCTCCACAGGAGCCGGGCTGACCTTCTTGACCGGCGGCAGCGTCAGCGAGTACGCCGGGCCCCCGTCGCTCGTGAAAGCGTGCACGACCGGGCGACGACGCACCAGCATCAAGAGTCCTGCAGCGGTCATCGGCCCTGCCATGAGCAGCATCCAGAGCGGCAGACCACCCGTGTCAGGCAGCATCTGCTCTTCGCGGGCAACCTCGTTGCTGGCAACCCCGTTGGAAAGGACGGCAGGGTTGATACCGGGCTCGTTGCCCTTCTCCAAGAAGCCCGGGCTGACGCACGAAGCTGGATCGCCAGCATTCCCGGAGAACACAGTGTTCGCGCCATCGACCAGGAAGTACCCGGGCTTGGCAGACGCCGTGATCTCCCACGGACCCGACTCGCCGTCTCCGACAGTGAAGTCGTAGGCAATGCCCATGATCTCCGTCGGATTGGGACTCTCTGCGCCGTCACAGGTCTCACTCGTCACAACAGCAGGCGCCAGACACACCGACGAATCCCCGGCGTCACCGGAGAACACAGTGTTCGCGCCCTCGGCAAATTCAAAACCGGGGAGCGCCGTGGCCGTGATCTCCCACGGACCGGTGATGCCGTTTCCGACGGTGAACGTGTATTTCACGCCTAGAACCTCGACCGGGGTGGGTCGCTGATTCCCATCGCATACATCGGAAAGCGTGATCGCCGGCACGACCTCCATCGACAGCCCTTCGCCGGGCACGCAGTTGTTCGCGTAGATCAGCTCGCCCTCGGCGGAAAAGTTCTGACCGGGGTACTTAACGCCGAGGTAGGTGTAGGGCGGGATGATGTCGCCCCACTCGATGTGGTCGGCCTTCAGCGTGGGGTTCCAGATCGGTCCCTCGTGCTGCGTGTCATGACCATCGGCAACGCCGGCCACGTCAGGACTGATGACAACGTACGGGTTGACGTTGCTGTTGGTGCGGTGACAGATCTTGATGTCGCCAGGAGTGTTACATCCGACCGTCAGCTTGTCCGGGACGTTCACGAGCACGAGGAACGGCGCGTTCGTGAGGACATAGCCCTCTGCTGCAATCGCCGTCACGACGAAGTCGTTGGTCATGGGCATCGGGATCGCGTCGTAGATGACGCCAACAGTCGTCGGCAGAACAAGGGTGCCGTCCGACGTGCAGGTTGCTTCCGGCGGGACCGGCGGGACAGCTGTCACCGGCAGCGGGCCGTCGACGGCACACTCCCGGCCCGTGACCTGAGGCAGGACTTCGATGATCTGCTCGAAGAGCGGGTTGGTCAGCTTGTAGGTGGGAGCGGCTTCGGCCGTGATGGTGTAGGACCCGGTGCCGGTCGGCGTCTGCTGGTAGACGACGCCCTCGGTGACGGGAAGCACCAGCGCCCCGTCGGCGAGACACGTCGGCGGAGTCGCCGTGGCCTCGGCTGCCGTGACCGGCGTCAGATCAACGGGGACTTCGCCCTCG
>NZ_JACMOM010000183.1 GCF_014378035.1 Aeromicrobium sp. | reverse complement strand
CGCCTGAGCCGGCTGATGACCCGGTTACCCCCCGCGCTGCAACCTCTCTGGCCGGCGGCCAAGCTGACCCACCGGGCCGCCACACGCACAGTCGGGCGCATCACCCGTGGCTTCGGCCTTGGTGGTGACAGGGCAGTCCCACGCTCCGCTGCTCCCACCTCGATCGCCACGGCCGCCGGGGAACCGCACGACGTGCGACTCCACACGGGCGGACCCGCGGAGCACCTGCGGCGCGACGTCCCCCACGGGAGTCCCGCCGCCATGCGCTTCTGGGACGACGTCCGTGATCACGACGTGCCCCCCCGTTACGTCCTCGACGTCGATCAGGGGCGGCTCGTCGGCGACTATGCCGCCACCGTCACCCCCGGCGGCGTGCTGGACCTGCAGACCAGCAACTACTTCGGCATCCACGGCTGGCGCGAGCACCCGATCTACCTCAGAGGCCGACTTCCCGAGCCGGAGCACCTCGAGGGCAGTGTGCTCTCGCTCGCCTCGCATGCGTCGGGACGCAACTACTACCACTCGCTCATGGACACGCTGCCCCGCTGGGGAGTGCTCCAGGAGGCACTTCCGGGGACGCGGCCGGACCACATCGTGATCAGCCATCGCACCCAGTGGGACCGCCAGCTCATCAGCATGGCGGGCCTCGACGGGTTCCCGCTGATCGAGCCGGCCAAGAACATGTCCGTGCAGGCCGAGCGGCTCCTCGTCCCGTGCCTGAACAACCAGCGCACCCTGGCACCCCGCTGGATCACCCAGTGGCTGCGCGAGAACCTCCCGGCCCGTGAGGTCGCCGGACGACCCAAGCGGCTCTACGTCACCCGCGGCAACGTCCCGAACACCCGCCGATTCGTCCGGGAAACCGAGCTGATGGCGGCCCTCGAGCCGCTCGGGTTCACCCGATTCGACCCGGGTCCAGCCTCGGTGCAGGATCAGATCGATCATTTCGCCGCCGCCGAGGTCGTCGTCGCACCTCATGGCGCCGGGCTGGTCAACCTGAACTTCGCCCCTGAGGGAGTGCGGGTGCTCGAGCTCTTCGCACCCCGCTACCTCAATCCGGGCTACTGGGCCATCGCCGACAACATCAATGACTCGCTCTACCGCTACCTGGTCGCCGACCCGGTTGAGCCAGATCGCCCGGAGCGGCGGATGTCCGGCGTCCAGAACGACATCCATCTCTCCCCGCAAGCGGTGCTCGCCGCACTCGAGGAGATGCTCGCCGAATGAAGTCCCACGAACCCGGAGGCAACGCACACATGACAGATCAGTCCCTGACCAACCGGACCCGCGAGACCGGCAAGCTCTGGCTACGACGTGCTCTCCAGCGCGCCGACATCGAGATCGGCCGCGGTCCCTACGCGAGTCGCCTCGTGAAGACCCTGCAGTCGCGCCGGCTCGACACCATGCTCGACATCGGTGCGAACGTCGGCCAGTACGCGGTCCTGACCCGCAGTGCCGGCTTCTCCGGCACGATCATCAGCTGCGAGCCGCTGGACGGGGCCTTCGACGAGCTCAACCAGCGGGCATCGCGCGACGAGTGCTGGACGGCGCTCAAGACCGCCGTCGGCGCCGAGCCGGGCACGGCCACGATCAACGTCTCGCAGAACTCCTTCTCGTCCTCGATCCGCGACATGACGGCCGCCCACCTCGACACCGCTCCACAGTCGCGGTACATCGCCACCGAGGAGGTGCCGGTCACGACGGTGCGCGACCTGGTCACCTCGCACGACCTCGACCCGGCCCGCACACTCCTCAAGATCGACACCCAGGGGTTCGAGGGAGAGGTGCTGCGGGGTGCTGGCGACCTGATCGGCCAGGTCGGTGCCATCCAGCTCGAGCTCTCGTTCGTCGAGCTCTACGACGGTCAGCTGCTGTTCGACGAGCTCGTGGCACGGATGTCGGCGGACGGCTACCGCATCCAGCAGCTCGAGCCGGGCATCTCCGACCGGAACGGTCGGATGCTCCAGGTCGACGGGCTGTTCGTGCGGCTCGCCGACGACTGAGGCGTCGTGAGAACTACCTGACCCGGCGCACCCAGGGCGGCGAGCACGGGTTGGGTCGTGATGCCGGACCGTCGGCGTGGAGAGCAGCAGCGAGAGGCGCCCTCACGAGGGTCTGGCGCCCTGCACGAGATGCGTCTGGGTCTGGACCCACTCCTCGATCTCCCTGCCCAGGGCTGCGCCGATCAGCCGGTGCAGCTCAGGCGTGTAGTGGAAGCCGTCAGATGCGGCGAGTTCGAGGTCACCGCCGAAGTGCTCGTCGACAAGCTCGCTGACCCGGAAGTAGCGGACATTGGGTCGCGCGATCCGCTCGACGAGGTCGGCAATGGTTTCGTTCATCACCTTCATTCTTGTCGCCATTCCAGGGAACCAGCTGATGTACTTGCCGGTCGGAGGCAGCAGCTCGAACAGCACGACGAGCGGGCTGCCGACCTTCTGCACGTGCGTGATGTATTGCTCGAGGTCTGCTGCCACCTGCTTGGGCCGATGACGTCGCACAGTCGGGTCGATCGTCGAGTCGATCTTCGCCTGGAGCCGGGCCAGTGCCATCCACGAGGGTCGGAGCACAAGCCGCCGGTAAAGCCGGCCCGCCCGCCGCGGCTTGGCCCTGAGACTGTTCACATGACGTTCGAGCCACCGCGGCAGGAAGAGGTGGATGGTCTCGTAGTGCCCGTAGACCAGCACGATGACGTCTGGTGAGAAGCCCAGCACCTCCCTCTGCCAGGTGTTCAGGATCGTCGAGGTGCGCTCGGAGGGCATCGTGATGGTCCGCACGTCGCAGGGCTGGCCATCGGCAAGCAGCTGCGCCTCGATCGCCCGGGGGAAGGTGAAGTCGTCCCGCGGCCCTCCCATCCACGAGACCCAGTTCACCGTCGAGGCGCCCTTGACGAGAACCCGAAGGGGAAGGGGAAGGGGGAGAGATTGCGACACGGACTGCTCCTTGAATCGGGAGGACGACACGACAGGCTGCAGACGAAAGTATGCTCTAGCGGTGACCACGGTGGGCAACGAACCGAGCCGATCGCCGAAGCAGATGAGTGGTAGAGCGACGTTCGTCGTCCTGGTCGGCGGAACCTTCGGCCTCCAGGGACTCACGGTCGTCACCGGGGTCATCACCGCACGCCTCCTCGGTGTCGAAGGGCGCGGCATCGTCGCGCTGGTCTTTGCGCTCGGCCTCCTCGCTTCGCAGCTCACGCTCGGCGGCAGTCTGCCTACGGCACTGGCGAAGAACCTCGCCGAGCGTCACGTCGGTGCTCGCGACGGGCTCCGCGGGATCGTGCGTTCCCGGGCCTGGCTGATTCTTCTCCCGTGCATCGTCGCAGCGGGTTTCATGCTCTGGCTTCACAGATCAGATGCCGGGTCCGATCGGCTTTCCCTCGCGGCCATCATGTTCGCCATCACACTGCAGACCATCCTGTCCCGCCTGCTGATCGCCTCCTTGCAGGGTGAGGCCGGCCACCTCTTACGCATGATCGTCGTGGCCCTGATCCCCCAGTTCCTGTTCGCCGTCGCTCTGACCACTACTTTCCTCGCGGGATGGCAGTGGAGCACCACCGACGTGCTGCTCTCGTCCTTCGCCGCCTCGGTCATCGGGAACGTCATCGGCTTCGCGGCTCTGGCCCGCCCGACCCACCGCCGCGAGGACCGTCTCGACGAGCGGCATCTCTGGCGGGACACCCGCACGACATACGTGAGCAGCGTGCGCCCGCTGGACAGTCTCGGACTGGACCGGATCCTGGTCGGGACCTTCCTGGGCAACGCCGCCCTCGGCCTGTATGCCGCGGCAATCGCGGTCGGCAACCTGTGCGGCACGGTGGGCAACGCGGTGTCGGTCATCGTCCTGCCACAGGTGGCTCAGAACCACGCCGACCCCGACGCGCAGCGAGCCGTCGCCCGACGCTGGCTTCTCGTCACCGTCGGGCTCGTCATCATGATCGTCGTGTCCCTGCAGATCGTGGTGGCGCCGGTCATCCGCCTGGCGTTCGGCACGGACTTCGAGGGAGCCATCGGGACGGCCCGATGGCTCATCTTGGCCGACGGTTTCTTCGGGATCCGCAAGGTGCTCATCTCCATCCTGCAGGGCCAAGGCAGGGGGGGCACCGCGTCGTGGATCGAGCTGGCGCTCACCCCTGTGCTCGTGCTGGGCATCGGGGCGGCCTCACTGACCGACAACCTGCCGGCCGTCGGCATGACCATGCTTGCCGTGGGCGTCCTGAGCTGCCTCGCACTCGGCATCGCGCTGCGGAGCCGGGCGCCAAAGCGCGCCCACCGCTGAGCAACCATTCACCGGTGACTGGTCTCAGAAGGATTCCGAGTCGTGTCCCGCAGCGTCGGCGCTCATAACTGCACCTCTCGCGTGCCAACCTGACGAGCGGGCGAGCCAACGACGACCGCATAGTCGGCCACGTCGGAAAGCACGACGGAGTTGGCCCCCACCTGCGCGTGCATCCCCACCCTGATTGGGCCAGCCAGCACCACATGGGTCAGCACGATCGCCCCGTCGCCAACCACCGGGAACCCACCCGGGTCGTCCGGTTGCCTCACTCCGGCCGTCACTCCAGCACCGAAGGTCACGTTCGATCCCACGACGAACCCGTTGCCGAAAACCACTCCGTTCGGGTGCGGCATCAGCAGCCCCGGACCGATGTTCACACCCGGAACGAAATCCGCACTGACCAGCACCATGCCAAGTGTGCGAAGAAGGAATGCCGTTCGAATCCGCCCTTTTCGAAACGCAATCTGTTGAGCACGCACGATGACTGAAGCGGTGACTCCCGGATTGGACAGGCAGCGTGTGAATACTCCTCGCCATGTCGGCCTCTCGTCAGGACGATAGCGCCGAAGATCAGAGAAGACGAGGTCGCGAAAGCCGAGCCCCTCGGACGTGGTCAGCAACGACATGGCCCAGACGATAGTGGGAAGGAATTGTTCACCTGAAGAACACCCCGTCGATCTGAAGGATCTCACCAGATGGCGAGGCGTAGCCCTGCTCGATGCCAACCATCCGAAAGCCGTTGGAGTATGCCCAGCCGAGCGCCTCGTCGATGAGGATTCCGCCCTCGTAGAGGGGGACCAGGGACAGCTCGATCTGGAGGCCGACACACGACGCCACCGTCTCGCCGCCGCCCGCGAGGACCTCGCGCTCGAACCCTTGGGTATCGAGCTTGAGGAACGGCCGCCGGTAAGTCGCGATCAGCTCGCCGACCTCGTCGTCCAGCCGGGCCACCACGATGGTCTCCTGCCCAACATAGGTGATCGATGGCGCCGCCTCGACGTGCGCGTCAAGCATCGGCAGCAACGAGCTGCTGGCGCTGTTGGACGCGATGTTGATGGTGGCCTCTCCCGGCTCGGCGCCGAGGGCCGTGTTGCGAGCGGTCCAGAGCGGGTCGCTGGCAACCGTGGCGCTTAGCTCGGCAAATGCGGCGGCGAGGGGCTCGAACGAGACGATCTGCCCGGTGTAGCCGAATGACCGGAGCGCGGTTCCGTAGCCGCCGGTGGAGGCACCGACATCGAGGACGAGGTCGACCTCATGCTTGGCGAGGACCGACTGACGACGAGCGGCCGAGTGTCGCCGTACCTCGAATCCGTGACGTCCCAGCCGGGTCGCCGCCGAGTTGATGACTCGGGATCTCGTGCTCATCGGTCTGCCTCCGTGGCGTGCAATTGCCTTTGGTCTACGCGGAACTCGAGCTGCTCGTGCAGGTTCAGGGCCCAGATCCGAGGGGTGAGCCGGCTGCCCAGCGCTCGGCTGCCCTCCGACATCGTGCCCAGGCGTTCGGTGCTCAGCGTGGACATTCGCGCCATCGCCTCCGCAAGGGCGTCGATGTCGCCTGCTGGCACCGTCCAGCCGTTGAACCCATCCTGCAGCAGGTGGGGCACTGCTCCGACGCCGTCGGAACAGATCAGCGGGAGCCCGGCGACGGCGCCCTCGTGGACCACCACGCCGTACCACTCGATGTGCGACGGCATCAGCAGGGCCGAGGATTGGTGCATCCGGTCGGAAAGACCCGCGGGCTGCACGAAACCGTGAAGGTTGACTCCCCTGATCCCGTCGAACTCCGTCTTGAGGGGTCCGTCACCCGCGATGTCGAGATCCCATGGATCGTCGACCAACGTGCGGTAGCGGCGGTATGCCTCGGCCAGCTCGGTCGGCGCCTTGTGCCAGATCAGGCGACCGGTGAAGAGGAAGGTGCGGCGTCCTGCGAGCTCCTCGGGATCGCGGGGACCGCGGTCGAAGATCGGGGTGTCGGCCGAGTTGGCACCGCGGATGATGTCCTTGCCCGCGAACCCGATACGCCGCGCGAACAGCTCGGAGCGCTCACCGGGTACCCACGCACACTCGAAGAGCGGGTCGACGTAGAACCGGTGGGCCAGCAGGCCGATCCTCTGCTTCAGGCTGCCGTGCCAGAAGTTGCTGGTGAAGACGACCCGGAGCGCCCGGCCCTTCATCGCCTTCATGACGGCGCGGTAGCCCTTGCCGTCCCAGGACCACATGATCACGACATCCGGCCTGAACTCCTCCACGACGGGGACCAGCTCATCGGGCCCGGGCATCGTGTCCCAGACCACGCGCTCGACCTTGCGGCTCAAATTGTCCTGGTCGAACGGGGCGAAGGGCATCGAGCTCGGATGGACGAGCAGCAGCTCGTCACCGAGGTCACTCAGCTCGCGAAAGCAGCTGTCTTGGTAGGCCGTCAGGCCCGTCATCAGAACCGCGATGCGCAACGGAATTCTCCTCGATCATCGTGGGAACCGGACAATACCAACCGGGAGCCCGGCCGCTCACGTGGTCCTGTTGAACTTGTCACGGGTCAGGCCCGTTTCGTCCTGGGCCGGGCGCCCAGGATGCCCGCAGCGAAGCTCTCGGCCGTCGCGAGAGGCACGGTGCTGCGGCTGGGGGCGTCCGGGTCGCGGGCCAGCGCTCGATCAAGCGCGGCACCGATGCTCACCGCGGCGACATCGGCGATCTCGCCGCCGTCGGTCGCCCGCACCTCGCGGGCCCGCACCTCGGATCCGGCCGTCACCACCGGCACGCCCGCCGCCAAGGCCTTGCCCATGATACCGCTGGGGCCGTTGTTGGTCATCACGAGCGCGGCCACGTCCGAAGCGGCGACGAGCTGGTCGAGCACGACGTTGGACAAGAAGCCCTGCCGGGTGATCACCTCCCCGCCGGGCGTCGGTTCGATCGACTCCACCCACGCGGAGACCCCGGCAGACAGACTGCCGGCTAGCAACAGGTCTGCCTCGATACCGGCGGCCTGCATGGCCTCCCAGATCATGGGGGCGTTCTTGCGCTCGGAGACGCCGCCGAAGATTCCGATGATCCGTCGGCCTGCTGGGAGACCGAGCTCGGTGCGCAGCTCTGCTCGGTCGCGGGAATGGGCCGAGCAGATCGCGGGGTCCCTGACCCGTTTGACCAGCAGCCCCTTCGACATGTCATCGCGACCGGCAAAGCCGGCCACCCGGTGCAGCGAGCCGGT
>NZ_JACMOM010000182.1 GCF_014378035.1 Aeromicrobium sp. | reverse complement strand
GGTGATTCTTGGGTGGAGGTCACGATGCCAGCCTAGGGAAATGAGCCGCAGCCGCCAGTCGGACGCGCATCAGGGCCTGGCCACGCGCGCGAGGAGGTGGGCCGCGACGCCGGTCGGTGCCTCCAGCGCCGTGAGGTGGCCGACTCCGGGGAGCACCTCCAGGTGACCCCGGCCTCCGCGGGCGGCGAGCATCTCCTCGCCGCGGGACGCAGGAGTGGCTTGATCCTCCGCACCGAACACCAGCGCGACTGGTCCGGGGAACCGGATCAACGCATCCGTGGTGTCCGATCGCGAGGCGATCGCGCGTGCCATCCACGCCACCCCGGCGGGATTGGCCCGGTCGATCGTCTCGCGCAGCATCGTCACCAGCTCTGGCTGCTCGCGGTGCGCCGTGGCGCCGACTCCCTCGTCGGCGCTGCCCGCCACCGGACTGGTCGTGCCGAGCCGTTCGACCTCGGCCGCCGTCCGTCGTCGCTGGGCCGGATCGTCCGGTTCGACCAGAAGAGTCGTGGTGCTGCCGAGCACCAACCCCGACAACCGCGACGGCGCATCCGTTGCCATCTGGAGGGCCACGTAGCCGCCCGTCGAGATGCCGAAGACGTGCGCCCGATCGATCGTCAGCGCATCGAGGACGTCGAGCACCGCGCTCGCAACCCCTGCCATCGAGGGTTCCGCGTCCGGCACCTCGCTGGCGCCGAGGCCCGGAAGATCGACCGTGACGACCCGCCATCGTTCGCGGACGAGAGGCACGAGCCGGTGCCACATCCCCGAGTCGAGCGGAAAGGCATGGAGGAGCACGACGGGCTCGCCGTCACCACCGTGGTCTTCGTGATGCAGCACGCTCAGATCGTTGCGACAGAGCCGGAGTCGACCCGGTAGTTGGAGCCGTTGACGAAGCTCGCCAAGTCCGAGCACAAGAAAGTCACGACGGCGGCGACCTCTGCCGGGGTGCCGCGGCGGCCGAGCTCCATGTACGGACGCTCCTCGTCGAGGAAGCTCTCGATGGCCGAGTCGACATCGGTGTCGAGCTCCTTGGCCCGCTTCTGCATCATCGCGTCCGTCATGGGTGTCGCGATGAACGCCGGCGAGACGCAGTTGACCAGCAGCCCCTCGCTCGCATAGGTGCGGGAGAGCCCCTTCGCGAACGCGAGGATGCCCGCCTTTGCCGCGCAGTACGGGAGCTCGTCGTCGTACGGCTGCACGGCGTCCTCCGACGCCATGTAGACCACACGCCCCCAGCCGCCCTTGCGCAGCGACGGGAGGAACGCCTTGGTGAGGCGCACCGGTCCGAGCAGGTCGACGGTGATCGTGTCGACCCAACCGTCGTCATCGATCTCGTGGAAGAGGCCCTGAGCGCCTGTGATGCCAGCGGACTGGACGAGGATGTCGATGTCGCCGACCGCCGCCACGACGCTGTCGTACAACGCACCGACCGACTCGACCGACGTGATGTCGGCCGCGAAGGCGTGCAGCGCCCCCTCGGGGGCGTCCAGCCTGGAGGCAGCTTCGTCGAGGCTGTCCTGGTCCTGGTCGGAGAGCACCACGGTGACGCCCTCGGAGAGGAGCATTCGGGCGGTCTCCCAGCCGATGCCGGAGTCACCGCCGGTCACGAGTGCGACACGGCCAGAGATGTTGAGGTCCACGGGGGTCCTTTCGAGAGACATCGATCCCCCGAGGAGTACCCCTCAGACTGTTGTCGACACCTCACGGGGGACGTCAGTCGGAATCGGCCTCGTGCTCCAGCGAGATCCATCTGCCGTTGCACTCGATGAGACCTTCGGATCGACCCCCTCGAACCGCACTAGCCCGACCGGGGACTATTCCCACTCGATGGTTCCGGGCGGCTTGCTCGTGATGTCGAGGACCACGCGGTTGACGTCGCTCACCTCGTTCGTGATGCGGGTGGAGATGCGCTCGAGGACGTCGTAGGGCAGCCGGCTCCAGTCGGCCGTCATCGCGTCCTCGCTGGAGACCGGACGTAGCACGATGGGGTGGCCGTAGGTGCGTCCGTCGCCCTGCACGCCGACCGATCTGACATCGGCCAGCAGCACCACGGGGAACTGCCAGATCTCGCCGTCGAGCCCCGCCGTGGTGGTCTCCTCGCGCACGATGGAATCGGCCTGGCGAAGGATCTCGAGGCGCCGGGCGTCGACGGCTCCGACGATGCGGATGGCCAGACCCGGGCCGGGGAACGGATGCCTTCCCACCATGTCGGCAGGGAGCCCGAGCTGTGCACCGACCTGGCGGACCTCATCCTTGAACAACGTCCGCAGGGGCTCGATGAGGCTGAACTCGAGGTCGTCGGGCAGCCCGCCGACGTTGTGGTGGCTCTTGATGTTGGCGGCGCCCTCGCCCCCGCCCGACTCGACGACGTCGGGGTAGAGCGTGCCCTGCACCAAGAACTTCACCGGGGCACCCACCGCCGCCGCGACCACCCCACGCTCGGCGGCCTCGAAGACCCTGATGAACTCGCGGCCGATGATCTTGCGCTTCTCCTCGGGGTCGCTGACACCGGCGAGGAAGCCCAGGAACTGCTCGCTGCACTCGACCACCTTCAGATCGATGCCGGTGGCGGCGACGTAGTCCTTCTCGACCTGCTCGGCCTCCCCCTGTCGCAGGAGCCCGTGGTCGACGAACACACACGTGAGCTGATCGCCGATCGCCTGCTGCACGAGTGCGGCGGCCACGGCGGAGTCGACACCGCCGGACAGCCCACAGATGACCCGGCTGTCGCCGACCTGCGCGCGAATGAGCTTGACCTGCTCGTCGACGATGTTCGCGCTGGTCCACGTCTGACGGCACCCGGCGATGTCGACCAGGAAGGCCTCGAGGATGCGTTGGCCGTGCTCGCTGTGCAGGACCTCGGGGTGCCACTGCACCCCGGCGAGGCGGCGATCGATGTTCTCGAACGCGGCAACGGTGGCTCGTGGGGAGTTGGCGTTGACCAGAAATCCGTCCGGGGCACCGACGACCTCGTCGCCGTGCGACATCCATGACGTCAGGGAGCCCGGCAGGCCGGCGAGCAGCGTGCCCGGCTCGAGCACCGACACCGTGGTGCGGCCGTACTCGCGTTGGCCGGTGTGGGCGACGTTGCCACCGAGTGCCTGAGCCATCGCCATGAAGCCGTAGCAGATGCCGAACACCGGCACATCGGCTTCGAGCAGCGTGGCATCGAGCTGCGGCGCCCCAGGCTCGTAGACCGAGGACGGACCGCCCGACAGGATGATCGCCGCCGGGCCCTTCGCCAGCATCTCCTCGACCGGCATCGTGTGCGGGACGATCTCGGAGTAGACCCGAGCCTCCCGGACGCGGCGGGCGATCAGCTGGGCGTACTGGGCCCCGAAATCGACGACGAGGACAAGGTCATGATCGGCAGGCACGTGGTCAGTCTATCGGCGAAAAAAACCTGTAAGAACGTCGTAACCCCGTGTCAGCGGCCTCGTTTTACACGGTGGATCTAACAACACTCCCTCCCGTTAGATCATGTGCCGCCACTCGTGGCACAACAGAACCCGGCCCGTGGACTCCCTCCCGGTCGGGTTCTGTGCTTCGCACCGCACGTGCGCGGCGGTGCTCAGGTGACGCCGACGATGGGAAGGCGCAGGGCTGCGGGAGCCTCGGCCGGGACGACCGGGTTCCTCGGGGCGATCGGCTCGAGCCTGCGGTAGGTCTCCCCCACCGCCGGACGCAGGTCGGTCTCGCCCTTGTTGGGCCAGTACGACATCGCGCGCTCGGCCTGCGCGGTGATCGTCAGCGAAGGGTTGACGCCGAGATTGGCACTGATTGCCGATCCGTCGATGACGTGCAGCCCGTCGTGTCCGAAAAGTCGCTGGTAGGCATCGATGACGCCGGTCTCGACGGAGTCACCGATCGCGCAGCCACCCATGAAGTGCGCCGTGAGCGGGACGTTGAACGGCTCGCCGATCGACCCACCGGGTGTGCCGCCCATCGCCTCTGCCATGCGCTGCACCGCTTCGTGCCCCGGCGCGATGAACGCGGGGTTGGGCGCGCCGTGACCTTGCTTCGACGTCAGCTTGCGGCGACCGGTGATGCCGCGCCTGGTGTAGGTGGTGATGGAGTTGTCGTGGGTCTGCATGACGAGGGCGATGATGGTGCGCTCCGACCAGTGCCGCAGGTCGTAGAGCTTGAAGATGCTGGACTTCTGCCTCCACATCTCGCCGAGCCACACCTTCCAACGTGCGCGGCCGGTGCTCCCGTCGGTGAGGACGGTCTGCATCAGGGACATCGCGTTGGAGCCCTTGCCGTAACGGCATGGCTCGACATGGGTGTGCTCGTCGGGGTGGAACGACGACGTGATGGCCACGCCCTCGCTGTAGTCGACGTCCTTGCCGTCGGCAATGGCCCCGAGCAGCGCCTCGGAGTTCGTGCGGGTCAGCAGCCCGAGCCGGTCGGAGACTCCCGGAAGCACTCCTTGGTCGCGCATCGAGTGGAGCAGCTTCTGGGTGCCCATCGTGCTGGCCGAGAAGATGACCTGCCGAGCGGTGATCTTCTTGTGCGGACGGAACCGCCGGTTGGTCCGGCGGGTCTCGATCTCGTAACCCCCGCCGTCGAGCGGACGCACAGCGGTGACGGTCGTCAGCGGATGCACTTCGGCGCCGGCCTTCTCGGCAAGATGGAGATAGTTCTTGACCAGCGTGTTCTTCGCGTTGTGGCGGCACCCCGTCATGCACTCGCCACAGTTCAGGCAGGCGTTGCGGTCGGGTCCGGCGCCGCCGAAGTATGGATCGGCGACTTCCTTGCCGGGCTCGCCGAAGAACACCCCGACCGGGGTGTGATGGAACGTGCCGCCGACACCCATCTTCTCTGCGACCTCCTTCATGACCCGGTCTGCGGGCGACTCGTACGGGTAGACCGTGACGCCCAGCATCCGCTTCGCCTGGTCGTAGTAAGGCTCCAGCTCGGCCTTCCAGTCGGTGATGTGGCCCCATGACGGGTCTTGGTAGAACGGGTCGAGCGGCTCGTAGAGGGTGTTGGCGTAGACCAATGACCCTCCCCCGACACCAGCTCCGGAGAGAATCAGGACATCTTTCAGCTTGTCGATGCGCTGGATGCCGTAGCACCCGATCTGTGGCATCCAGAGGAACTTGCGCAGCCGCCATGACGTGGCGGCGAAGTCCTTGTCCTCGAAGCGCTTGCCGGCCTCGAGGACCGCGACCTTGTAGCCCTTCTCAGTCAGGCGCAGAGCCGAGACGCTTCCGCCGAACCCGGAACCGATGACGAGGACGTCGTAATCGAAGCTGTCAGACATGAGGACGAGCATACCTGCGGTATGACATCGCGCTGCCACCTTCGATCTTCCCGGGGATGGACGGCCCGGCTCAGGTGAAGAGCTTGTCGCCCCAGAAGCCCTTGGGTCCGACGCCGGGCGGACAGGCGAACAAGGCCGACCCGACGTGGACGAGGTACTCGTTGAGCAAATCGTTCTGCAGGCCGGCCAGTGACCGCTGGATCTGGACGAACTGCTTCTCCGGATCACGCTGATAGGCGAGGAAGAACAGACCCGCAGACAGCTGGCCGAGGCCATTGGATCCGTCGACGAAGTTGTAGCCACGGCGCAACAGCTTGGCGCCCTTGTTGAAGTCCGGATGTGCGAGTCGCACGTGCGACTTCATGGCGATGGCCGGCTCACCATCGGCACCCTTCGTCGCGAAGTCGATCGTCGCGAACTCATCACCCCCGGACGTGGGACCTCCCGACCCCTTGGTGCGGCCGATGATGCGCTCCTGGCCCTCGAGCGGCTCGCGGTCCCACGTCTCGATGCGCATGTTGATCTTGCGACTCACGAGGTAGGAACCGCCGACGAGCCAAGCCGGGCCCTCGTTCTCGTGCACCCAGACGAAGTCGTCGACGTCGCTCTTCTCCTCGACCTTGATGTTGGCCGTGCCGTCCTTGAACCCGAACAGGTTGCGCGGCGTGACCTGGGCGGTCGAGGTCGACGACGTACGGCCGAACCCCATCTGGGAGTAGCGGACCGAGGCGCGCCCGAAGGCGATGCGCACCAGGTTGCGCACGGCGTGCACTGCGACCTGCGGGTCGTTGGCACACGCTTGGATGGCGAGGTCGCCGTCGCAGAGGGCCCGGTCGAGCCGATCGCCCGAGAACGACGGCAAATCTTTGAGTCGGTCAGGGAGCTGGCCGTCGAGGCCGAACCGCGCAACGCCCGTGCCTTTGCCGTCGACGCTGAACAGGCTCCGCCCGAAGCCCACCGTGATCGTGAGACCTGACGGCGGCAGGCCGAGCGCCTCGCCGGTGTCCTCCGGCGGCGCGTAACGCGATCCGGCGACCGCACCGAACTTGCCGACGTCGTTGCCCTGCGACATCTGCCGCGCGGCCGCCGTCCAGTCCTGGAGCAACGAGATGAGGTCGGATCGCTTCTCGCTGGTCATGTCGAACGTCGCGAAGTAGAGCCGATCCTGCGCGGGGGTGACGATGCCGGCCTGGTGCACCCCGTCGAAGGGCACCGGTGCAGCGTCGGGGTCGACGACGATGGGCGCAGCGGGTTCACGACCGACGGCGTAGCCCCCGCCTGCCGCTCCTGCTGCCAGCGCGCCGACGCCGGCCGCTCCCAGAAGCTTGCGTCGGGAGAGACCGGGCCGGGGCTCGCGGCCAGGTTCGGAGGGGGTCACCACTGCAGGCTACGCAGACTTCGCAACCACGGCTGCGACCTGGCTGACTGGCTCTCCCAAGGCGTTGACCGCATCAGAGAGCGCCTTGATCTGTGGCTTGGTCAGGTCGTCGTAGAAGGTCCAGTCACCGTTGTCGTCCTGGTGCTGGTTGAGCTCTACGTCCAGCGCCTTGAACCGCTCGTCGAGCTCGGTGACCAGGGCCGGATCCTGGCTCTCGAGCACCGGACGAAGGGCTCCGATGGCAGCCTGCGACCCCTCGATGTTGGCCTTGAAGTCCCACAGGTCGGTGTGGCTGAACTCGTCCTCCTCGCCGGTGATCTTGCCGTTCGCCACCTCATCGAGCAGGGCCTTCGATCCGGTGGCGAGCTCGAGCGCCGTCAACGGGGCGTCCTCACCCAGCGTGACGATCTTCTTGACGTTGACCAGCAGCTGATCGGCGTACGTGTCCATGCCGACGGTGTCGCCGGCGACCCACAGCTGCTTCTCGATGCGGTGCCAGCCGGTGAAGTCGACCCCTTCGGCCTTGGCGTCAGGCTCGCGACCGTCGGTGATCGGATCGAGCTCGCCGAACTTCTCGGCGACGGGCTCGATGCGCTCCCAGTAGGTGCGCGCGATCGGGTAGAGCTTCTTGGCCTCGTCGACCTTGCCGGCCTTGACCGCATCGACGAACTCGGTCGTCTTGTCGATGAGTGCGCCGGTCTGCGACTCGACGTAGCGCTCGTAGCTCGTGGCCGCGGCCGTCAGCTCCTGCGAGTCGGACAGCGGCGCGGCGGACTTGCCCGTGACGCTGATGGCCTGGCGGATGCCCTCGCCGACCATGCCCGGCTTGCACACACCGTGGTACGAACCCTTGGGGAGGTCGATGACGAGGTTGCGGGAGAGGCCGGGACCGATGTTCTCGACCTCGCCCATGATGCGGTCACCGTTGGCATAGATGTAGAACTCGGTGACCTTGCTGCCGTTGTTCGTGACCTTGAACGTCGAGGGTCCGGCGTCGAGCTTGGTGGCCGACACCTTGCAGCCCGAGTCGGTGGCGTTGACCGTCAGAGCGCCGGACGCCGACGTCGACTCCTTGGCACACGCCGAGAGACTGATCGCCGCAATGGTCAGGACGCCGACAGCGGCGATGGAGCTCTTCATGCAGGGGTCCTCACGTCGGGACAGGCCTTGATTAGGCTAGCCTCACCATGCTAAGCCACGCCTCCCCTCAGTCGCCACCCGCCCGGGGCGTGGCGGGCGGCACACCGCCGTCGATGACAACCCTGTTGCCGACCGAGAGGGTGCCGACAGCGAGAGGGATGATTCTGATCCCGAACCATGTCTTGCTGTCCCATCGACGATGTCGGGCCAGCGTGCGAAGGGGTTCCTTGTCGTGCGCGAGCGAGAACGGGTCGATCGTCGTCACGACGCACCGATCACAGTGCTCGGCGAACCGGTAGGCGACGTCGCCGATGCGGATGCTGCGCCAACCATCCTCCTCGAACGGCACCGTGGAACCCTCGACCACGACGTTGGGCCGGAAACGTCGCATCGTCATCTCCGGCGCATCGCATCCGTGCTCGTCGGCGATCCAGTCGTTGAGCCGCGAGAGCGAGGCAGTGGTCGTCAGCAGCAGCGGTGCGGTGTCAGCAAGGCTGAGCGGCTCGCCGCCGAGGCCGCCGTGGTTCGCACGTATCGGTCTCAGCGACGGGTCGTGCTGCCACACCAGTCGTACCTGTTCGCCGAGGAAGGCGCTGAGCCAGGCAGCCGCGACGTCGCCCGCGTCCGTCATCAGAGTTGGTGACCTGGACACGTCGACCGGGACGCAGGCTCCGCCGCGTGGGACGGGCACCTCCACGTCTGCGGCTCCGTGACGGGACAGCACCAGGTCGCCCGCTGGTGCAGGTGTCGCGGTGATGCCCAGCAGCCGGTCGTGCGTCGTGGCATTGAGCCTGCGGCCGGACGCGCCGACCACCGTCCAGCGTCGGTCGTGACGCAGACCCCACAGCTCGACGTCAGCGACCTGGACGTCGAGGGCCGCTGTCGCCTTGACCGGATGCAGATGGACCGACGAGACGCGCATCATCAGGCCGTCAACCGGCGTAACCGACCGAGCCATGGGGCATCGAGCGGTCGGCGAGGTGGACCTCGGGGAGGGCGGGCAGCCGCGCCCCGTCGGCGGCGGCGGCAGAGGCGCTCTCGTGCGAGGCGACGGGCGTACTGGTGTCGGTGTTGCCGACGGTGGCGGTGTCGTCAACGACCGACGTCGGCCGCGTCGCGACGACCCGCGGACGCAGCACCTTCTCAAAGCACAACGACGCAGCCATGCCGACGTAGGGCTCGTAGATCGGGATCGGTGTGTAACCGTGCCGCTCGTACGTCCGTATGGCGGCAACCTGGCGGTCGCCCGTGTGCAGAACGATGCGGTGCGCCGCCAGAGCCCTCGCCTCGTCCTCGAGGGCAACGATGAGCGACCCGGCGGCACCGAGACCTCGGACGGAGGGCGACACGTACATGCGTTTGATCTCGAGGTCGGCGCGGAGCCGCCGCAGCAGGGCATGAGCCACCGGGACGTCTGCGTTGTCGTAGCCGACCAGCGTCAGCACGACCGTCGCCTGCTGGATACCCCTTGCGCCCGGGGTCCTGGCCTCGTCACGCTGGGTGCCGTAGACACGTGTGACCTCGGCGACCATGGCATCACGCAGCGCGACAGCATCCGGATGGTCGAACGCGACTGCCTCGACCCTCAACCGACGACGACCTCGACCCGCTGGAACTCCTTGAGGTCGGTGTAGCCGGTGGTCGCCATGGCGCGGCGGAGGGCGCCGATGAGATTCATGGTGCCGTCAGGAACCGAGGATGGTCCGAACAGCACCGACTCGAGGTCGCCGACGGTGCCGATGTCGACGCGCTCGCCACGCGGCAGGTCGGGGTGCCACGCCTCAGCTCCCCAGTGGAAGCCCCTTCCCGGCGCCTCGACGGCCCGGGCGAACGGCGACCCGATCATGACGGCGTCGGCGCCGCAGGCGATGGCCTTGGCGATGTCGCCCCTGCGCCCAATGGAGCCGTCGGCGAGGACGTGCACGTAGCGACCTCCCGACTCGTCGAGGTAGTCACGACGGGCGGCGGCGACGTCTGCCACCGCCGACGCCATCGGCACCGCGACTCCGAGGACGCTGCGGGTGGTGTGCGCGGCTCCGCCGCCGAAACCGACCAGCACGCCGGCCGCACCCGTGCGCATGAGGTGCAGTGCCGCCTGACCGGTGGCGCACCCACCCACGATGACCGGGACGTCGAGCTCGTAGATGAACTCCTTGAGGTTGAGCGGTTCGGTCTGGCCCGAGACGTGCTCGGCCGAGACCGTGGTGCCACGAATGACGAAGAGGTCGACGCCGGCGTCGACGACGGCGGACGCGAACTGCTTGGTGCGCTGGGGCGAGAGAGCACCGGCGACCGTCACCCCTGACTGGCGCACCTGTTGCAGACGTGCCGTGATGAGCTCTGCCTTGATCGGCTCGGCGTAGATCTCCTGCAGCCGCCTTGTGGCGAGTGGCCCGTCGATGCTGGCCACCTCGTCGAGGAGCTTCTCGGGGTTCTCGTAGCGCGTCCAGAGACCCTCGAGGTCGAGCACCCCGAGCCCCCCGTGCTTGCCGAGCGCGATCGCCGTCTCGGGGCTCATGACTGAGTCCATGGGCGCCGCGATGATCGGCAGCTCGAAACGGTAGGCGTCGATCTGCCACGCGGTCGACACCTCTTCGGGGTCACGCGTGCGACGGCTCGGGACGATCGCGATGTCGTCGAAGGAGTAGGCGCGCCGCCCACGCTTGGCCGTGCCGATCTCGATGTCTGCCATGCCAACAGCCTAGTGGGACCGACTGACTACTGGACGCCTCGCTCGATGTCGTCGAGCGACAGGTCTGACAGCATTCCGGGCGGGTTGGTCGACCGTTCGACCAGCACAGGCTGGACGTCGTCACTCTCGCGGGCCAGCGCGTACTGCGTGTCAGCCAGGGCGAACCGCAGCGCCCTCGACAAGGTGCTCACCCGAGCGTCGGACGGGCTGAGCTGCGGTGCCGCAGCCTTGATCGCCATCGCGAGGATGGGCAGCGTTCCGCCGTGGGTGGCGAGCTGGTCGCAGAAGCTACGCATCTTCGAGTCGGCCAGCAGCGACTTCACGACGGCTTCGTAGTCGGCCGGTGACGGTGCCGGACCCTTGTGCACGACCGGAATCTTCTGGGCCATCTCATGCCAGTTGGGCTTGCCCGACCTGGCCGGCGCGGGCGTGGGCTGCCGCTGTCTGCCTGCCGCCGCCTGGCCCTTGGCCGCCTTCTTGGTGGGTTCCTTGACAGCCTTCTTCTTCGCGGGCGGCTCGACGGGCTCCTTCGACACCTTCGCGTCGACAGCCTTCTTCTTCTTCGGGGGCGCCGCCGCGTCGGCGTGGGCCGAGAACACCGGCTGCAGGGCCGCCAACGGGGGCGTGGGCGCCACCTTGAGCGAGACGTACTGGTCAACTTCCTGCTGAAGCACGTTGTTGACGGGGTGGTCGGCCAGCGTCGCGCCGACGACATACTTGTCGAGCTCGTGGAGGCGGCGGACCAGCGGCACGAAGTCGCCGTCCGCCGACACGATGATGAAGACCTCGAGCTGCTCGAGGTCGGCGGCCGCTCGCAGGCAGTCGACGACAAGAACGATGTCGGCCGCGTTCTTCTCGGCCTTGCTCACCGAGAACACCTGCATCGTCTGGACGCCGGCACGTTCGACGTCGCGGCGGTAGTCCTCCAGTCCGAGGGCACTCCAGTCGGCGTAGGCCCGGGCGAGAGCGATGCTGCCGGCGCCAGCCTCGCGCGCCGCGGCCGACTCGAGCTGCCGGAGGATGTCGGCCATCGACACATCGGGGATGTCGAGCTTGCCATAGCCCTTGAAGAGGTTCTCGGCGTCGATGAAGACGGCGACGTTGCGGATGGTCACACCAAGAGGCTAACTGCCGCGGGTCCGACGTGGACTATCGCGACGAGTAGTTGGGCGCCTCGGCGGTCATCTGGATGTCGTGCGGGTGGCTCTCCTTGAGCCCCGCCGTGGTGATGCGGACGAACCGCCCGCGCTCCTGCAGCTGGGCGATGTCGCGCGACCCGACGTAGAACATCGACTGGTGCAGGCCACCGACGAGCTGGTGGGCGACGGCGGAGAGCGGACCGCGGTACGCGACCTGGCCCTCGATGCCCTCGGGCACGATCTTGTCGTCGCTCACGACGTCAGCCTGGAAGTAGCGGTCCTTGGAGTAGGACTGCTTGCCGCGCGAGGCCATCGCACCGATCGAACCCATGCCGCGATAGCTCTTGTACTGCTTGCCGCCGCGGAAGATCAGCTCTCCGGGACTCTCTTCGCAGCCTGCGAGCAGCGAGCCGACCATGACGGTGTCGGCTCCCGCGACGAGCGCCTTCGCGATGTCACCGGAGTACTGCAGACCGCCGTCAGCGATCAGCGGGACGTCAGCGGGACCGCACGCGAGGGACGCTTCGTAGACGGCGGTGATCTGGGGGACACCGACACCGGCGACGACACGGGTGGTGCAGATGGAACCGGGACCGACCCCGACCTTGACGGCATCGACCCCGGCGTCGATCAGGGCCTGCGCGCCGGAACGGGTGGCGATGTTGCCGCCGATGATCTGCACGTCGTCGAAGGAACGATCGGCCTTGAGCCGGCGAACCATGTCGAGCAGCAGTCGGGCGTGGCCGTGGGCTGTGTCGACGACGATGACATCGACACCGGCATCACGCAGCGAGGTGGCACGATCCCACGAGTCGCCGAAGAAGCCCACGGCTGCACCGACGAGCAGACGACCGTCGTCGGCCTTGCTGGCGAGGGGGTACTGCTCGGACTTCACGAAGTCCTTGACGGTGATGAGACCCGCAAGATGACCATCAGGGTCGACGATCGGCAGCCGCTCACGCTTGTGTGCGCGGAGCAGTGCCGAGGCGTCGTCACGACTGATGCCGACCGGGCCGGTGATGAGCGGCATGGGCGTCATGATCTCGCCGACGGTGCGCGTGGCCCACTCGGCAACCGGGACGAAGCGCAGGTCGCGGTTGGTGATGATGCCCAGGAGCTTGTTGTCGAGGTCGACGACCGGCAGCCCGGACACGCGGTACTCGCCGCACAGCTCGTCGAGCTCCTCGAGCGTCGCTTTGGGGTTGATGACGACCGGGTTGGGGATCATGCCCGTCTGGGTGCGCTTGACCAGGTCGACCTGGTAGGCCTGGTCCTCGATCGAGAGGTTGCGGTGCAGGATGCCGATGCCACCCTCGCGGGCCATGGCGATCGCCATGCGGGACTCGGTGACGGTGTCCATCGCGCTGGAGAGGAGCGGAACTCGCAGCGAGATTCGACGAGTCAGGCGTGCCGTCGTGTCCACCTCGCTGGGGATGACGTCAGTCTCGCCGGGAAGCAGGAGCACGTCGTCGTAGGTGAGGCCGAGAGGCGCGAACTTGTCGGGAATGCCGGTCTGCTCCATGCCCATCATCGTACGCCGTCAATACACGGCTCCCACCGTCGATACGGGCCTCCCTGAGAGGCTGCCAAGAACGCAACACGCGG
>NZ_JACMOM010000181.1 GCF_014378035.1 Aeromicrobium sp. | reverse complement strand
TCTTGTTCGGCGAGATCGCGAAGTCAGGGACAGAGGCGTCGGCGATGGTCTTGATGGATACCACTGCTTCACCGGACGTGATGGTTCCTCCACGCGAGGGTGAGAGTCCAGTGACTGTCTTGGGAAGCTGATCAGCGATGGCATTGGCGATCTCTGCGGCCCGGGACGGGGTCGAGTCCGTCACGGAGATCTCGACGATCACCGTGTTGAGCGGGGTGTTGGCCTGGACCGATTTCGCCAGCTTCTTCGGAGTGGTCTCGAGCGAGAGATCGTCGATGACCGGGGCGAGCACGGCCGGGGTGGCCACGAGCTGGGCGTAGGACTGGACGAGGTTCTGGGTGAAGGTGGACCCCTGGACCAGGTCGTTGACGGTATCGCCGCTGTTGACGCTGACGAAAACCTGGCTGGAGGCCTGATAGGTGGGTGTGATCGTCGAGGACCAGCCATAGCCGACTGCAGCACCCAGGATGGCGAGCGCCAGGATTGACACCCAGCGCCTTCGCAGCACATTGACGTACTCGATGAGGTCCATCGAACGATTTCCATCCTCTCTTGCACATCAGCCGGCATCGGTGGCCCTGAGCTCGGTCTCCACCAGAGGATGTGTCGCGCCCCCGAGATGCGTTTTCTACGAGCGAGGCGGAATCATCGTAGCGTTGACGTCCACCCTGCTGAGGCCGATTCGCCATCGTTTTCGCACTCGGGGGGTGAGGCTATGATCACCGTCGAACCTCAAGACAAGGATGTGCCATGCTCTCCGCCATTTCCCGCAAGACTCTTGTGGCAATCGTGGGCCTCGTCGTCGTGGTGGCCGCAGTCGTGGTCGTCGTGCTGGCCAATCCTGGCGGGGACAGTCCGACCCAACCAAGCTCACGGGCAGAGTCGGCATCCACAGAGGCTCCGACCTCCGCCACCATCGCACCACCGACCCGCGTCCCCAGCAGTCCGACACCGTCTCCGACGGGACCCACGTCTGTTCCGGACCGGCCCAGACCAAAGACCATCGGCATCGACGACAAGGCGTCCCTCACCGGTGGGACATCAGCGCGTCTGTCGAGCATCCGGCAGGTCGACGGCAAGGCGGAGCTCCCGGGAGAGGTGGGAGGTCCGGCCATCGCCGTCACGGTGTCCGTGACGGCCGGCAAGGCCATCGACTTCAGCCAGACGGTGGTGAACGCCTACTACGGTGCCGACAACACACCGGCCACCCCCCTGTCGACAGGCACCACCGCGCTGGCCGGGAGCCTCGCGGGAGGCAGGTCGAAGACCGGCACCTATGTGTTCCGTGTGCCGAAGGCCGAGCTCGGTCGTGTCTCCATCGAGCTCGATCTGTCGATCGGTGATCCGGTCACTCTCTTTGAGGGTTCCGCCAAGTAGGTGGGACGGCCGGAAGTAAATAGTTACCCCGAACGGCGTCAGTATTCGCTGGAGGGGTGCTCTCTATGGCGTGATCGATTTTACTCCCAGTCGCCCGCGGGCGATTCAGGCTGCTGCTGTTCGCACGGCGTCTGCCCTCCGTAACGTCTTCCCCCGCCTCGTCGCGACCCTGTCGGTCACGATCGCGCTGGTCGCAACGGGCCTCGTGCTGCTGCCTCAGGCCGCGCAGGCTGACACAGCACCGGCCGCGGGTCTCCCTGAGACGGCGTCGACCGATGTGCTGCCGACAGTCCAGATCAACGGTGTGGTCTGGGACCAGGCGATCGTCGGCAACACCGTCTACGTGGCGGGTGAGTTCACGACCGCGCGTCCGGCCGGCGCAGCTGAGGGCGTCAACACCGTTCCGCGTGCCAACATGCTCGCCTACAACCTGACCACCGGTGTCCTGATCAACGGCTTCGCGCCATCGTTCAACGCGCAGGTCAGGTCGATCGCGGCTTCGCCTGACGGCACCAAGTTGTACGCCGGAGGCAACTTCACCACGGTCAACGGCACCAACCGTTACCGCGTGGCTGCGCTGAACGCGTCCACAGGAGCTTTGATCACGAGCTTCGCCCCCACTGTCAACGGTCCGGTCAGCACGGTCGGACTGAGCAATGGATCCCTGTTCATCGGTGGAAACTTCCCGTCCGTCAAGGTCGGATTGGTGACCAGCGCGCGAGTGAAGCTTGCTTCCTTCAACGCCGCGAACGGTGCACTGCTTCCGTGGACTCCCACGCCCGGCGACGGTACGGTGCAGTCGCTGACCGTCTCTCCGGACGGAAGCAAGGTGGCGGTCGGCGGCAGCTTCACGACCTTCAACGGATCAGGCAACCCCGGCTACGGACTCTCGCTCGTCGACAGCACGAATGGTGCCAACCTGCCACTGGCGGCGAACGCGCAGATCCGCAATGGTGGCGCGCAGTCGGCCATCTTGTCCCTGAAGGGCGACGCCGACGGCTTCTACGGGTCCGGATACCACTTTGGTGCTGGCGGAAATGTTGAAGGCTCCTTCCAGATCGACTGGAGTGGCCAGCTCAAGTGGGTCGAGGACTGCCATGGCGACACGTACGACATCGCCCCGGCCGGAGATGTCGTCTACTCGGCATCCCACAAGCACTATTGCGGCAACATCGGCACCGGAGGATTTCCGCAGACGTCGCCCACCTGGACGTTCAACCGTGGCACCGCCACCACGAAGTTCGCGACGGGCATCTCCAAGCCCGACCCCTACGGCTACGCCGATCACCGCGGTGAGCCCAGCCCGACCCTCCTCAACTTCTTCCCCGATATTTCGGCCGGCAGCTACACCGGCAAGACACAGGGCGCTTGGTCGGTCGAGGCCAACAGCCAGTACGTCCTTTATGGTGGCGAGTTTCCGCGCGTGAACAACAAGCCGCAACAAGGTCTGGTGCGTATGGCGGTCAAGACCATTGCGCCCAACCTCGACGGACCACGTCTGTCAGGCGCGGCGATGAACCCGACCCTTAACTCCTACGCGCGTGGCACTGTCGGCATCAGCTGGCCCGGCAACACCGATCGCGACAACTCGCGCCTGACCTACAAGGTCTATCGCGGAGA
>NZ_JACMOM010000180.1 GCF_014378035.1 Aeromicrobium sp. | reverse complement strand
GGGCGTCAAGCCGACCTACGGAGGTGTGAGTCGTTACGGACTCGTCGCCATGGCGAGCAGCCTCGACCAAGCCGGACCTGTCACGCGCACGGTGCTCGACGCCGCTCTGCTCCACGAGCTCATCGCCGGCCACGACCCCATGGACTCCACCAGCATCGACGCGCCCGTGCCGGCCGTCGTCGCTGCGGCTCGTCGGGCAGACGTCAAGGGCCTGCGCGTCGGGGTCGTGAAGGAACTGGGTGGTGACGGCTTCCAGCCAGGCGTTCGCGCGCGCTTCGACGAGGCCGTCGAGCTGCTCACCGGCGCCGGCGCCGAGGTCGTCGAGGTGTCGATTCCGAGCCTGCAGTACGCCCTGGCGGCCTACTACCTCGTGATGCCGAGCGAGGCCAGCAGCAACCTCGCCCGGTTCGACGCGATGCGTTACGGCGTGCGCGTCCCGCCGACCGACGTTGACGACCCCAGTGCCGAGCAGGTCATGGCGTCGAGCCGCGACGCAGGCTTCGGCGACGAGGTCAAGCGCCGGATCATCCTCGGCACCTACGCACTGTCGAGCGGCTATTACGAGGCCTACTACGGCTCTGCTCAGAAGGTTCGCACGATTCTTGCCCGCGACTTCGCCGCTGCCTTCGCCGACGTCGACGTGCTGGTGTCGCCGACCGCGCCCACGACGGCGTTCCCGCTCGGCGAGAAGCTCGACGACCCGTTGTCGATGTACCTGCAGGACGTCGCGACGATCCCGGCCAACCTGATCGGCATCCCGGGGCTTTCGCTGCCCATCGGCCTGGCCACGGAGGACAACCTTCCGGTGGGTCTTCAGCTCCTTGCACCGGCGAAGGCCGACGACCGGTTGTACAACGCCGGGGCGGCTCTCGAGCGTTTGCTCGAGGACAGGTGGAACGGACCGCTGCTGGCGCAGGCACCCGAGCTGGAGGTCGCACGATGACGCACGACACCGCGATCCTCGTCCCCGTCGACGAGGCGCTGACCCGGTACGACCCGGTGATGGGTCTGGAGATCCACATCGAGCTCAACACCGCGACCAAGATGTTCTGCGGCTGCCCGACCGGCTTCGGCGCGGAGCCCAACACGCAGACCTGCCCCATCTGCCTGGCCCTGCCGGGGGCCCTGCCCGTGGTCAACGCCAAGGCGATCGAGTCGGCCATCCGTATCGGCCTCGCGCTCAACTGCGAGATAGCGCAGTGGTGCCGGTTCGCACGCAAGAACTACTTCTACCCCGACATGCCGAAGAACTTCCAGACCTCGCAGTACGACGAGCCGATCGCCTTCAACGGCTTTGCCGATGTCGAGGTCGACGGCGAGACCTACCGCATTGACATCGAACGTGCCCACATGGAGGAGGACACCGGCAAGTCGTTGCACGTCGGTGGCTCCACCGGCCGCATCCAGGGTGCTGACTTCTCGCTGGTCGACTACAACCGCGCCGGCATCCCCCTGATCGAGATCGTGACCCGCACCATCGAGGTGCCGGGCGACAAAGCGGCTGCGGTTGCGCGCGCCTACGTGTCACACGTCCGCGACCTCATCGGAGGGCTCGGGGTCTCCGACGTGCGGATGGATCAGGGCTCGCTGCGCGCTGACGTCAACCTGTCGCTCAAGCCCAAGGGTTCGACGACGCTGGGCACCCGCTCCGAGACCAAGAACGTCAACTCGTTCCGGTCGGTCGAGCGCGCTGCCCGATTCGAGATCTCCCGCCACGCGGGCATCCTCGACGCCGGCGGCACAGTGCTGCAGGAGACGCGGCACTTCCACGAAGACACCGGCACGACGTCGTCGGGCCGCGAAAAGTCTGACGCCGACGACTACCGCTACTTCCCCGAGCCCGACCTCGCCCCCGTCTCGCCGTCGCGCGCGTGGGTCGAGGAGCTGCGCCTGACCCTCCCGGAACCGCCCGCGGTGCGACGCGCGCGGCTGCAGGCCGACTGGGGATTTTCCGACCTCGACATGCGCGACACCATCGGCGCCGGTGCGCTTGACCTCGTCGCCGAGACCATCGAAGCCGGCACGACGCCGCAGGCCGCTCGCAAGTGGTGGCTGGGTGAGATGGCCCGCCGCTCGAACGAGGAAGGCAAGGACATCGATGCCCTGGGCGTCACCCCTGCCCAGGTTGCTGAGATCCAGGCGCTCATCGATGCCGGACACATCAACGACAAGCTGGCGCGCTCGGTGTTCGACGGCGTCATCGCCGGTGAGGGCACGCCCGAAGACGTTGTCGTCGCACGCAAGCTCGAGGTCGTCTCGGACGACGGCGCTCTCGGCGACGCGGTCGACCGCGCCATCGCCGGTGACCCCGATGCCGCGCAGAAGATCCGCGAGGGCAAGCAGGCAGCCGCGGGAGCGCTCATCGGTGCCGTCATGAAGGAGATGCGCGGGCAGGCCGATGCCGGCCGTGTCCGAGAGCTCATCATCGAGAAGCTCGCCTAGACCGAACGTCCAGACCGAACACAGGGTCATCACAGAGGTGACTTCCGAGGAACACCAGCGCGCGATGCGCTGACTCCGTGACGTCGCAGGCCAGGCGTCAGTCGACGCGGGACAGCAGCTGTTTCAACTCGTCGAGGATGACATCGGGAAACTCGATCGGGATGAAGTGCGTCGACTCCAGCTCACGGAAGCGCGCACCCTTGACGCGTTGCGCCGCCGAGAGCATGTCCTTCGATCCGGTGAGCACGTCCCACTTGCCGGCGATGAACGTCACCGGGATGTCGATGTTCGACAGCGAGACGCGAGCGTGCGCGGAGACGCCGAGGGCCAGCTTCGCGTACCACGCAGGGTGCGTCATGCAGAACTCCTGCAGCAGGGTGCGCAGCTCGGCGGTGTCGGCAGCAGGGTTGATCAACCGGGTCACTCGCAGCATGTCTGCCGTCGCGTTGGTCCACGGGATGCGGCGGGTGAGGGGCGCGATGACGTGACCCGACACCGACGTCGTGCGGGCGAGGCCAACCATGAGCTGCTTGGCCACGAACGGTGGAACCTTGAGGGGCGAGAGCATCGTGGCGAAGGTGTTGCCCGGCACCCCGGCCACCGCCAAGATTCCCTTGACCCGCTCGGGGTGTCGCGTCGCCAGCTCGAAGGCGATCGTGACTCCGGCAGACCAGCTCGCGACGACCGCCGAGTCGATGCCAGCATCGTCCATCACTGCGATGGCGTCCTCGATGAAGGCCTCGAGGTCGACCCGGCCGTCGGCGGGCCGGGCCGAACCACCGACGCCCCGGTGGTTCCACGACACGACACGCACGCCGCAGTCGGGCTTCAGCAGCGACGGCCACGCGTGCGGATTGGTGCCGAGCCCGTTGGAGAGGAACACGGTCGGACCCTCGGCGTCATTGGTCCAGGCCCGCAGTCGGGTGCCATCGGCGCTCGTGACGTCGTAGTACCGGACGAACGCGGCTGCTGGTGAGGTCACGCGCCGATTGTCCTCGCCCGGCTGTGGTCCCGCAACGCGATTGGGCAATTGACGACGGACCATGAGGGTTGGTGGTCGAGCGACGCCCGTGGGATCAGGCGGCGCGGGTGTAGCGGTTTCGGCGTCTTCGTCGCAGGAGCCGGTCGCCTTGGTTGGTGAAGGTGAACCCGTCGACGGCGTTTCCTGCGATGTTGAGCAGCCCGCGGTGCAGGAGGTGGTGGCAGCGGATGCACAGGCCGATGAGGAGGTCGAGGTCGGTGGTGCCGCCCTTGGACCACCAGATGGTGTGGTGGATCTCGAGGTGGGTGTGACGGCAACCGGGCGTCGCGCACACACCCTTCTGTCGGGCGAGCACTGCTCGGCGCTGGCGCAGGGTGGAGGAGCGGCGGGTGCGGCCGACGTTGAGGACCTGGGCCTGACGCTCGCCTCCGCTCTCAGCCATGAGGAAGGCGGTGTGGTCGCTGACACACGTGAAATACATCAGCAGATTCGGCCCGATGGAGCCGAAGCCGGCGAGCTGTGCCGGTTCGGTCGCCGGAATGGGTGGGGCCACGAAGGAGGGGTTGGTGGTCACCTGTTCCACGTACGCGGCTGCGGCCGCCAGTGTGTCTGCATCGGCCATGACCGACACGTGCGGACGGATGCCTTTGTCGGACGGCAGACCTGATTCGAGCACCTGGGTCAGGAGGTCGTCGAGCCCTTGGACACGGCGTTCTGAGCCGGTACGGGTGTCGTCCTTGTCGTGTGGTGCGGCGACGGAGTCGAGGACCTTCTGGAACTTCGCGCCGGTGACCGGGTTGAGGAATCCGGTGACGTGGAAGCCGCCGGGCACGGGCTGGACCTGGATGTCCTGCTTGTCCATTCCGTCGACCCACGCCTGATCGAGCGCTTCGGGGAACATCGCCTCTCGCAGACCCTTGACGACCCGGTAGAGCTCGGCAGGCTCGTTGTTGCGTGCCACGTCGAGCAGCCAGGGCTGGGCGTCGCTCATGGCGTCTACGCCGATGTGCTTGAGACCGTAGGTGAAGACATTGATGTGAGCGGCGCGAACCTGACCTGACTCGGCGGCCTCGGCGAGCTCGGGCAGCTGGTCCAACGTGGCTGCGGCCCTGACCAGTGCGCCGGCCTCGCGCGCAGACATCCGCAGCTCGTTGCAGACCCAGGTGTTGAGCGTCGAGGCGCCATCGAGCTCGAAGCCTCTGGAGACAGCGAGCTCGGCCAGAAGCCGACCCTTGGCCGTGTCGAGCGCGTCCTGGGCCGACTGCACCGAACGGATCTTGCCTCGCAGGTCGCCACACGTCAACGTGCGCGCGGTGTCACCCAGCACCTCGATGATGGGATCCGGATTCATGTATCAGGTGTACTCGAACAGGTGTTCGATCGCAAGGCAAAACCACTGATTCAACGGTGTTTATCACCCGAGCCGCAGCTCGTTGCGGAGCGCGAGCCCGAGCCCCGGAAAGGTGATGGTCACGCAATCATGCTGGGTATTCAGGCGCTGACTTATATTCAGCAAGATTCAGTGATAGCCTTATATGCATGGGATATGAGCAAGAGGGTATCGCCGTCATCGTCGACCTCGTGTCATCGCGAACTCATCCTGACCGCGCCGCCGCTCAACTGCAGCTGGTCGACGCCCTGGCCGAGGTCAACGCCGGCGTCGAGAGTGTGCAACCTCTCGCACCCACCATCGGCGACGAGTGCCAAGGCGCCTACGCCGACTTCCCGGCCGCTGTGCTCGCCACCCTCTTGCTCCGCCTTCGACTCCC
>NZ_JACMOM010000030.1 GCF_014378035.1 Aeromicrobium sp. | reverse complement strand
AGCTGGCCATGCCTGCGATCGTGGCCGGGTGCTGACCGAAGTTGCGGCTCAGCCACACCGGTCGGACCCACTCGTAAGCGTCGTTGGCCTCTCGGATGACGCGGTCAGAGTGGTCCGGTCCGCAGTCGTGGACCAAGATCAGCTCGGTGACTTCGAAGGTGTGCCCGGCAGGCGTGCTCTGCGCCTCGGTGAGCAGGGCAATCTCCTCGAGGAGGCTCGGCAGGTGCGCGCTACCCCGGTACACGGGGATAACGATCGAGACGGTGTGGAGCGAGGTCACAGCATGGCCTTCAGGTTGTGAGGTCAAGTCACGCAATCATAAGGCTGACGGCGCACGGGCAGGTGTCACCGCCCGGCATTCCCACGCACTAGCCTCGAAGTTTCATCGGTTGGCGGGGTGACACGGGTCTGAACGCATGGAAGTGCCTGTCATATCGGGAAGAATTGTGAGTAACGAATCCGCAATTCAGCCCGAGTGAAAGGCACTCCGTAGCTAAGGAACATCCCGACTGGCCACCGTGTCCATGTTGCTGCCGCAGCGAGTCGCTGATCTCGTCGTCGGGTCTGTGGTTGCTGGCCCAGACCGCCGCGGTCAGTGGCCTGTCTGATGCGTTGTCGGCTGGGTTGTCGCGTTGGCGCAAACCGGCCACGGTCCATGACCTGGGCAAGGTCGCGCTGGACCTGGTGCTTGCGATCGCGGCCGGTGGTGACTGCTTGGCCGACGTGTCGCTGATCTGGGCCCAGCCCGAACTGTTCGGGCCCGTGGCGACCGTCCCGACGGTCAGCCGCCTCATCGACGTCCTGGGCGCCGACCCGGCTGGTGCGGTTGCCGCGATCAGATCCGCGCGTGCATCAGCGGGCCGGGGTCTGGGGCCACCGCGACCCGTTCACCGACTCTAATGCTCGGTGGTTGTGGAGCTGGACGCCACGTTGATCGGCGCGCACAGCGAGAAGTAGCGGGCGTCACCGAACTACAAACTGGCGCCGGGGTCCAGGCGTTCGTCCACCACATCCACAACCTGGGCTTGCAGTACTCGGTTGGCGTCTCTGGTCGCCAACCGGTCCTCGACGCATTGGCCAAGCTGCCGCGGCAGGCATACAAGCGATGGCCATGGACCGACTGATCCTGACCGGCCACAAGCGGCACGCAGAAATCACCTGACCACCCACCACACACCTACGACCCAAGGACCCGGAGCACCGGCGAGAACGCAGCGCCGGGATCACCGCCTGCCCAGACACTGAAAGTTTCCGACCGGAAACCAAAGCCCCTCCCGACGCCAGTCACCACCTCAGCAACCAGCCCAAAGAAAGATCGAGGCTAGCCTGTCCCCATGACTGCAACCGGCCACGGCGGATCCGCTTCGCTTGCTGAGAACGACTACTGGTGGTATCGCGCCAGGACCACTCTCCTGAAGACCGTCCTGGCCGATCGCATCGGGCATCCGCAGCGCGTGCTGGACGTCGGCAGTGCGGATGGTCCCAGCGTCGGATGGCTCCACGACCATGAGGGACTACACGTCCCCCTCGACATCGATCTGCGGGGACTCACGGCCGGCGGTGTGTGCGGCTCGGCCGTCAACCTGCCCTTCGCCGACGACAGCTTCGACGTCGTGGGCGCTTTCGACGTCGTCGAGCACTGCGAATCCGAAGCCGTCGCCCTGGCGGAGCTGGCGCGCGTCCTCAAGCCGGGCGGGACCGTGATGGTGTCGGTACCCGCTTACCAGTGGGCCTGGTCCTCGTTCGACGATGCCAACGGTCACCATCGCCGCTACACCCGCAAGCGTGCCGTCGGCGCCGTGGAAGCGGCCGGGCTTCGGGTTGATCGTGCGACCTATGCCTTTGCGGCGGTCTTCCCCTTCTTTGCCATCCAACGCGTGGCAACTCGCATTGTCGAAAGAGTCCAGCGACGCGACTCGTCCGCGCCGGCCGACGTGGTTGAGCTGCCTTCCGTGTCCCCGAGCCTGTCGAGACTGCTGCTCAGGTTGTGCCGGATGGACGAACGGCTGCTGCGACGCACGAACCTACCCTTCGGGTCGTCCGTCGTACTGGCCGCGTCCAAGCCAGAAGCTGCGCTTTGATCGGAGCCGGACGCGCCGATGCTGACCCGTGCTGCCTCCCCCTATGAGGAGCATCCGTCCAGATGAAGGCGCCCACGGGGTGTGCAGATCTTGACGTCGTCGGCGTCGCGGCAGAAGAACGCGGGGCTCAAGATGATGATGGACGAATAGGCGGAGACTGCCAAGTTCCGGGAGAGGCTTGGGTTGTGCCAACGGGATCTTGCCCAGGTCCGGCGTCAGCAGGAGGAGACCGCCCAGTCGACATCGTCCAACGACTCGGCCACCGTGAAGCTGACCACGCGGCTCTCCCAGCGCCGGACGACGACTCGTCATGTTCCTGCCCACCGTCCGGGACGGGCAGGGCGACTCGCAGTACCAGTTCGACGGGTCCGAGCTGGAGTGGCTCACAGCTTGGGCGCAGCGCCATGGAGCGGTCGGCGGCGTGCGCGAGCACATGGCCGATCGCGCACGAACCTATTCGCGCGCACTGATCCCGCTCGGTGCCATCGACCTGTCATCGCGTCACTATCCCGATCTGGAGATCCTTTACCGCGCCGCGGATGCGCTCACCAGCGACTAATCCAGCTGCCTGGTGGACTTCCTCATGAGGGCAAGCCCGTCATGAGCTTCGCGTACGATTACGACCGGTACAACAACGCCGAACGCGGCCTGTTCTGCGAGCTTGACCGTGTTCTTCCCGGACCCGTGTGTCGAACATTCGACGAGTTCGATGGTGCGTTGGACGGCGTCTTCGATAAGAGAACCGTCGAGCAGACGGCGGAGTACGACTGGAAACGGAAGATCTTCTTCGACCACCTCGACGACCAGGCGTCGTGGCGTGTGGTCAAGCGGGTCAAGCGGGTCAAGCGGGTCAAGGAGCTCTACCTCGACGACGAGGGCAGCTGACGTCCACACCAGCTGACGAGGACGGACGTTCTCATACCGGGGCTGCGTGCCTGGGCCAGCGCTTGACGCTGTAGGCCAGCAGGCCCCAGGCGGCGATCGCCGAGGACCACAGGCCGAGGGCAACGCCCCAGCCGTGGGCCGGGAGATCGGGCCCGAAACCGACCCCGAGCACCGAGAACTCGGGGATCTCCGGGCTCATGGACCAGATGACGCCGAGAGCGAAGAGCCAGAGCCCGCCGAGGAAGCTGACCACGATCCGCGGCACCGTGGCCACCCCGAACCGGGCCGCGTCGATCGCTCGGCGCTCGAGCGGGTCGAGGATCTTCTGGGCCCAGACGTGGTCGCGGGCAAGCAACGACACACCCGCCACCAGCACCAGCGTCCCGGGACCAGGGGCAGGAATCAGGATCACTCCGACGACCACCAACACCCAGCCCAGGGCCTGTCGGCCGGTGCGCTGAAACCGTGTCGCGATTGCGGTGCCGGCGCCCATGGTGCAAGCATGCCACCTGCCCTGATCTGAGATGGCGAAACACCCTGTCCAGCGGTTCAATGGTCGGTGTGAACAAAGCAGCCGCGCTCCTAGGACTCGTCGAGGACACCCTCGGTCTCACCCTTCCGATTCGCCTGCGCGCGTGGGACGGCAGCGAGGCCGGCGTGCCCGGCGCACCGGTCGTCGTCATCCGCGACAAGCGCGCGCTGCGCCACATCATCTGGAAGCCGGGCGAGCTCGGGGTCGCTCGGGCGTACGTGCAGGGCGACCTCGACGTCGAGGGCGACCTCGGTGACGGCTTCCGCGTCATGTGGGCTGCCGTGCGGGATGCACGCGCCGCCGAGGGCAGCGCCGGACGACCGAGGATCGGCCCCAGGCAGGTGCTGAAGGGCGCGGCGCTGGCCGTACGCCTGGGCGCCCTCGGACGTCGACCCCCGGCTCCCGCTGCCGAGTCGAACCTCACCGGTGAGCTGCACAGCAAGGAGCGCGACCGAGCCGCGATCTCGCACCACTACGACCTGT
>NZ_JACMOM010000179.1 GCF_014378035.1 Aeromicrobium sp. | reverse complement strand
GACGCCTGGTGGCTCGGATGGGCCCGCCCCGGGTGGGCGATGAGTGGCGGTCGATCATGACGGGCTCCTAGTGCGAGAGTGCCGGGGCGAGGACGCGAAAGTCCGTCCCGCCGAGTGTGATCCACAACATAACACTGCTGTCGACCGTTGTCGACGAATGCGTACGTAGATCCAGAAAGCACCGCAGGGTATGCCAAACCGCCACGTGCAGAATCGACGGATCCACTCGTCGTCCTCGGTCGACTCAGGTCGCCCACACGCATCGCTTCGAAGACATCGGGCACCGCAGCGGGCGGGGAGGGGTTCTGCTGCCGGCCGGGAGGTGGACGACGAGGTGCCTCGCGCGTCTCAGCGCAGGCCCGGCGCTACAGGAAGGCCGGCTCCTGGCCCTCGACGCTGGAACTGTACAGCCTGACGCGGAAGTCCCGCGCATTGGTCATCTGGCGTGAGGCGACCTCGCCCGCAGCCTCGACGTCCTGGGTCCGGATGGCGTCGAGGATCTCGAGGGACTCCGCCACAAAGACCTCCCACCGCTCGGGGTAATGAAGCGTCGTCGAGGCGAGGCCCTGCACGAGCAGCTGGACACTCTCGAGCGTCGAGATCAGCGCCTTGTTGTGTGTGGCGGCCCAGATCACGAAGTGCATCGAGTTGGCCAACGGCGCTCGCTTCGTGATGTCGTCGTCGCCCAGCTCCTGCATGGCGCCGACGGCCCGCTGCAGGCGGGCAAGGTCCAGATCCGTGCGGCGCATGGCAGCGGCTCGCGCGGCTGCGGCCTCGAGCGCGATGCGCACCTCGTAGATCTCGAGGACGTCCTCGGGCTTCAGCACCCGGACCCGCAGCGCCCGTTCGTGGCGCTCGACGAGCCCCTCGAATGACAGACGGCTGAGGGCCTCACGGACCGGCGACCGGCTGACGCAATACTCCGCGGCGAGGGATCCCTCGACCAGCGGCGTCCCAGGCACGATGACGCCGGCCACGATCTTGGCACGCAGGTCTTCATAGAGAGAGCCCTCGCTACGTTTGGTGTCGCTCTCTTCAGCCATGGCTCCAACATCTCCCGCGCGGGTTGCAGCGGCTCGGACCTCGCCCCTGCAACCATCCGTCTGCCGACAGTTGCCGACAAGTGGACACCAACGTATCCGTTCGGCGCGCCGTTGTGAATCACCTTGCCGCCGACTGGCCGATCACATCTCGCGACCACCCGCGACGTCCAGCACCGCGCCGGTCATGTAACTCGACATGTCGGATGCCAGGAACAGCGCGACCTCGGCAACCTCGCGAGGGTCACCGGGTCTCGCCATCGGGATGGACGCGAGCTTCTCCTCCCACGAGTGCTGCGGCATGCCGGCCGTCATGTCGGTGGCGATCAGACCGGGCCGGATGGCGTTCGCGCGGATGCCGTGTCGGGCACCTTCCCGGGCGGTCGTCCGCGTCAGCGCCTCCACACCCGCCTTCGAGGACACATAGGCGGCCTGCCCGAGGTTGCCCGCCTTCGACGCGATCGATGCGATGTTGACGATGGCTCCCCCGCCCTCGCGGTCGCGCATGTGGCGCAGCGCCTCGCGCGTGCACAGCCACGTCCCCTGAAGGTTGACGTCCAGGACTCGGCGGAAGTCCTCGAGCGAGCCTCGGTGGATCACGCTGTCGATCGCCACGCCGGCGTTGTTGACGAGCACATCGATCCGCCCGTGGTCGGCAAGGGCGGATCCGAAGGTGGACATGACCGACGCCTCGTCCGACACGTCACAGACGCGCGTGTCGACGTTGGCCAGCCGAACAGGCGACGTGGCGAGGGCGACGACCGTCGCACCATGCTCGGCGAACGTCGTCGCGATGGCACCTCCGATGCCACGCGTGCCTCCCGTGACGATCGCCACTTTGCCGTCGAGCAGTCGAGCAACGCTCATCCTTCGCTCCCGGCAGCACCGTCGCGGGAGGTGCCGTCCCGAGCGGCGACGAGGTCGGCGAACGCGAGGATCTTCTGGCACTGCTTGTAAGAGGCGTCGTCCTGCATCTTGCCGTCGATCATGACGGCGCCTGCCCCGTCGACGAGCGCCTCCACGACCCGGCGCGCCCAGGCGACCTGGTCCGGGTCAGGCGTGAACACCGTGCGCGCCACCTCGATCTGCTTCGGGTGGAGCGTCCATGCTCCAACACACCCCATGACGTACGCGTTACGGAACTGGTCCTCGCACGCGAGCACGTCGGTGATGTCCCCGAACGGGCCGTAGTAGGGCTGGATACCGGCAAGCCGGCAGGCGTCGACCATCCGCGCCACGGTGTAGTGCCAGAGATCCTGCTGGGCCGTCACGCGGGGTGCGTCGTACTCGCCGTTGACGGCGTCGGCCCTCACGAGGTAGCCGGGGTGTCCGCCACCGACGTTGGTGGTCTTCATCTCACGGTCCGCCGCGAGGTCGGCCGGGCCCAGCGAGACGCCCTGCAGTCGCGGGCTGGCCAGACAGATCTCCTCCACGTTCGCGACGCCACGAGCCGTCTCCAGGATGGCGTGCAGCAGGATCGGGCGGCTCAGGCCCGCACGGGCCTCGAGCTGTGCCACCAGGCGGTCGACGTAATGGATGTCCTCGGGGCCCTGGATCTTCGGCAGCATCAACACATCGATCTGCTCGCCGGCCTGCAGGACCAGGTCCGTGAGGTCATCGAGGATCCATGGGGAGTCGAGAGCGTTGACGCGCGCCCACAGCGAGGTCGTGCCGAGGTCGACGGTCAGCGCCACCTCGACGAGCCCCGCCCGCGCGGCCTCCTTGTTGTCGATCTCGACCGCGTCCTCGAGATTTCCCAGGAGCACGTCCACGGTAGGTGCGAGCGCCGGCAACTTGCCGACCATGCGAGCGTTCGAAGGATCGAAGAAGTGGATCATCCGCGAGGCCAGAGGCGGTATGACGCGGGGCGGCTCGGGAGCGCCGATCGCCAGCGGCAAGAAGAAGTCTCGTGGGCTACGCATGGGTTCTCCTCGAAATCGACGGTCAAGCCACATCGTAGGACGACTGAAGGCTAGTATTCAAACGATGGTCAAAAATGACCATCACCAAGCGGCGCACCAGACTGCGCAGTTGAGGAGTCCCCCGATGTCCGACATGAGCTGGCGCACCGCGATCGCACAGGTCAACGCAGACGACGTGAT
>NZ_JACMOM010000178.1 GCF_014378035.1 Aeromicrobium sp. | reverse complement strand
GAACGCGTAGGCGGACAGCCCACCGAGCGACAGGGTCAGGAAGATCTCGTCCGGCGCGTACGCCACGGACGACAGTGCGTCGCTCGCAAACACCGGCAGCGCGATCCGCTTGGGGAGGAGAGTCTCACCGAGCTGGGTGCTGCGAAGCTTGCGGCCGACCAGTGCTCGCTTGGTGACCTCGGTGATACCCACGAGAGTCGATGCTAGCCCCGCGGAAGGTTACGTGCGCGACGCACCTGCCTCGGGTGTAGCGTCTCCTCCGTGCATATCGTGATCATGGGCTGCGGACGCGTCGGGTCGACCCTCACTCACAGCCTCGAGGAGCGAGGACACACGACCGCCGTCATCGACTCCAACCCTGATGCGTTCCGCCGCCTCGGTCCCGGATTCAGTGGCATCACCGTGACCGGCTTGGGCTTCGATCGCGATGTCCTCGTCAAGGCAGGCATCGAGCGTGCCGATGCCTTCGCGGCAGTGTCCAGCGGCGACAACTCCAACATCATCTCCGCACGGGTCGCCCGCGAGCAGTTCAAGGTCGACAACGTGGTCGCGCGCATCTACGACCCGGGCCGTGCCGAGGTCTATGAACGCTTGGGTATACCCACCGTGGCCACCGTGCCCTGGGCGGCCGACCAGGTGTTGCGGCGTCTCGTCCCGGCCGACTCCGAGCCGGCGTGGCGTGACCAGTCCGGTCAGGTCCGGCTCGATCAGGTCTATGCGCCGTTCGCGTGGGTAGGTCACAAGATCGCCGCGCTCGAGGCCGCCGCCGGTGTACGCGTCGCGTACCTCAACCGTCTCGGCTCCGGCCTGATCGTCCAGCCGGAGACAGTAATCCAGGAGGGCGACTACTTGAACCTGTTCATGCGCGAGGACTGCGTCGACGTGTTCCGCAGGGTGCTCGACTCAGGCCCGGAGGCCGACTGATGCGCGTCGTGATCGCCGGGGCCGGCGCGGTGGGCCGGTCGGTGGCGCAGGAGCTCATCGACAACGGCCACCCGGTGCTGCTGATCGACAAGTCCCCTGCCTCGATCCGCGCCGACATGGTGCCCAAGGCGCAGTGGCTGCTGGCCGACTCGTGCGAGCTCTCCTCGCTCGAGGAGGCTCAGCTGGAGTCGTGCGACGTGGTCATCTCCGCGACCGGTGACGACAAGGTCAACCTCGTCACCTCGCTGTTGGCGAAGACCGAGTTCGCGGTGCCCCGCACCGTCGGCCGCGTCAACCACCCGAGCAACGAGTGGCTCTTCAGCGAGTCGTGGGGCGTCGACGTGTCGGTCTCCACGCCCCGCCTGATGTCCGCACTCGTCGAGGAGGCCGTCACGGTGGGCGACCTCGTGCGGCTCTTCACCTTCCGCCAGAGCAACACCAACCTGGTCGAGCTGACGATGCCTGACGACTCACCGTTCGTCGGTCGCCGAGTCAGCGAGGTGCCGTGGCCCGACGATGTCGTGCTGGTCGCGATCCTGCGCGAAAACTCGATCGAGCGTCCGGACGCTGACCGTTCGCTGGAGTCCGGGGACGAGCTCCTCTTCGTGACGCCCTCCGATGCCGAGGACCGCCTCGGCGAGCTCCTCTCCCCCAAGCACTGACTACCGAGCACCCGCTACCTCTCACCCTCATCGTCCGTTTTCCTGCACGTCTAGCGGCGCAGGCCGCTGGAGACAGCGGAAGGCCCCCCGAGCAGTGCTCGGGGGGCCTTCCGTGAATCAGTCTTCTGTGATCGGTGAGATCAGAGGGGACGGATGTTCGTAGCCTGCAGGCCCTTCTGGCCCTGCTCGACGTCAAACTCGACCTTCTGGTTCTCGTCCAGCGAGCGGTAGCCGCTCGAGGCGATCGCGCTG
>NZ_JACMOM010000177.1 GCF_014378035.1 Aeromicrobium sp. | reverse complement strand
GTACCTGCTCCACGAGGCTCACCCGAGCATCGCGGCCTTCGGTGGCATGTTCCTGGGCATGCTGTTCCTCGACTTCATCTTCGAGGACCGTGACATCACGTGGCTGACGTGGCTCGAGCGTCCACTCGCCTCGGTCGGCAAGCTCGATCAGCTCTCGGTGGTCGTTGCCCTCGGCGCCCTGACCGTGACGGCCCAGCTGCTCGCAGAGAACCCCGGCACGGTGATGGTCTCCGGAGCCCTCGGCATCTTGACCTACCTGCTCGTCAACGGACTCGGCGAGCTGTTCGAGGCAGGCGGCGGCGACGAGACCGATGTGTCGGACGAGGACGCCGCGGGTCCTGCCACCTCATCGGGAGCCGGGGGAATGATCCTTGCCTCGGGCAAGGCGGCATTCTTCCTGTTCCTGTATCTGGAGGTGCTCGACGCCTCGTTCTCGTTCGACGGTGTCATCGGCGCCTTCGCCATCACCCAGGACATCTTCATCATCGCGGTGGGACTCGGCGTGGGCGCCCTCTACATCCGCTCGCTGACTGTCTACCTGGTCCACAAGGGCACGCTCAACGACTACGTCTACCTCGAGCACGGCGCTTTGTGGGCCATCGGGGCGCTCTCGACGGTGCTGCTCGTCAGCATCAAGTTCGAGGTTCCCGAGCTCGTCACCGGGCTCATCGGCGTCGGATTCATCGCAGCCGCGTTCATCTCCTCGCTGTCGCACAACCGGCGCGAGGGTGCTGAGCCCCTTGACGCGGCCTCGGGTCACGACGTCGCCGCAGACACGTAGAGAGCACGTCACTCAACTCTGACCGTCCGCGCATCGTCCGGACCCACACGAAGGAGCGCCATGGCCATCGACTACGTCAAGAAGCCCAAGCAGCCCGCGGCCGGCGCGGCGCCGGTCTCCAGCGGCACGGTGACACTCACGAAGTCCGCCCCTTCCGTCTCGCTCACGAAGCGTGGCCGGGAGGGCGGCACGTTGCGGGTCAACCTGAAGTGGAACCCGCGGCCGGACGGGGACCTCGGCGCGCCTCCGGCCCGCGGCCTGTTCAAGAAGGCACAGGGCCCCCGACCGATCGACCTCGACCTCGGGTGCATGTATGAGTACGCCGATGGGTCAAAGGGCGTCGTCCAGGCACTGGGTGACACGTTGCGCGACACAGCCGACCCGGGGCCCATCTGCTGGCTCGACCGTGACGATCGCAGTGGCACCAGCGCCGAGGGCGAGAACCTGTTCGTCGACATGGGCAAGGTCGCCGCCATCAAGCGCATCCTGGTGTTCGCCTTCATCTACGACGGTGTCACGAACTGGGCAGGCGCAGACGGGGTCGTCACCCTCCACCCGGTGACCGGTCCGCAGGTCGAGGTGCGCCTCGATGAGCACGACCCGAAGTCGGGCATGTGCGCCATCGCCATGCTCGAGAACGTCGACGGTGAGCTGGTGGTGCGTCGCGAGGTGCGGTACGTCCGAGGTCATCGCGACCTCGACGAGGCCTTCGGCTGGGGCATGAGGTGGACGGCGGGTCGCAAGTAGCGAGCGGATGCTGGTGGGCGGCGCCGAGACGAGGCACGAGGGGCTGATTGGTACCGTGGTCGCTGTGGCCGGTCGTCGATCGAGGGGGTAGTGATGCGTCACTTTCGTCATGTGACCGAGGCGGACGAGCGTCGCCTCTTCTCCGTGCTACCCGAAGAGTTCGACCGCAGCGCCGCGAGCCCCACGCTGGCCGCCGCTCTCGGGGCCACGCTCTACATGCCAGCGACACGACCGGCCATCGCGAAGGACCTGCACAAGCAGGGCGCCGCTGGCGTCATGAGCGTCGTGGTCTGCCTCGAGGATGCCATCGCTGACGCCGAGCTCGCGTCGGCACAGGCCAACGTGGTGGCCCAGCTGCGCTCGCTGCCCTGTGACGGGAAGGACACCGACAACCTGCCCCTCACCTTCATCCGTGTGCGCCACCCGCGGCAGATCCCCGAGCTCGTCGGCAGCCTTGGCGACCACGCCGCCATCCTGTCGGGCTTCGTGCTGCCGAAGTTCACCGGAAGCACGGGTCCCGCCTATCTCGAGGCGTTGTATGAGGCCCGGCACGAAAGCGGACTGCCGCTGCTCATGATGCCGGTCATCGAGTCGCCGGAGGTCGTCCACCGAGAGACACGCGTCGACACCCTGATGGACATCCGTCAGCTGCTCGACGACCACCGAGACCTCGTGCTGGCAATACGACTCGGTGCCACCGACCTGAGCGCCGCCTACGGGCTGCGTCGTGACCGTGATCTCACCATCTACGACGTGCGGATCATTGCTGAGGTCATCGCCGACGTCGTCAACATCTTGGGCCGCGCCGACGGCACGGGTCACGTCGTCACCGGGCCGGTGTGGGAGTACTTCCCCAGTCAGGGACGTATCTTCAAGCCGCTGCTGAGGCAGACACCCTTCGACGAGCAGGAAGCCCGTGCGCTGCGCAAGGAGCTGATGGTGCGCGACCTCGACGGCCTGATCCGTGAGGTCGTGCTCGACAAGGCCAACGGGCTCACCGGCAAGACCGTCATCCACCCGACCCATGTCGCGGCGGTGCACGCGCTGTCAGTCGTGACCCATGAGGAGCATCTCGACGCGTGCGAGATCCTCGGCCGGGGGACGATGGGCGGGGGCGCGCACGCCTCAAGCTACGGAAACAAGATGAACGAGACGAAGCCGCACCGTTCCTGGGCCGAGCGAACGGTCCGGCGGTCCCGCGCGTTCGGCGTGGCGGCTGAGGACGTCACCTTCGTCGACCTTCTCGCGGCTGCCATCGCATGACTACGCCGACGGGTACCGAGACCGACGCGCACGCGCGGAGGGTCTGGCCCGGCGCGTGGGTGCAGGAGCGTCTGGAGGTCATCGTGCGGTCCACCGACAGCGCAGTCGGTGTGCCGCTGGAGGACCTCGTCGGTCTGGCTGTTCGACGCAACCCGCGCCGTGCGCATCTGCTGGTCTCCACGGTGCTCGGCAAGCACGTGCCGGTGGACCCCCGCCTCGTCCTCGGCGCAGGCATGTTGCTCGGACGCCTTGTCCTCGACACGCTCGCGCGCGACGGCGAGGCTGGCGACGGGGCTCGTCGCCCGGACGAGGAGTTCCGACGTGCCGTGCGCGGAGACCCGGGTGCGTCGAGCGCCCTGCTCAAAGCCATGCGTGACGATGACTGCCCGGCCTCACCGCAGGGCACGGTCGTGCTCGGGTTCGCCGAAACTGCCACTGCCCTCGGGCACGCGGTCGCCGACACCCTCCGGGCGCCCTACCTGCACTCGACCCGCCGACCCGTCACGGGGATCAGCCCGGTCGGCGGGTTCGAGGAGGAGCACAGCCACGCCACCACCCACCTGCTGCTGCCGGACGACCGGGGGCTGTTGATGGGGGATGGGCCGCTGGTGCTGGTCGACGACGAGCTGTCCACCGGCACCACGGTGCTGAACACCATCCGCATGTTGCACGCCGTGCACCCTCGCCGTCGCTACGTCATCGCTTCGCTCGTTGATCTGCGTGATGACGCCGACCGCTCGCGCATGGTGGCGGTGGCCGACGAGCTCGGGGTGACTCTCGACGCGGTGGCGCTCGCCGCCGGTCGCATCGACGTGCCGGCAGACGTGCTCGACATCGGCAAGCGGCTGGTCACCGACATGGAGGCCACCGTGGTCGCAGGACCGTCGACCTCGGGAGCAGGCCGGGTCCGCCGGGCAGACCTTCCGTGGCCGACGGGGCTGCGCGAAGGCGGGCGGCACGGATTCACGGCGCTCGACGGTGTGAGGCTCGACGAAGCCCTTCCCGCGATCGTCGCCGAGCTGGTGCCCTACGTCGCAGATCGTGCGCGGGTCCACGTCCTGGGGTTCGAGGAGCTGATGTACGCACCACTGCGCCTCGCAGCCGGACTGGCCGAGCAGCTTCCGGCGGCCGAGGTGACCACGTCGACGACGACCCGCTCACCCGTGCTGGCCGTCGACCACGAGGGCTATGCGATCCGCAGCAGGCTGGTCTTCGCCGCGCACGACGGGCCGGCTGACGGCCCCGGTGAGCGCTACGCCTACAACCTCTCGCCGGCCGAGCCCTTCGATGTCGTGGTCGTGGTGATCGACAAGACCGCCGACACCACAGCCCTGCTGGGTACCGACGGTCTCCTGACCCGCCTGGCGGAGGTCGTGCCCGACGTCGTCCTTGCTGTCATCCCCGACCACCGCCCCGATTCCCCGGCTGCGGACCCCGACGCATGAACGCGCGACTTCCGCAGCCCCTCCGTGGGCCAGACTTCGGCTCGTACGCGCCCGACGATGTGGCCTGGCTGCTGAAGGACCTCTCCGACGTGGCGCTCGAGGCGCCGGTCGAGGAGCGCGAGGAGGCGATCCAGGCCGGGGGAGCGCACTACGCCGAGTCGTTGCCGGTCGAGTACCAGCCGGACGAGGCCTACCGGGCACTGTTCGCGGCGGCGCTCGATCGGTCGGCTGCCCGGGTCGCGTTCGCGGTCGGTCTCGTCACCGAGCAGGTGCTGGCCGACCGTGGGCCGGATGCTGTGCTGGTGTCGTTGGCGCGCGCCGGCACCCCCGTGGGCGTGCTGATGCGCCGATGGGCGCAGCACGCGCATGGGCTCGACCTGCCGCACTATGCAGTCTCGATCGTCCGGGGTAGAGGCATCGACCACGTCGCGCTCAGGTACCTCGCAGCACACCACGACCCGGCCCACGTGATGTTCGTCGACGGATGGACGGGCAAGGGCGCCATCACCCGCGAGCTGGCCGCCTCGGTCGCCGAGGCCCACGCCACGCTGGGTGCGACGTTCTCCTCCGCGCTGGCCGTGCTCGCCGACACCGGTCGGTGTGTCGAGCACTTCGGCACCCGCGACGACTACCTCATCCCCTCGGCGTGCCTCAACTCGACGATCTCGGGCCTCGTCTCCCGTACGGTGCTCAACGACCTGCTGATCGGACCGGAGGACTTCCACGGCGCGAAGTTCTACGCCGACCTTGCCGAGGCAGACGTCTCGAACGGCTTCGTCGATGCCGTCGTCGCGCAGTTCGCCGGCGTGTCCGACGCTGTCGGGGCCGCGTTGCCGGGCCATCTGGCTTCCGACCGCACGCCGACGTGGGACGGCTGGGCAGCGGTGGAGAAGATCTCCGCCGATCACGGCATCGACGACGTCAATCTCGTCAAGCCGGGCGTGGGGGAGACCACGCGGGTCCTGCTGCGCCGCGTGCCCTGGAAGATTCTGGTGCACCCCGACGCGGCCGCCGAGCTGGGGCACATCCGGGCACTGGCCCGCGACCGCGACGTGGAGCTCCTGGAGGTGCCGGACCTCGCGTACAGCTGCGTCGGCCTGATCCACCCGCGCTTCACGCGGGGAGCCGTCGGAGCCGACGGCACGACAACCCGCCGGGTCGAGCCATGATCGCCGCCGGAACCGTTGTCGTCAGCGACCTCGATCAGACCCTCATCTACTCCTCTGCGACCCTTCGTCTGCTGGAGGCCGACCAGGACGCTCCCCGGCTGGTGTGTGTCGAGGTCTACCAGGGCGCGCCGTTGTCCTTCGTCACCGAGACGGCTGCAGGCCACCTGACAGACCTTGCCGAGGCCGGCGTGTTCGTACCGGCGACGACCCGCACGATCGAGCAGTTCCGCCGCGTGCACCTGCCAGGTCCGGCCCCGAAGTTCGCGCTGTGCGCGAACGGAGGCCGTCTTTTGCGTGACGGCATCGAGGACCTCGACTTCACGGCCGCCGTCACCGAGAGGCTCTCAGGCGCCGGTGCACCGTTCGCGGAGATGCTCGATGAGCTCCACCGGGCCAGCGCCGGCGAGAGGGGTGCCTCGTTCGTCGAGAAGGTGCGCGACGCCTCGGGGCTGTTCTGCTACGTCGTGGTCAATCGCGCGGCAATGCCCGCCAGCTGGGTCAACGACCTGATGGCCTTCGCCGAGGAGCGCGGCTGGGGCGTCTCGGTGCAGGGGCGCAAGGTCTACTGCGTCCCGGCGGCGCTCACCAAGGCCACCGCTGCGCGAGAGGTGTCCGACATGCTGGGTGCGACCCGTCTGCTCGCGGCCGGCGACTCGTTGCTGGATGCCGAGCTGCTCGAGGTGGCAGACGTGGCCGTCCGCCCTCGCCACGGTGAGCTTGCCGACGCGAGCTGGAGCCGTCCACACCTGCGGGTCACGACATCGGCAGGTGTGCGGGCAGGCGAGGAGATCACGGCCTGGATGGTTGCCGAGGCGCTCGGTCACTGACGGGTCAGCCGATTGCCGCGACTCGACGCGTACCGGTGAGGCGCGAGCCGACCCAGCGGTCGCGCTCAGCGACGGCGGTGTCCGGGTGGTCGGAGAACACCGCGTCGACTCCGGCGTCGAACAGCTCGCGGTACTCCAGTGCTGCGAAACCGGTCTCGTTCTCGGCGCCCATGCGAAACTCCACCGGCAGGTAGCGGTTCTCGTTGCGCAAGGTCCACGCGAAGACCTCGAGGCCAGCACGGTGCGCGCGGTCGACGAGGCCTGACTCGCGGCGCGGCGACCTCGCGGCCGACGGACGCACAATGAGGTCCTTGCGCACGGCGACTCCTCTCGCGTAGGACGAGATCTTCTCCAGACCACCGATGCGCAGCAGATGCGCCGAGCTCGTGAGCAGCTGCAAGGCGGGGAGGTCGACGCGGCTCGTGACCCGCCTGAGCACGTCAGGATTGTCGGCCTCGACATGCATCGGGACGGACGGCAGGAGGCTTTCGTTGCGTCGAAGGGTGTCGAGCAGGAGCTCGTCGAGCGGCAGGCCGACAGAGGCGAAGTGCGCAGCGTGCTTGAGCTCGAGGCACAGGCCCACGCGTGTGCCCCAGGAGCGGTTGTGCGCGGCCACCAGCCGGATGGTGTCATCGAGAGTCAACAGCGGCTCATCGGTGGCGACGGTGTTCTGGGGGCGGACGAGCGGCATCCTCTCCCGCGCCCTGAGCGGGGCAAGCTCGGTGAGCGTCAGGTCCTCGCTGAACCAGCCCGTGTGCGGCTTGCCATCGATGACCTTGGTGGTGCGCCGGTTGCGCAGCTCGGCGACCTTTTTGACATTCGTCGTCCGTGACAGCTCGTTCTCGTGGCGGCACAGCAGATGTCCGTCGGCCGTCGGTACGAGGTCGGGCTCGACCATGTCGGCACCGGACTCCATTGCCATGGTGTACGACCTGGCGCTGTGCTCGACTGCGTGGCCCGGCGCGCCTCGGTGACCGATCACCAGGGGGAACGTCTGCGGGTGCCGGGAACCCGTCGTCATCGGGCCCGGGTGATCATGCAGGATCATGTCTCCATGGTCCGTGCTCCTCGTGACGAGGACCCGACCCTCACGCGTCGTCCAGATGAACTCCCGGACAGCGTTCGCCCACGCCGAGAACGCCATGCCTCCCGACAATGACGTCAGCAGGTGGCGAGGGTGAAGCGCATCGATCTGACGTCCGCACGTGTCACGGGCAGGTCGTACGCCAGGGCGACGTCGAGGAAACGGTCGATGTACTCGCAGCGGAAGGCTCTGTTGATGGGCATCCACTCGCCGGGGGAGCGGTCGCCCTTCGAGGCGTTGATCACCACGCAGTCATGGGTTCCGGGGCGGAACGTGACCCCATCGAGCTGGCGGCGCAGCACGTCGTTGCAGGTGTCGCAGCCGTCGTGCCCGTCGATGCCGGCGTGGTCGTCGGTCCAGCTGGGACCGAACACACAGCCGCGATCAGCGCCGCAGCCGCGCTCGTAGCCCGACACGTCCGGGCGCGCCGCCGAAGTGGCCGACACGGGCGACCAGTGCGACGACGAGAAGGGCGGCGACCCCCATCAGCAGCTTGCGCACGACACTCCACACCTGTCGAACCCTGGCGGCGGCAGCTGACTGTCTCGATAGATCGCGGGTGCCGCGATATGTTGGCAGCACCACAACGTCGACACATCGTCTGCACGACAGACTCGAAGGAATCGCATGTCCATCAATCTTTCCAAGGGCCAGAAGATTTCTCTGACGAAGAGCGGGGGCGGAACCCTGACGAAGGTCCGCATGGGTCTCGGCTGGGATGCGGTACCCAAGAAGGGTCTGTTCGGCTCGAAGGCTCAGAGCATCGACCTCGACGCCTCGTGCATGGTCTTCGACGCGTCCAGATCGCTCATCGACCAGGTCTGGTTCCAGCAGCTCAAGAGCAACGACGGTGCCGTTGTCCACACCGGTGACAACCGCACCGGCGCAGGAGACGGCGACGACGAGTCGATCGTCGTCGACCTGACTGCCCTGGCTCCCGCCGCGCAGACGTTGGTGTTCGTCGTCAACTCGTTCACGGGCCAGACCTTCAGCCAGATCGAGAACGCCTTCTGCCGGCTCATCGACATGTCGGACGAGTCCGAGCTCGCGCGCTACGAGCTCACCGGGTCCGGCACGCACAACGCGCAGGTCATGGCCAAGGTCGTGCGTGACGGACAGGGCTGGTCGATGACCGCCATCGGTTCGATCGCGAACGGTCGCACCTTCCACGACCTGATCCCGGCGGTCAGTGCCACCGTCTGACGCTGCGGTCGGGCACCGTCCGCAGAGTCGCGGGCGGTTGCCCCACCCAGACGTTCTGACGTAGATAAGATGTCAGCATGAGTTCACTCGACGGCCCACTGACACCTCCCACCGCTGCGCCGATCACGCTCACCCCGCCGGCCGCGGTCCCTGCCGTGCAGGAGGACCAGGTGGAGGGCATGCTGCCTGTGCCCACCGAGCGACGGAGCCAGCTGGAGGCGACCGCCGACCAGTACGTCCGCGACCTCGAGGTGCTCCAGCCCGGAAGTCCCGAGCTCGACGCGAAGATCACCGAGATCAGCCAGGTCGGCGCCGCCGAGCTCGCGGCCTCGGCCAACTCAGCGAACCGCATGCTTGAGCGCCCGTCATCCGCGCTCGCCGGCACGTCCGGCAAGTCTGACGTCGGCGTGCAGGCAAAGACTGCCAAGTCGCTCGCCGATCTGCGCACCACCGTCGTCGAGCTGACGCCCAACCGCGCCGACCTCGAGGGCAAGCCCGGTCGCAGGCTGCTAGGCATCCTGCCCGGCGGCAGCCGCATCAAGGCCTACTTCGACCGCTACGTCAGTGCGCAGACGCAGCTCAACGACATCACGCGCGCCCTGGCCTCGAGCCAGGACGAGCTGCGCAAGGACAATGCCGCCATCGAGCAGGAGCGCGCGAATCTCTGGACGCTGATGAGCTCGCTGTCGGAGTACGCCATGCTGCTCGGGCGTCTCGACAGCGGGGTCGAGTCGCGCCTCACCGACCTCGACGTCTCGGATCCGCGGCGCGCGACAGCCTTCCGCGCAGACGTGCAGTTCGCCGTCCGCCAGCGCCGCCAGGACATTCTCACCCAGCTGGCCGTCGCAGCACAGGGCTATCTTGCGATGGACATGGTCAAGAAGAACAATGTCGAGCTCATCAAGGGCGTCGAACGCGCTCGCACGACGACACTCTCGGCCCTGCGAACTGCGGTCATCGTGGCCGAGGCACTCACCAACCAGAAGCTTGTCCTGACCCAGATCCAGGCACTCAACCAGACGACGTCAGACGTCATCGCCGCCAACGCGGCCATGCTCCGCACCCAGTCCGCGGCGATCCAGCAGCAGGCGGCTTCGTCGACCATCGACATCGCCAAGCTCGAGCAGGCTTTCACTGACGTCTTCGCCACGATGGACTCCATCGACACGTTCCGCGGCGAGGCCGTCAAGTCGATGCAGCAGACCGTCACGGCCCTCGAGGGCCAGCTGGTCAAGGCAGCCCCCTACCTCGAGCGCTCGAGTGCCGGCGCCAACGGCAGCGGCACCCCGCGCCTCGGGTCCTAGGAGACCGGTGGCGACCATCGAAGCGAAGGTGATGTCTTGATGTTCAAATCACTCTTCGGCCGGCCCGACGAGGCTGGACACGCTGCTGAACCCGCCGAGCCGGTCCCGGCAGGTTTCGTCGAGCGCATGTCGCAGCAGCTCGATCGGCTCCGGTGGCAGGCCCGCAGCGCAGGGGCCCGTCTCCCGATCGAGATCCTCCCGCAGGTGGGGCGCATCGAGGACGTCATCGTGCCCCTGCTGCACCACCTCGACGCCAACCCACCGAGCATCGAGGAGGAGATTGCCGTGGAGAGCCTCCTCACCGACTACCTGCCGACATCCCTCACCACCTACCTGAACCTCAATCCGCAGTTCGCCTCCGAGGCGCGTGCTGACGGTGGGACGCCCGGTGACGACCTGGTGCAGCAGCTGCGCACCCTCCAGACCGCTGCCACTGAGCTGAGTCACGCGATCTATGCCCACGACGCCCAGGATCTCCAGGCCCAGGGACGCTTCCTGCGCACGAAGTTCGACCGATCGGATCTCGCCCTCTGATGGCGGATCCTGAGGTTGTCCGTCTGCGCAGTGGCGCCAATGTCGCGCTGAGCACTCTCATGCCCGCGCCCGGCGGGGTGGTGGTGGGTTTCAGCTGGCAGGTCGTCGAGGCCCGGGGCCCGGCGGTCCAGCTCGTGCCGTCGGCGATCGTCTGCGGTCCCAACGGCAAAGCGGTGTCGAGCGAGCACCTGGTGTTCTTCAACCAGCTGGCGTCGCCCGACGGCACAGTGCAGATCATCTCGGACACGGCGGACGAGGAGCAGATCGAGGTCGATCTGCGCGAGGTGCCGGCATCCGTCGACAAGATCGTGCTGATGGTCTACGTCGACCCCGATCTGCGACGGCCGGGCACCTTCGCCGCGGTCCGCCACGCCTTCTTCCGGGTCTATGACCGATCGGGACGCGAGATGGTGCGCTACGACATCGAGGAGTACTCGGCCGAGGTCAACGCCATGATCTTCGGCGAGCTCTACCGGCACCGCGGCGAGTGGAAGGTCCGGGCCATCGGGCAGGGCTACTCGACGGGGTTGATGGGCGTGGGCGAGACCTTCGGGGTGTCCCTGTGACGTCTACCGTCTGGTCGGTGACAAGCAACGCGGTGCCATACCTGCGCCGAAGGCCCCGTGCAGTGGCGGCACCGCCCACGCCGTCGCTGGTCCCTGCGCGGCGGCTCGACGGACGGCTCCTGCTCACCGAGAGCATCACTGAGGTGACCCTCGACCGACGTCAGTCGGCCATCGGGTCGTTGACGTTCGAGCTCGCTGGTCACGGCGAGCTCGGCGTGTTCTGGGAGCTGCAGGACACGACGAGCGGCCTTGTCAGCCCGCTGGAGGGACAGCTAGTGTCTCCTGAGCTCGGCCGCCGACCCGTCGTCGAGCACCTGCACGGTCAGGTCATCGTCGGTCTGCGGCACGTCAAGCAGGTGCGCCGACTCGTGGTGCTGATCGAAGGACCCGAGACCCGAGACCCCTACCGTCTGGTGGCAAACCTTCACGACGGCTCCAGCCTCGAGATGTCGATCCCGTGGACTGCGCCGGTGATCTCCGCGTTGGCGGTCTATCAGGTCCAGAGCGAGCTGGTCGTCCGGCGTGAGGCGCTCGACTTCGCCTCCAGGTCCGACGTCGCTGATGCCTACGGCTTTGCCCGGGCTTGGGTGCCGACCCGCCGTTGACGACAGTGGGCACTCAGGGGAAGTACCTCATGTTGACATCGGTGTGATGTCTCGAGCGCAGGAATGAGTCGCGCCGCAAGATGCCGGGTGATCCGAGAAAAATTAATCTGAATTATTCAAAACGGGCTCGAATCACGGGGGTCATGGGACCATGGTCCTAGTCGCGTGAACCACTCGCGCCGCGTGTTCTGGGGTCGCTGGAGCGGTTCTGGAAGACCACACTATGGGAGGGAACCCCTTGAACGACATCATCCGCCGCGCCTTCGCGGCCGCCACCGTCACAGTCGCCCTCGGTGCTGGCGGGTTTGCCGCGCCGGCCAGCGCACACCACAGCGACCTTGGCTGCGACCCAGCTGTGGTGGCCGCCGCAGTTGACGCGGCCAAGACCGAGGCTCGCGTTGCCCAGAAGCGATTCACGTCGCACACCAAGAGCTCCATGCCGACGTTGGTGAAGAAGCTCAAGGCCCATGAGAAGGCTGAGGCGAAGGCCGCAGACAAGAAGGCCGACCGTCTTGCGCTGAAGGCCACGAGCTCGACGGGTGAGGCACGCACGGAGGCGCGGGCAGCAGCGAAGGCGGCCCGCACTGTTGCTCGCGCCGAGGCCAAGGAGTCCAATCGCATCCAGCGCGCCAGCTTCTCTGAGCTTCGCAAGGTCGTCAAAGCCGACCGCAAGGTGCTCAAGGCCCAGTGGAACGCTGCCAAGGCCAGTCTCAAGGAATTGAGGGTGCATGCCGACACGTGCACCGAAGCACCCGTCGAGCCTGAGTCAGGTGACCCTGTCGCCTGACGACGCACCTCCACTCCACGCGAGAGCCGGTCCGATGAACTCGGGTCGGCTCTCTCGCGTGCGACTGCTCCAGGCTGGGGGCAGGTCAGACTGTCACCGGATCGTGCGGCAGTCGCGATGCAGGTGTCAGCGTGACCGAAGCGAGACGTCAGCCCAGATCATGTCGTGGTCGCTGTACTGACTGCCGTACGACACGTTGCGGGTGAGCAGGCCCCACGCCGTGACGATGGCGTTTCGCTGGACAAAGATGTGGTCCAGCTGGAACGACGGCGGGAAACGTCGACGGTCATCACTCATCTTGTTGAGACTGCTGGCGCTCGCGTTCGAGGTGCTTCTGGCGCTCGTGCGAGCATCCTTGTAACCGTCGCTCTTGATCTGGTTGTAGACACGCCAGCGCGCAGAGTCCGAGTCGTACCTGGTGTTGCCGTGCAGGAGTGAGTTGAAGTCGCCCGCCTTGACAACAGGAATGGTTGGGTACGTTTTGCGGAACGAAGCGATGCTGTTGCTGACCTGTCTGAACTCAGACAAACGAGCTTGATCCTTGGTGGTGAAGTCGAGGGCCTGCAAGTGGAAGTTGACAACCAGGACGCGTGCGTTCGTGGACGTCTGACGAAGCAACTGGATCGGGATGGCCTGACGCTTGCCGTTGCTTCCGTACTGCACGTGAACAGTCTTTCCGTACAGCGCGGCGCCCTTGTAGTCGCGGGCAGACATCGTGGCGGTGCGGTAGAAGATCCACCGCGAACTTCCACCTCTCACGCGTGTGTAGCCGGACGACTTCATTCGAGAGGTCAGGCTGGTCAGGCGCGTGTACCCACCGGTCTCCTGCAAGGTGACGACGTCCGGATTCTTGGACTTGATGACCGCTGTGACTCTGGAAACCCGGTAAGACCAAGCACGAAGTTTTGGGCAGTGCTCGGCGCAGACGTTGTACGTGGCAAACCGGATCTTGGTCATGTCGGCACGCACTATCAGAGTCTTTG
>NZ_JACMOM010000029.1 GCF_014378035.1 Aeromicrobium sp. | reverse complement strand
GGAGGAGGACGTGGTGGAGGAGGTCGGCATCACGGTGGTGCACGAGATCGCCCACCATTTCGGCATCGAGGACGACCGACTGCACGAGCTCGGTTATGCCTGAGGTGGAGGCGATGATCGAGATTCACCGAGCAGGGGACCGCTTCTGCACCGTCGGTGAGGGTGTGTCGACGTGGCACAGCTTCTCGTACGGTGCGCACTACGACCCGGCGAACGTCGGCTTCGGACCCATCGTCGCGATCAACACCGAGCACGTCGAGGCCGGTCAGGGCTACGAGGCGCACCGCCACGCGGACGTGGAGATTGTCACGTGGGTGCTCCAAGGAGTCTTGCGGCACGACGACTCCACCGGTCACAGCGGGACGATCCGAGTGGGCACAGCGCAGCGGCTCAGCGCCGGCACGGGCGTCGAGCACTCTGAGCGCAACGCATCGACGGAGGTGCCACTGGCGTTCGTGCAGATGATGCTCGTGTCGGAGCGCGAGGGCGAGCCGGAGTACGTCCAGCGCGAGGTCGTCCCCGGCACAGGACTCGTCCCCACGGTGGCTGTCCACGCGCCCGCTGAGCTGTTCGTCGTGCGCCTCGCAGCCGGCGACATCGTGACCGTGCCCGCCAGCCGACGCAGCCTGATCCACGTGACGGCCGGTTCGATCCAGCTTGACGACAATGCCCGGCACAGCAACACCGTGCTGCAACCGGGCGACGAAGCCCGTTTGACGGCCGCCGGTGAGTACGATCTGAGAGCGATCGGTGCCGCCGACGCGCTGATCTGGCAGCTGCAGAGGTGACACTGATGACCGTCCTGGTGCTCAACGGACCCAACCTCGGGCGGCTCGGCGTGCGAGAGCCCGACATCTACGGTGTCGCGACGTACGCCGACCTGGTCGCGAGGTGCGAGGCGGTGGGAGCCGAGGTGGGGCTCGACGTCGACGTCCGCCAGACCGACACAGAGGCCGAGATGATCGGCTGGCTGCACGAGGCTGCCGACAGCGGCGCGCCCGTGATCCTCAACGCGGGGGCGTGGACTCACACCTCGGTGGCGGTGCGCGATGCGGCCAGCCAGCTGGGCTCCCCGCTGGTCGAGGTGCACCTGAGCAACGTCTACGCCCGCGAGGCTTTTCGGCACACGTCCTACCTCAGCGACATCGCCGCAGCTGTGGTCGTGGGCATGGGTCTCGAGGGCTACGCCGCGGCTCTTCGCTACCTCGCCGACGTTTGAGTGCCGTCTCACAGTTCGACCTGCTACCCGTTGCGGTCCTCGACGGGCTTAACCTAAAGCCCGTGAAAGGTTGGCACGCGCACGAGGCAGCGGTGGGGATGCTGCTGTCGTCGTACGGACGCTTGGCATCGGGTGATCGTGTACGCCTTGCGAAGAAGACCTCCAACCTGTTCCGCCCCCGGTCCGCCCACAAGACCCCCGGGCTCGACGTCAGCGGCCTCGACGGAGTCATCGCGATCGACACGGAGGCGCAGACCGCCGACGTGCAGGGCGTGTGTACGTATGAGGACCTCGTCGCCGAGACCCTGCCGCTCGGCTTCATCCCCTATGTCGTCCCGCAGCTGCGCACGATCACCCTCGGCGGTGCCGTCACAGGGCTGGGCATCGAGTCGACGTCGTTCCGCAACGGGCTTCCGCACGAGTCGGTCGTCGAGATGGACATCCTCACCGGCGCCGGAGTCATCGTCACCGCTTCCGCCGAGGGCGAGCACGCGGACCTCTTCGACGCGTTCCCCAACTCCTACGGCAGCCTCGGCTACGCCACCCGCCTGAAGATCCGCCTCGAGAAGGTGCCACGCCTCGTCGCGTTGCGCCACGTGCAGATGGCCGACGCCGCCGCGGCGGTCAAGGCCATCGAGGTCATCGCCGAGACGGGCGAGTGGCACGGCGAGCGCGTCGACGGGCTCGATGGCACGGCGTTCTCGCCCGATGAGATCTACCTGACGCTTGCGCACTTCACCGATCAGCAGCAGGCCGTCAGCGACTACACGGGCCAGCAGATCTTCTACCGGTCGATTCAGACCCGCGAGACCGACGTCTTGACCATGAACGACTACATCTGGCGCTGGGACACCGACTGGTTCTGGTGCTCGGGAGCCTTCGGAGCGCAGAACCCGTGGCTGCGCCGGGTCTGGCCCGCCCGCTACCGCCGCAGCGATTTCTACCACCGGCTCGTCGGCCTCGACGAGAAGCTCGGCATCGTCAAGACGCTCGACCGCCTCAAGAAGGTCCCGGGTCGCGAGCGCGTGATCCAGGACGTCGAGGTGCCGCTCGACCAGCTACCGAGGTTCCTCGAATGGTTTGACGAGGAGGTCGGCATGCGCCCGGTGTGGCTCTGCCCGCTGCGGACGACCCGTGCGTGGCCTGTGTACCCACTCGCGCCTGGCAAGACCTACGTCAACGTGGGCTTCTGGGGCACCGTCGAAGTTCCGGCCGACAGCGAGCCTGGCCTGGTGAACCGCAAGATCGAGGATTTCGTCCACGATCTCGGCGGCCACAAGTCGCTCTATTCTGAAGCCTTCTATGACCAGCAGACCTTCGACCAGATGTACGGCGGCGCGGCGCTCGCCGCCGTGCGTCGGACGTACGACCCCGACAGCAGACTCAGCACCCTGTACGAGAAAGCGGTGAGGAACACATGACCACAGACGTGGGAGCCCGGCTCACGATCGCGGACGCACTCGGACGACTCATGAAGGACGGGTTGCCGTTCCGCTTCGAGGGGTTCGACGGCAGCACCGCCGGCCCCGAGGACGCGCCGATCAAGATGACCCTCCTCAACGAGCGTGGGCTGTCATACCTCATGACGGCGCCGGGTGACCTCGGCTTCGCACGGGCGTACGTCTCCGGCGACCTGAAGCTCGAGGGCGTCCACCCGGGAAACCCGTACGACGTCATGGTGCTCGTGATGAGCCAGCTGAAGTTCAAGGTGCCGTCGGCGGCCGAGATGGTGCAGATCGTGCGCAGCCTCGGCTTCGGCAACCTCAAGCCGCCGCCGCCGCCGCCGGAGGAGCACCTCCCCAAGTGGCGCCGGGCCATGGAAGGCCTGCGCCACAACAAGAAGCGCGACGCCGACGCCATCCGCCACCACTACGACGTCTCGAACCGCTTCTACGAGCTCGTGCTCGGTCCTTCGATGACCTACACGTGTGCGGTCTACCAAACCCCCGAGTCGTCGCTGGAGGAAGCGCAGTTCGAGAAGTACGATCTTGTCGCGCGCAAGCTCGACCTCAAGCCGGGCCAGCGTCTGCTCGACATCGGTTGCGGTTGGGGCGGCATGGTCCGCCACGCCGCCAAGCACTACGGGGTCACCGTCATCGGGGTGACGCTGTCGCAGGAGCAGGCGCTCTGGGCGCAGCACGAGATCAAGAGCCAGGGCCTCGAGCATCTCGCCGAGGTGCGGTTCCAGGACTACCGCGACGTCCCTGAGACCGACTTCGACGCGATCAGCTCGATCGGCCTCACCGAGCACATCGGCGTCCGGCAGTACGGCGAGTACTTCACGACGCTGCGTGACCACCTCAAGGACGGCGGCCGGCTGCTCAACCACTGCATCACCCGCCCCAACAACAAGACCACCACCACCGGAGCGTTCATCGACCGCTACGTCTTCCCGGACGGCGAGCTGACCGGCGTCGGTCGCACCACCACCGCGATCCAGGACGCCGGTCTCGAGGTGCGACACGTCGAGAACCTGCGAGAGCACTACGCGATGACGTTGCGCGGCTGGTGCGAGAACCTCGTCGAGCACTGGGACGAGGCTCTCGAGGAGGTCAGCATCGGGCGTGCCAAGGTCTGGGGCATCTACATGGCAGGGTCGCGGCTGGCGTTCGAGCGCAACGAGATCGAGCTGCACCACGTGCTCGCGGTCAAGGCCGGCCTGCACGGAGACGCCAACTGGCCGTTGCGTCCCACGTGGGTGAGCTGAAGCACCCTCGATCGACGTGGGCCTCGCGGCAACGGGGAGTGCGAGATCGTCTGGACTCGATCCGCAATTTCTTGCGACCCCTCATGTCGAAGCGATGCGCGGCCTACGTCGACAGTGCGCCCTGCGGTCAGAGCCGGGCGACGGAGGGGTCGTCGGTGGCACCCTTGGTGTCGAAGAGGCACTTGGCGGTGGCGGCGATGGCCGTCAGGTCGTAGTCCTTGTGATTCTGCAGCAGCACCGAGACGTCGGCCGTGCGCAGCGACTCATCGAGGTCATGTGCAGGCGTGACGGTGACCCCGTTGGGGGACCACGCCTCGACGTGCGGATCGTGGAAGAGCAGCGTTGCGCCCTTGTCGAGGAGCAGCTGGGCCAGCGGCGTGGCGGGTGACTCACGCTGATCGGCGATGTTGGGCTTGTAGGTCACGCCGAGGAGCAGGATCGTCGAACCGCGCAACGCCTTGCCCTCGTCGTTGAGGAGGTCCGCGACCCGGTCGACGACGTAGGCCGGCATCTGCAGGTTGATCGCCTGGGCCAGCTCGACGAACTGGAACGGCCTGCCAAGCGTCGCGCGCACCTTGTACGACAAGTAGTTGGGATCGATCGGGATGCAGTGGCCCCCGACCCCGGGGCCGGGGTAGAACGCCTGAAAGCCGAATGGCTTGGTCGCCGCGTTGCGGATGACTTCCCAGAGGTCGATGTCCATCTCGTGGCAGAACTGCGCCATCTCGTTGACCAGCGCGATGTTGATGTGCCGGTAGGTGTTCTCCAGCAGCTTGGTCATCTCGGCCTCACGGGTGCCCTTCGAGGGGACCACGGACTCGATGAAACGACCGTAGAAGTCCGTCGCGACCTTGGTGCACGACGGAGTGTGTCCGCCGACGACCTTGGGGGTGTTGGCGATGCCGTAGACGGGGTTGCCCGGATCGACCCGCTCGGGGCTGAATGCGAGGTGGAAGTCGGTGCCGGCGACGAGGCCGCCCTTCTCGAGGATCGGGCGCACCACCTCGTCGGTGGTGCCGGGGTAGGTCGTCGACTCGAGCACGATGAGATGGCCCTTGCGCAGCTGGCGCGCGATGGTCGTGGTGGCGGCGATGACGGCGCCGAGGTCGGGCTCGCCGTCGACCGAGAGCGGCGTCGGGACGCAGATGACGATGGCATCGGCATCAGCAAGGACGGACTCGTCGGTCGAGGCCGAGAACCCGAGCGAGAGCATCTCGGAGATGTCGCCGTCGGTGAGGTCGTCGATGTGGCTCGTGCCGCCGTTGAGGGACGCGACCATGCCGGCGTTGACGTCGAATCCCGCGACGCTGAGACCGGATCGTGATGCCTGCTGGGCCAGCGGGAGGCCCACGTAGCCGAGGCCGATGATTGCCATGTCGATGGACAACGTTTTTCCTTAGTCTGGAGTGCAGGTCAGCATGGCGAGATTACCGCAACGGCTGTGCCGTCAGATCAGCGCTCGTGCAGGTCAGTGCTTCCCGCGGCCGAGGGCGCGGTAGGTCCAACCGGCGTCGCGCCAGACCTGGGGGTCGAGGGCGTTGCGGCCATCGAGGATGCGCGGGGAGTCGACGAGCGTCGCGAGGGCGACGGGGTCGAGGGTGAGGAAGTCGTCCCACTCGGTGAGGAGCAGCACGAGCTCTGCGCCGGCGACCGCCTCCTCGGCGGATCCGACGAAGTCGAGCTGCGGCTGCTTGGCCTTGGCGTTGGCGTTGGCCTCGGGGTCGGTGACGATCACGAGGGCGCCCGCCTCGCCGAGCTGGGCGGCGACATCGAGTGCGGGGGAGTCGCGGACGTCGTCGCTGTTGGGCTTGAAGGAGGCGCCCAGCACCGCGACCCGGCGTCCGCTGAGGTCGCCACCGAGCTCTTCGCGGGCCAGGGTGACCATGCGCTCGCGACGGCGCAGGTTGATGGCGTCGACCTCGCGCAGAAAACTGAGCGCCTGGTCGACGCCGAGCTCGTCGGCGCGGGCCATGAACGCCCGGATGTCCTTGGGCAGGCACCCTCCGCCGAAGCCGAGCCCGGCGTTGAGGAAGCGACGCCCGATGCGCACGTCGTGCCCGATGGCGTCGGCGAGCTGGGTGACGTCGGCGCCGGTGGCCTCGCACAGCTCGGCCATGGCGTTGATGAACGAGATCTTCGTCGCGAGGAACGAGTTCGCCGCGACCTTGACGAGCTGTGCCGTTGCGTAGTCGGTGATGATGCGAGGGGTGCCTTCACCCATGGGGGTTGCGTAGACCTCGTCGAGGATCGCAGTGGCCCGCTCGCCGGCCGGGCCGTCGGGGACGCCGTAGACGAGGCGGTCGGGGTGCAGCGTGTCCTTGACAGCGAACCCCTCGCGCAGGAACTCGGGGTTCCAGACGAGCGTCGCACCCGGCTGGGCTTGCGAGATCTGCTCGGCCAGACGTTCGGCGGTGCCGACGGGCACGGTGGACTTGCCGACCACCAGGTCTCCGTCGGCCAGGTGGGGGATGAGCGTCGTGATCGCGGCATCGACGTAGACCATGTCCGCGGCATTGCTGCTGGCCCTCTGCGGGGTGCCCACGCAGACGAAGTGCACGGTGCTGCCGACGACGGAGGCGGGGTCGGTCGAGAACGAGAGGCGGCCGGTTGCCATGGCGTCGGCGAGCAGTCCGGGCAGGCCGGGTTCGAAGAACGGCGCCTCGGCTCGCTGGAGCGCGGCGATCTTGTCACCGTCGACGTCGAAGCCGCTCACCTCGTGACCGAGCTTGGCCATGCACGCTGCGTGGACAGCGCCGAGGTAGCCACAACCGATCACAGAAATATGCACAGTCTGAGGTTATCAATCGCGGTGTCGCTGTCTGACCGCCGTGACGATGGTCACCGTCATCGCGCGGGTGGGCGCTTGCACTGGGGGTTGTCGGGTAGCCTGACCGAGGTTGTTTTGCCGCTGTCGCAGAGCCTGACCCTCGCCCGGCCCGCCCAGGATTGGATGCCGCACATGTCTCACGTCCTCGACCGCTCGAGCGGCGAGTCCGCGGTGACCAAGCCTGACCACGGTCGCATCCTGCGTCTGGACATCGAGGGCATGCGGGCCATCGCCGTCGGGTCGGTCCTCGCGTTCCACGCGGGCCTGCCGTTCTTCGCGGGCGGCTTTGTCGGTGTCGACATGTTCTTCGTCCTGTCGGGTTTCCTGGTCACCGGCCTGCTCGCGCGTGAGGTGTCGCGCACGGGCCGGGTGCGCATCGCGCACTTCTGGGCGCGCCGGGTCAAGCGACTGCTCCCGGCGAGCGCGACGGTCCTGGTGTTCTCAGCGCTCGTGACGTACTTCTACCTGCCGATCACCCAGCGGGCGTCATTTGGCGGCGACATCGTCTCGGCCGCTCTCTACACCGTCAACTGGCGCCTTGCGGGCAGGTCGGTGGACTACCTCGCCGAGGATGTCGGCGCGTCGCCCGTGCAGCACTACTGGTCGCTCTCGGTCGAGGAGCAGTTCTACCTGATCTGGCCGCTGCTGATGCTTGCGGTCGCGATCTTCGCCGCCAAGAGGTGGCGCCTCGGCGCCTTCGGCGCGCTGGGACTGGTCACCGTGACGTCGTTCGGCTATGCCGTGGCGCAGTCGCACAGCAGTCCCGAGACGGCGTTCTTCGTGTCGACGACCCGCATCTGGGAGCTCGGGGTCGGTGCGCTGCTCGCGCTGTCGGCGGCGCATGTCGGCCGGCTTCCAGTGGTCCTGCGCGCTGTCGGTGGATGGGTGGGCCTCGCCGCGATCCTGTACGCCGCGACGACTTTCGACGGCTCGACGACGTGGCCCGGCACCGCCACGCTGGTGCCCGTGCTGGGTGCGGCCCTGATGATCGCGAGCGGTATCGCGCCGACCCCCGGGTCGCCTCAACGGATGCTCAGTGTCAAGCCGATGGTGTGGATCGGCGGACTGTCGTACTCGCTCTACCTCTGGCACTGGCCGATCCTGATCGCTGCCCAGGCGAAGTACCCCGACCTCCGGCTGCGCTGGATGGTCCTGCTGGTGGTGCTCGCAATCATCCCGTCGTGGCTGTGCCACAAGTACATCGAAAATCCCGTGCGGTTCGGTGCGTCGTTCAGGCCGACGGGCCGCGCGCTCGCGATGGGCGCCGCGCTGACGGCGCTCGGCGTGGGCGTCGGCGTCGGCCTCAACGCCTCGGCGAGCATCGGTGGGGTCGTGCAGCGGGCGTCGTCGAACGATGCCATCGGGGCTCGCGCGCTGCTCGACAAGGCCAATGCCGGCAAGGTCTGGAGCGACGTGAAGAGCGTCAACCGGCTGAAACCCCTGCCCACCGCGGCGACGTCTGACCTGCCGGCCTTCTACAACGATGGCTCCGGGTGTCAGCTGCCGAAGGGCATCTCCAAGCCCAAGCTGTGCATATCGGGTGACAAGAATGCCAAGAAGACCATGGTCATCGTTGGCGACTCCAAGATGGCCCAGTGGCAGACGGTGTTGTCCAAGATGGGCAGCAGCGAGGGCTTCAAGGTCATCCAGATCACCAAGTCCGCGTGCGGCTTCACCGACGCCGCATTCTCGCGCCCGGACAAGTTCAGGTCCGAGTGTCGGACGTGGGGCCGGCTGGCGTTCAAGGACATCCTGCGGATCAAGCCCGACCTCGTGGTCACTTCAGGGCGTTCAGGAAAGGCACTGCCGGCGGGCTCTACGGACCCCGCGGACCAGACGGCGGAAGCGCTGATCGTGGGGTTGCGGTCCTACTGGGGTCAGATCGCCGACGCGGGAATTCCTGTGGCGGCTCTCTTGGACAACCCGGCCCCTCCTGACAGCGGAGAGTCGAACTACGAGTGCGTCGCACGCCATGAGAAGGATCTGACGCGCTGCACCTTCAGCAAGGCTGCGGGCATCGAGGCGTCAGCGGCGGTGCCGGAGCGGAAGGCCGCCAAGGGGATGCCCGGGGTGTCGATCATCGACATGACCGATGTCGTCTGCCCCGACGCCACCCGTTGCGCCCCGGTCATCGGCAATGTCCTGGTGTTCCGCCAGGGGTCGCACCTCACCAAGACCTTCATCGACAGCATGGAGCCACAGCTTGCGGTGAGGCTCGACAAGCTCACGAAGGGCACGTTCGGCGCCTCGTCGCACTGACCCTGAGTTGATGCTGACCCTGAGATTCTGCTGACCTCGCGAGATCAGAAGCGCAGCAGAGCCTCGATTGCTGCGACGGCGCGTCGGGAGTTGTCGCGGTCGTGGAAGGCGAATGCCTGCTGGGCGCGACGGTCGTACTCCGGCTCGCGCTCGCAGCCGTTGGCGAGGTAGTGCTCGACGGCGTCGAGGGTGCTGTCGAGATCGTAGGTCACCGGCCCGAAGCCGTCGCGCTCGTGGTCGAACCAGCTGGAGTCGGCGTGGCCGCGGCGGTAGTCCTCGGCGTCGAAGTGCGAGTAGACGACGGGCGTGCCGAGGTAGGCGAGGTCGAAGTGCACCGACGAGTGGTCGGTGACGAACAGGTCGCACTCGCGCATCAGGTCCTGGATGTCGGCCGCAGCGCCATTGAGGACGGTGATGCGATCGCTGCCCGTGTCGAGCCCGCCGAGGTGCTCGCGCAGGTTGTAGTGAGGCATGAGCTGCAGGCGGTGGTCGTGACGCTCGAGCATGTGGGCGAGGCGCTGGCTCGACACGAAGTCGAGCATGAACCGTTGGTAGAGGGAGCCCTCGAACGGCACCTTGGCGGTCTCGTTGCTGAAGAGCCCCGCGGTGAGGTACATCCGCCACGTCGGCATGAACATGATCGTGCGGCTCCGCGGTGTGGGCACGAGGGCGTCGTAGCGAGGGAGGCCGGTGAGGGCGACCTGTTGGTCGTAACCCGAGGTCGCCCGGGCGGCGACGGTCTCTGCCTCGCTGGCCGTGAGGTACAGGTCGTAGCCGCCGATGCGACGCCGCAGGGCAAGGGTGTTGAGGTTGATGCCGTGCTTGAGGTAGACGCGGTGCGACCCCACCCGCCAGGCGAACTGGCGCATGTAGGCGCTGGCGTCCCACTGCCGCGGTGCCATGTGCTTGATCGAGTAGGCGTTCGCCAGCACGACAGCATGCAGCATCAGCAGCCGGTGACGCCACGACGAGTGCGCGACGACCCTGCCCAGCCCGGACACGCGTTCCAGCTGGTCGCTGTCCTTGTCGATGACGTAGTAGGCGCGAATGTCGGGATGTTCTCTACGGAGGTGGCTGAAGAGGTGGAATCCGTTGTCGCGCGCAGTGTCGGACCGCTCCCCGACGAGCCAGATCGGCCCGCGGCGACAACCGTAGACAGGCCGGGTCAGCAGGCGCGCCGACCGCACCCACCAGAACGACCGCCGGCGGTGCATCACACGCAGGTCGCGCAGCGCCATTGACAGGCCCCACCGCAGGCGCGAGGACGTAGCCACGACGAGCTCGGCCTCCTCGGTGCCTCGGGCCGGGACGAGCTGCAACCGCTTGCCGCTCATCGTGACCGGGCGGGAGGACGCCAGCGCACCGTCAGCGCATGCCAGTGGTCGCCGCACGACGTGATTGCCGGGCACGGGAGCGTCGAGCTCGAGTCGCAGGGTCCCGGTGGGAAGCTGATCGACCGGGAGGTCCGCCGTGAAGCCGGTCCAGCGCACAGAGCTGTCCTCGTACCGCAGGCGGGGCTCTGTGTGCACCGACAGGCGGACCGCGCCGGCGCGATCGATGACCCTGAGGTCGATGACATCGTCGGGGCGCACCTGTCCCTCGACACCGTCTCTGCGACAGGTGCCGGTCAGGCGAACAGTGTCTCCGCCGTCGACAACATCGACACCGTGGAGGCTGGCGCCGATGCTGCGGAACGGGAGCAGCGCGAGGTAGGCATCGACGTCGGTCACTGCCTCGCGACCCGCCAGCCATGTCCGGTAGGCCACCACGACGGCGTGGTCGTGGGGACCACTCAGCACGAGCAGGGGCACGGCCGGATCGACGAGATCGCACAGCTCGGCGGTCCGGCGCGCGTGGGCGAGGAACTTCGACAGCCCGGGCTCATCGACGCCGTCGTCGGTGAATGTCACGTAACGGGTGGTCGTGAGGTCGAGCTGCCTGGTGACCGACCCGGCGACGTCGCCGGGGGTGACCGCCGCGATGGTCAGGTCGCCGGTGATCTGCACCCGTTCAGTCCTTCGTGCGGGTCTCGTCGAGAGCAGCGAGCAGCTGCTGGCGCACCCTGCTGAGATCGGCGAGGGTGCGGGCCGATGCCTGGTCGACGCGTTGGGCGATGCGGCGTTCGGACTCAGGGACGGCACCACGCTGGTCGAGCACAGCGAGCACCACCACGGCTTGCAGCAGCAGCACCGCGGCAACGGCCCAGCGGGTGTGGTCGGTCATGACAGCGATGAGGCCGACCACGACGAGGATGACCGTCGCCGGCACCACGAGTCGGGTGAGGCTCAGCCTCGACAAGCCCAGCCTCGACAAGCCCAGTCTCGACAGGATGGTGCGCACGCGGGCCTGGGGGGAAGAAGAAGTCATGACGATCGGTCCGCAGTCAGGAGGTGGGCGACGGCCGAGGCGAACGCCTCACCGGAAATTTCATTGTGACAGAACGCGAGTGCGGTTCCCTGCCGCGAGGTGAATGCTGCCGGGTCGCCCCACACCTCGTCGACGATCGACGCCACCGACCGCTCGCCGTAGTAGGTCGCGGCATTGCCGAGCACCGGTCGTAGGCCTTCGTGAACGATCGGCACGCATCCCCGCGACATCGCCTCGAGAACGGGGCGCAGCAGGCTGGCGCCGGCATGTCGTGGCGGCAGGCCGACGTAGAAGTCGCACTGGTCGAGGAACTCCGTGGTGGAGAGCATCTCGGGGGGAAAACCCAGCCAGCTGCGTCCGCCATAGGTGGCGGACCGGTCGGTCGACTCGAGCAGGCGTACGTCGTGGCGGTCGCCTTGCGGCAGGAGGTCGAGCAGGCCACGGCGGTCGGCCCGGTCGGCAGCGAACCGCGAGGAGTCCGAGGTTCCTATCACCGGGCGGTCGGTGTGCAGCCGTGAGGTGAAATGGCTGACCCGGACGGCCTCGGCAAGCAGCGGCTGGTGAAGGTGCCCCGTGATCCCGGCCGACCGGAGGGCCTCGGTCACGTCGCGCGAGGCGGGCAGCCACTCGACGTTGCGATCGAACAGCTCGCGCACGACCCGCTCGACCGCGACGGGATCGTAGGACACTGCGGGCCCGGCGACCACGATCACCCGGCCGGGACGCATGTTCACCGCGCCCTCGACCCGCGTCAGAGCCAACAGGTGCGGGTCGCTCACCAGCAGAGCACGGGGGGTGAGGGAGGCGCCGAGTGGCGCCCACGAGGCGTGGCCGGCGGCGAGGACGTCGAGGATCGCGGCTCGCGGGTAGGTGCGCTTCACTGCGGCGTGCCGCAAGGCCTCCCCGCGGGCGAGGCCGACCCGGAGCCCGGCGTTGGCAAGAGCCTCGATCGCGACGGGCAGGCCGCTGACGTCCACGAGGCCCGCGCGGGTGTCGGCGAGAACGACGACGTCGGGCCGCTCGTCGGGATAGGGCACCCCCTCGAACTCCGGGGGAGCAGGGAAGGCGCGCCCAGCGGGCGACTCCACGACAGGGTCTGCGCCCCTCCTGATGATCTGGCGGTGCCAGTGCCGGAAGCCCGCGTGATACGACACCCGCGCGTCGCGGTGCCAGCCGATGCGGAAATCTGCACGGGACAGTGAGCCGTCAGTGAGCTGGTAGAGGGCAAGGGGCTCCTCGAGCGTGACGACGCTCGCGGCACCGAACACCGCGGCGAGGCGCTCGATGAACTCGGTGTCGGCGGCCTTGCGCATGTCGTCGTAGCGTCCGAGCCTGTCGACCACGAGCTGGCGACGGAAGATCAGCGAGGGCGCGTTCTTCTCGAACGGCTGTGAGCCGACCTTGGTGATGCGCAGGTCTGGGTACAGCCGGATTGCCTTGGACAGGGTGGCCACGAGGGCAGGGTCGCGGTCGAACATCTGCATCTGCCGCTCGACGCGTTCGGGGTGCGACCAGTCGTCGGCGTCCTGGAAGCCGACGAATTCACCGCGGGCCAGTGATACGCCGTGGTTGCGGGCGCGGTAGGCACCGCCGTTGGTAGGCATCCGCACGTACTCGACGCGGTCGTCGAGCGCGCAGGCCTCGGCGAACACCGGTGCGAACTCCTCGGGGCTGGCGTCGTCGACCATGATGACCTGCAGGTTCTTCCACGACTGGGTGACGAGCGAGCGGACAGCGGTGACCAAGCTGGCGGAGGGCGAATAGATCGGCATCACGATGCTGACGAGCGGCCCGTCGACCGTCGCGCGGCGGTCTTCGGCCCCCACGGCGTGCACGCTGTCGAATGGTGCAGCCGGGTCGGCGATGCGCACCGGCGCGATGCCGTGCCTCAGGAAAGGCTCGTCGAAGATCATCTGCCAGTCGTCTGTCGCCTTACCACCGTGGTCGCGCTGGGCGGAGGGTGCGAACGGGTTGGCCAGGTCGGCTGAGATCGCCCATCTGACCCACGGACCAAGACCACGGGTGGTGAGGTGGCGCCGCACGTAGTGAAGGCGGCCGGCCCGCAGGTTGGTCTGGAGGTCGAGGTCGGCGTGCTCGGTGGGGGTGCCGTGGCGACGGGCCACGCGGCGGGCCAGCGCGAAGAGGTCGGCGGCGCGGGCGAGGGCGGCGTCACCGGTGTCGAGCCCGGCGGTGAGGAAGGCCAACGCGTAGAGGCCCGGCGAGCTCAGGGACTTGACGTCGGCGGTGTCGCCTGCTGCGAACGACCGGGCCGCCTGCTGGATGTCGGCGAATGTCTGGGTGCCGCCTGATGCCATGTGGGCGATGAGGTCCTCGCCGCCGGCGTACTCAAAGCGGAGCAGCGTCTTGACGATGGCTGCGGGGGAGACGATGCCCGATGTTGCCAGCGGTACCAGGGTCGGGGGAAGCGCCGCGGCCGTCGTGCTCAGCACCGTTGAATCCACTCCCAGCCCGTTTCCCGGCCCGTTGTTCCCGAAGGAGCCGATCGATGCGGACTTTACCGGACCCGCGCCGCACCCTGGCCGGAGCGCCGACGCTTCGGCGATAACCTTGCGGGGCGATCGCCTCACCGCACCGCAGACCCGACGGGAAGAAGCACATGAGCGAGACCTCCGCGGCACACGTCGTCCACGTGACGGGTGCCCGTCCGAACTTTCCCAAGGCGGCGCCGGTCATCAAGGCGCTGGCCGCCCATGGCATCCGCCAGGTGCTGGTGCACACCGGCCAGCACTACGACCCGGTGATGTCGGAGGTGTTCTTCCAACAGCTCGGCCTGCCCGAGCCCGACGTCAACCTCGGCGTCGGATCGGGCACCCACGCGCACCAGACCGCCAAGGTCATGATGGCGCTGGAGGACATGTTCGTCGCTGAGCCGCCTGCTCTCGTCGTGGTGTACGGCGACGTCAACTCCACAGTCGCCGCCACGTTGGTTGCCGCAAAGCTGCTGATCCCGGTGGCTCACGTCGAGGCCGGTCTGCGCAGCTCCGACCGGACGATGCCCGAGGAGGTCAACCGGGTCGTGACCGATGCCCTCGCCAACCTGCTGTTCACCACCAGCCCCGACGCCAATGTGCACCTCGGCACCGAGGGCATCGCGGCCGACAGGATCCACTTCGTCGGCAACCCCATGATCGACACCCTGCTCTCGAACCTCGACTCGTTCGACGCCGATGCCGTTCGCCAGCAGCTGTCGCTCGAAGGTCCCTACCTCGTTGCCACGCTGCACCGCCCGGCCAACGTCGACGACCCGGGCACCGCGGCGTCGATCGTCAGGGCGTTGCACGCCGCTGCCGACACGACCCGCGTCGTCATCCCGTTGCACCCCCGCGGCCGCGCGAGCTTCGCTGCCGCGGGCCTGATGGACCACCCGGGCGTCACGGTCATCGAGCCGCTCGGCTACGTCGAGTTCATCGGCCTGGTGCGCGGCAGTGTCGCGGTCGTGACCGACTCGGGCGGCGTGCAGGAGGAGACGACGATGCTCGGCATCCCGTGCCTGACGTTGCGCCCCAACACCGAACGTCCGGTGACGATCACCCACGGCACCAACCAGCTGGTGACGGTTGACAACCTGCTCGAGCGACTGCAGCCCGTCATCGACGGTCACGGCAGCGGCGACGGCACGACGCCCCCGCTGTGGGACGGCCATGCCGGCGAGCGCATCGCCACCGTGATAGCCGCGTTTCTCGCGCGCTGAGAGGCACTCGCGGGGCGAGCCGGTGGCTACGGCAGTGGTGACGACCGGCTGCTTTCGCGGATCTCGAGCGTGTGCGCCACGACGACGTTGCGCACGGCACGATGGGGCTCGGTGAGGCGGTCGTCCAGACACTGCAGGCACGACGCTGCGAGTGCGTCCTTTGACGGGGAGACTGTGGTCAAGGACGGGACCGCGTAGCGCCCGTCCTCGATGTCGTCGAAACCCACGAGCGCCAAGTCTCGGGGCACGGCCAGTCCCCGGTCGGCCACGGCTCGCAGGACGCCGAGCGCCAGCTCGTCGGTGAAGCAGAACAGCGCGTCCGGGGGGTTCGAACGATCGTCGAAGAGCTGTGCCACGGCAGCCGCACCGTCCGCTCGGTGCAGTGCCCGGACCGCCACCCCCGCGTGCGCCGACAGACCCGCCTCGTCCATGGCTCGGCTGAAGCCGTCGAACCGCTGTTGCGCCGTGCCGTTGGCCAGATGGGGTTGCAGGCCGACGGCGGCGATGCGCGTGCGCCCGGTCGATATCAGGTGCTCGGTCGCCTGCCGTGCCGCACCCACGTTGTCGATGGCGACATGATCGATGAGGCCGTCGGACTCCCGCTCGCCCAGCATCACCATCGGTACCGCGCCGGGAGCCCGTGCCGACAGGTCGGCCGCCGTGAGAGCCCACGGACTCACGATCATCCCGTCGACCAGCTGGCTGGTGGACCCCTCGACCAGGCGTCGTTCGCGTGCGGCGTCACCTTCGGTCTGGTCGATGTGCACCATCCAGCCACGCTCCGCGGCCAGACGGACGATCGCCGAGGCCAGCTCGCTGAAGTAGGGGGAGTGAACCTCCGGGATGACCAGGCCGATCACCCCCGTCCGCCCGCTCCGCAGCGTTCGTGCAGCCAGGTTGGGGCGGTAGCCGAGGTCGTCGATCGACCGCTGAACGCGTTCGCGCATCGTCGGTGAGACGTGCGCGTACCCGTTGACCACGTTCGAGACCGTGCGCACGGAGACGCCAGCGTGCTCGGCCACCGTACGGAGATTGACGCTGATGGGTCCCACCCGCCTTCTCCTCCGTCGACGGAGGGTTGCGTTCCAGTTTGCAACGTTGCAAACTCATGATAGGTCGAACTCATCGAAAGAGGTATGACATGGACGCCATTGACACGGCAGAGATCTCGCACACCATCTGTACCGACGGCATCATCGGCCGAAGGGGCGCATTCAGCCGGGCGTGGGTGGAGCACCTGGCGGAGGACGTCGACGCAGCCTTCCTCGAGGCGCGGGGTCGAGAGGGCGGCGCCGTCGGCCGCGGACCGCACCGCTACTACGTCGAGATCCACCCTGAGGCTCTGCGCGGATTCACCGAGCTGGTGGCGCATCCGTGGGTCCAGGAAGTCAGCGAGACGATTCTCGGACCCGGGTGGACGGTCGTCGAGGTCGGATTCGATGTGCCCCTGGCCGGGGCGGTCAACCAGCCGTGGCATCGCGACTTTCCGATGCCCGAGGAGACGCGTGCCGAGCGACGGCTGACCTCGCTGGCCTTCAACGTGACCACCGTCGACACCGACGACGACATGGGTCCGTTCGAGATCGCGCCCGGCACGCAGTGGGACGATGACCCGCGGTTCGCCAGCGGCATGTTCCCACCCAAGGAGATGTACGAACGCTATGAGACCCGGGCGGCCCGCAAGTATCCCCGCATGGGGGACATCTCAGCCCGGTCTGCCCTGACGATTCACCGCGGCACGACCAATCACTCGCACAAGTCCCGACCCGTCCTGGTTCTTGGCGTGGACGGCCCGACCGCTGGCAACTCCGAGCACCACGACCTCGCGGTGACCCGACAGTTCTGGGACAGCCTCCCGGCCAACGTCCGGGACCATCTGGCCTGCCCGATCGTCGACGAGCTCACCCCGATCACCCAGAAGCACACGATCGAGGGGCTGGTGATGGGCGAGTCCTGACGTCCCTTCAACGTCACGGTCGAGCGCACGCCAGCAACGAGCACCACACGTGGTCAGGCTCAGGGAGCGTCGAGCCTACGACGCGATGAGAGCCTTCAGCACTGCGATGGCGCCGTCGACGTCACCCAGGTTCGATGAGTGCGCGACGTCGAGCCGGCTGAGGCTGCTGCCCGGCTCGACCACCGCCCAGACGGGCTTGCCCGACCCGGCGTAGTCGCTGATCTTCGAAGGCAGGTAGGGGTTGACCGGATGCGTGTCGGCGGTCCTGGCGTCATTGACGAGCAGGCAGTCGAACAGTGTCGTGAGGTGCAGGAAGTCGAGGTAAGGCACGTAGTGGTTGGCGACGACAGTGTTGTCCATGCCGGCCTTGCGTAGCTCGGTCCGCAGGTCGTCGGGGTCCTTGGTGAAGACGTGCACCTTGAGCTTCGCGCGCGACTCCTGTGGCAGCGCGCGGATCGCGTCGGTGACCTCGGTGAGCCCGCGGGTCGGGTAGAACGCGCCGAAGTAGGCGAGGTGGACGAAGCCCGGCTCGAGCGCGTACTCGACGGTGCTGATCTGGTAGAACTCCGGCGGCAGCGTCGGGTGTGGGGAGATCAGGGTGTGTGCAACGACCCGCTCGCGGAGCGCATCGTCGACGATGCCGGTGAGCATCGTCTGCTGCTGAAGCTCGTTGGTGAACACGATCTCGTCGGCGAGTGCGTAGGCGATGTGCTCAATCCACTGCAGCAGGCCCAGATCCTTGGGCAGCGGATGTCCGGCTGCTTCGAGCCCCTTCTCGATCTCACGGCTCAGGTCGTCGTCATCGCGCTTGCCGGCCTTGCGTGGTCCGCCCTGGATGTTCTCTGACAGCGGGTCGGAGAACTCCGCGATCCAGCTCGTCTCAGGGTGGCGGACCTTGTAGAGCGCTGCGAGGACGTGGGACGACGGCCACATGGCACGGCTGTAGACGGATCGGTAGGTGGTCTGGCGGATCGTTTCCCAGCGCTCGATGGCCTCGATGCCGATGTCGCAGTAGTCGACGACGCCGGCCCAGTTGGAGAACTTCGGCGATCCCTTGATCGACTTGCGGGAGCCGAGGAACGGCTCGACGATGACGGCGGCCGCCGCATCGCGACCGTGGACGCCATCCATGTTGTGCGAGACCACGTCGACGCACACGCCTCGCGCGTGGACGCGACGTGCGGCCACCAGCGCGCTGGTGTTGTTGCTCGGCGGGAAGGCGTAGCAGGTGACGAGATCGCGGGCGCGTCCGCGGTTGAGCGGCTCGAGGACCCATGTGTCGATGCCGCGTGCGGCCATGGCCTGAACCACCCGCCGGTGCTCGTCCGGGTGCTCCGCGAGGTACCGGCCCATCGACACCGCCTGCGACTTGATCGACCGCTGGGCGACCTCGTGGAGGTACTGGGTCGGGTCGTTCGCGATCGGTAGCAGTGCCTCCACGGCGTCGGGTCGCGCCTCGATCGCGGGCTCCCACGGCAGCTCGGCAGGACGGGAGTGCGACCCGGTGCGGAGCGATCGGTAGTACGTCGCGTGGGCGTCGGTCGGCAGCACGGAGATCTCGAGCTCGAACGTGTTGACCAGCTCGTGCCAGTACAGGACGTCGGTCGCGAAGCGAAGGTTCTCGCGAGCCCGCACGGCTCGCCCGTACGGGGTCCAGACGAGCTTCGAGACGTTGAACATCATCGAGGCCGGCGCCGCGATGGGGTGGTCGGTTCTACCGATCGCCTTGGCGAGCGAGCGGTTGATGTACGTGTCGTAGTCGGCGAATCCGGTGCCGTCGGCCTCGACATTGGCGAGATAGGCGTGGGCGATGTGTTCAGGGGCGGCCCGTTCGAAGAGCGCCTCCAGGAACTCCTCGGAGATCTGATCGTCGTCGTCGACCACGGTGAGGTACTCACGTCGGGCCGCCGCAAGGCCGACGTTCATGCTCAGGCCGATGCCTTTGGCCGGTGCTGTGACGACCCGGAGCTCGAGGTCCGGGTGGGTCTCGCGGTAGCGCCGCAGGACGTCGATGGTGCCGTCTGCCGGGCCGTTGGGCACGACCAGCACTTCATACAGATGTTTGTCGAGCGTCTGGGCGCGGATGGAGTCGAGCGTCCTCTCGATGCGGTCGACACCCTGGTAGGTGCGCACCAGGACGGTGACGCCCGCGGTGAGGTCGTCGGGCATAGTCGCGGTCAATGGATGCTCCCAGTTTCACAGGCTTCGGCGACGCCAAGCCTAGACGAGGTGGACTGTAGTCTGAGCACGCCCTGATCCCCACCGCAGAGGACCCAGACACATGGCTGCAGCCACCCCGTCCACGGCGCTCGTGATCGCCGAGAGCACCGAGGCGGCCTACCGCTACGCAACCCAAGACGCGTCCGAGGTCACGATCGTCCTGGCGGGCGACGACGGTTCGGTCGACGTCACGGGCCACTACGATCGGGTCGTCGTGGTGGGCTTCACCAGCGCACCGGCCGTGCTGCGCTCGGTCGTCGACCACGCCTTCGACATCGTCACCGCGGGTGGACGAGTGCTCGTCGGCGGTGCCGCCGGGCAGCTGGCGACAGACGTCACGCCGTGGACGCGTGCCTTCGACCGTGTGCAGGTTGTCACGATCGACAGGGGCTCGTTCCCCTCGGTCGAGGTTGCACCCGGGGCCGGGTCCGACACCGGCGCCTACATCCTTGGCGCGCTCTCCGTGCCCGGTGCCAGCGACCCGCGTCCCGATCTTCGGGCCGCCTCGGCCAGCGCCACAGCCGCCGCCGGTGCGACCGCAGCCGCACATGCGGAGCGGAGCCGCCCGGCCGACATGTCAGGGCCCGGCAAGGCCAAGTCTCCCGGCCCGCTCTCGATGCGCGATCAGCTCGCCGCGGCCGTCGCGCGGCACCGCAGGCCGCTGGTCGCCGCAGGCATCGTGGCCGTGCTCGCGCTCGCGGTGAGCATCGGGCTGGTCGCCCTGCTCGGCGAGTACTTCCTTGCCATGCTGAGCACCCTGACACTGATGGTCATGGTCGCGGTCGCGGTCCGTCTGGAGCAGCGCAACCGCCAGGTCCAGCGGCAGCTCAGCCGGGTCACGAGCTCCGGCGACGGCGTCAAGGGGCTTCGCTCCAAGCTGCGTCCGGCGGTCCTCCTCGACGAGGTCCGCGAGCAGCGCAAGGACATCTCGGCGATTCTCAAGGTGGTGGGCGTCAACCAGCTCGCCATCGTCGACGCCGCCAAGGTGCTCCACGCCTTGCAGACCCGCGACCAGGATCAGCCGACGCCGAGCTCGCGGTAGACCTTGGCCATCTGACGCGCCAAGATCTTCCAGTCACGTTCGGCCACGACCCACTCGCGGGCTTGTGCACCCAGCCTGGTTCGCAGGTCGGCGTCGACGGTCAGCCGGTCGAGGACGTTCTCCAGCGACGTGCTGTCGCCCTTCGCGAACAGCAGCCCGTTGCGACCGTCGTCGATGATCTCGGTCATGACCGCGACGTCGGACGACACCACGGTCTTGGCCATCGCCATGGCCTCGAAGGGCTTGAGTGGTGAGACGGTCTCGGTGACGACGGTCGACAGCCGGGTGATGGGCGCGATGTCGATGAGTGAGTAGTGCGCCTCGACCTGCTCGAACGGCACGCTTCCCGGCATCAGGATTGCGTCCTCGAGCCGCATCTCAGTGCGCAGCCGTTGCAGGATGTCGGCCTGCTCGCCGCCGCCGACCATCAGCAGGCGGGTGTGGGGATGCCGAGCATGCAGCCGGGCGAACGCCTCGAAGAGGAGCTCGTGGCCCTCGTACCAGTTGAACGAGCCGACGTAGCCGATCACGACGGTGTCCTGCAGGCCGTAGTGGGCCGCCAGCGCTTCGTCCCTGGCCCGCGGCACGAACCGCTCGGTGTCGACCCCGTTGGGGACGACGCGGATCTTGTCGGCGGGCACCCCCCGCTCGACCAGGGTGTCTCTCAGGCCGCCGGTGATCGCAATGACCCGGTCGGCCTCCTGCGCGGCAAGGGTCTCGAGGTGGAGTGCGAACTGGTACTGGGGTGTCGCGGTGAACGCCTCGTTCCTGGACCGGCGACCCTCTTCGTAGAGCGCACGCACCTCGTAGATCGCAGGAATACCCAGCGTGCGCGCAGCGACGATACCGGCGAGCGCGTTGTAGGCGTTGCTGGCCGCGTGGATCAGGGCCGCGCTCTCGGCCCGGGCAAGGGCCTCGATCTCGGCGGAGAACGACGCGATGAACCGCTGAACCGGGAACCGTGGCAGGACGACGCCACCGTTGAGCAGATGGTGATAGACGACGCCCTGAATCTCGTGGCGCACCTCGATGTCGGCCTGCTGTGCCTTCTCCACGTCAGCGAAGGGGAATCCGGGCCGGGTCACGGCGGTGCTGGAGAAGCCTTCGGCGACGAGCCCGGCCAGGAGCCCCTGCGACCGGTTGGCCGACCCGGTCTGGCGGTAGGGCAACGAGTTCTGCAGCACGTGAACCACCGATGTGGGAACGACGTCGTAGGCGGGCGCGGCGCGGAGCGGGGGCGGGGTCCAGCCGGAGGCCTGCATGTCGAATGACTCGTGCTCGCCGAGGACGGACTGCACACGCTGGGTCGCGGAGCCCTCTGTTGTCACGGACCGGGCGAGCTCAAGCCCGAGATCGTTGAACCCGCCGCGCCACGCCTGCACCGCGATGCGCGATATCTGCTGCTCGGTGAGCCGCGAGCGATCGACGCGCGGGAACAACAGCCCGACGGCCTCCTCGACCTTGATGGACATCGCGACCTTGAGTGCCCAGAGGTCGTCGTCGGGTGACCCGGTCAACTCGTCGAGGCGATCCTGCCAACCGTCCGGCAGCTCGTCCAGCACGTCGACGAGTGCGCGGAGCCGCGGGAACCGCGACGTGTCCGTCGCGACGACCTCGCCGACGTGCAGGTCGACGTAGGCCACGAGCTGGCCGAACAACCATGGGTTGAGGATGTTGAAGAAGCCCTCGGTCAGCAGGTCGAGGTCGGCGCCCCTGGCGTCGTCGCACTCGAGGGCTCGCTCAAGAAGCGCACGCAGCCGCCCCGGCCGGTGCACGGTCAGGAGCGCCTCGATGTCGGCGAGCCACGGCATCAGCAGGTCGGGTCGATGCTCCTTGACCTCCGCCCGCCACACGTCGAGCCTGGCGTTTTCACCGATGCTGCGCAGGATCGTCTCGACGCGGCTGAACGCCTCGCCGGAGGGGGCCGACCCCACGGCATCGGTGAGCTCAGCGGTGAACAACGAGCGGCGACCTTGCTCAGCGTCGAGCCATGCGCCGAGCTCGATGTCGTGGCCATCGTCGCCGGTGGGCTGATCCGGCAACAACAGCTGCTCGATGCGCGAGCGCACCTCGGTGGTGCTCGTCAGCGTCCGGGTGAGCCGCGACGTGCTCAGCAGGCGCCGCCGCAGCTTGTCGATGCCTCGCCGCGACGCACCAGCAGACACCTCGACGACGGACATGTCGAACGGGGGTGGCATGACCCGCACCGAGGGCACGAGCCGCGGAAACGCGGCTTCGACGGCACGGAGGGTGACCGTCGTCCCCGCCGCCGGGTCGACGAACCAGACAGGATCGCCGGGGGCGAGATGCTCGATGACGTAGGCGTGCGCACGTTGCAGGGCGTCGACGTGGGCGCCGCCGCCCACGATGATCGCCCGCTCGAACGGTCCGCGCACCCGCGCGTCCAGCTCGCCGTCGGAACCCCGGCGGACGATGACGATCTCGGTGTGGCCGAGACCTCGGAGGGGAGGTGGGTCGACGGCCTCGTCGATGAGGAGCACCAGGAGACGAGAGCCGTCGAGGCCGGACAGGGGAGCAGTCATCATGGCCACCGTGAGGGACGGGTCGGGGTGAGGCGGTCCTCGAAGGTCTCGAGGCAGCAGGTCAGCAGGATGAGATGCGCTTGACGGGGCGATGAGTCGGCCATGCGGTCAGCTGATCTCGATCACGACGGGTGCGTGGTCACTCGCACCTTTGCCCTTGCGCTCCTCACGGTCGATCCAGGCAGTGTCGACCCGTGACGCGAGGGCCTGGGAGGCGAGGATGAAGTCGATTCGCAGCCCACGCTTCTTGGGGAATGCCAGCTGCTGGTAGTCCCAGTACGTGTACTGCCCCGGCGTGTGCGGCCGGACGACGTCGGCATATCCCGTGTCGATCATCGCCTGGAAAGCGGCTCGCTCCGGTGCTGAGACGTGCGTTCGACCCTCGAAGACCGACATGTCCCAGACGTCTTCGTCCAGGGGCGCGACGTTCCAGTCGCCCGTCAGCGCGATCTGGGCGTCGGGGTCGGCGGCGAGCCAGTCGGCCCCGACCTGCCGGAGACGCTCGAGCCACGCGAGCTTGTAGGCGTAGTGCGGGTTGTCGAGCTCGCGCCCGTTGGGGACGTAGAAGCTCCATACGCGCACACCGCCGCACGTCGCGCCGATTGCCCGCGGCTCAAGCAGGGCGGGATCGCCGAACATGGGCTGGTCGTCGGCGAACGATGTCGCGATGTCGTCGAGACCGACCCGTGAGATGAGGGCGACACCGTTCCACTGGTTGATGCCCACGTGGGCGAACTCGTAGCCCATCGACGAGAGCTCGAGCCCGGGGAACTGGTCCTCGCGACATTTGGTCTCCTGGATCGCGAGCACGTCGATGTCGTTGCGCTCGAGCCAGCTGACCACCCGGTCGATGCGGCTTCGGATCGAGTTGACGTTCCAGGTCGCGATACGCACACGATGAATCTATCGTGAACGCGCCCACTGGCCGACCGCGGCGTCATGGTGCAAGCAGCCGGGTGGCTCGTTGCCGAAGCCTCGTTAACCGGAGGATGGTTCGGAGTGCGCACGTGCCGCCGTCGTGCCGGGGTGAGCGGCCCAACGCCCGAGAGACAGCACGAAGCTCGTTGAATGCTTGGCCCGCTCGTCATCAGTGTCGCCACCGCCAGAGAGCTGCGCATCAAGCTCACCGCAGCGGGCTTCGAGGTGGAGCGCGGCACGGTGTTCGCCGGCTGACTAGGGCCAGGCTGACTAGGGCGTGGCGGACTTGCCGGCGCCGGTCGAGCAGTAGGGCTGACCGTGGTAGAACTCGAACGCGCGGTAAGCCGAGTCAGTGGTCCGCCCCGAGGGGGCAGTCGGTGGGAGGCCGCGGCGTTCGAGCTCGGCGCTGATCTCGCGACACCGCCGCTCGTCGGCGGTCGTCGAGGTGCCGCCCAGCGCAAGCTCGAGCTGCAAGGTGTCGGCGTAACGGGTCGCCGGTGACTGACGGTTGACCTGGGCACTCATGACGTTCCGCGGGAAGTACATCGCGATCGCGACCGTGATGACGATGGTCAGCACAGCGGCGGAGACCCAGGCGAGCGGTCGCACCCTGGAGCGCAACAAGAGCAGAACAATGACGAGGGCGGCGAGCGCCAATGCAGACCACGTCACCACGGAGCTGCGGTACGAGATCAACGGCGTCTGGATCTTCTCGACCGCGCGCTCGGTGATGCCGGTGAGGACGGATGAACCGGCAGCGATGCACAACGCCAGGAGGATGACGCCGAGCAGACCGCGCGTGTCACCGCCAGCGGGACCAGACGCTGACCCCGGCGTCCGGACGGGAACGCGCTCACGGGCCTTCCATGAGGCCCACAATGCCCACATGAGCAGCACCGCGACGATCGCCAGCACGACGCTGGTGGGGCCGGGATCGGGGAACGGTCGGCCGATGCGGGCCGCCTGTCGGTGCACCAGGTCGGCGTTGTTCCCGGGCATGGCCCCGACGAAGTTGTAGAACACGGTGCGCGGCCTGATCTCGAGAACGGTGCCCGTGTAGCAGGACGTCGTCGCGAGGCATTCGCGCTGGCTCATGAGGTAGCGGATCCAGATGAACAGGGACGTGAAGCTCACGAGAAGCGGCGCGAGGACGATGATCTTGGCCCGCCACCGGTGCCACCAGGTCTTGCCTGCCGCCAACGGCTGCAGCAGGAGCACCAGCACGCTGATCGGGATCGTGAGAGCGACCATCTCGTACGAAAGGTTGATCGCGATTCCACTGATGACCATCAGGAGCGCGACAGGGACGACGATCCAGACCCGGAAGTTTCGTTGCAGGAGGTGCGACAGCTTGAGGACCAAGGCGGCAAACAGGAAATAGCCCGCGAACGTCCCCCACGTCAGCGTGGGGTAGTGGTTCCACCCGTTGAGGCTGGAAAGGTTCTGCGACTTGGCGCCGATCGCGATGGTTACGGGAAGGGCGATCGTGATGAACGCGATGCTGCGGGGAGCAAGGCCTCGGACGTCGCCGGCGTCGTCCCGGAAGGTGACCTGACGCAGAAAGGCCCACACGGCGACGATGCTGAGCGCGAACAGGGTCAGCTTGAGCGCGGCCCACACGATCATCGGTGGGATCGAGAACGTGATCGCGATCTTCATCGTGAGGAGAGCCACGACGGAGCGGTCAGAGATCGCAAGAGCCGTGCCGCGAGGACTTCTCTCGAAGTCGAGTGCTCTCGTCAAGGGCCGCCAAACCGCTTCCCAGGCGGAGCCGTCGTTCATCGGGCCCCGCTCCAGGATCCAGTTCCGGTCATCGACGCCTACGGAGGTCAACAACACGGGGGCCAGCAGGATCACGACCACAGCGACATAGGCGAGCAGCATGAGCGTCCACGTCGTTGTCGAAGCGGCGAGTCGGTCACGTGTCTGCCGGAGGGACGTGAAAAGCACACGGCGAACCTACACGACCAGAATGTGACCCAACGGTGCTCCGAGAAAGACACCTCGAGCAAGCGGGACGACGGCCTGACACATCGCGATGAAGCATCGCAAAAACCAGGTCAAGAAGCTCCGCGGGGAGCGCGACGAGCTGGAGCGGCCGCACCAGAGCAACGACGAATCGAGCTGGGTCTGCCGGGGGGTGCTGCGGTTTCGGGGGTGTGAACTCATCGAGACGATTGCTTCAAAGGTCTAGATGCATGCGGCGTGGCGCGCTAGCATGCACCAACTTCTTCTGAGAGTTGGGTCACTTCATGACAGAAAAACTCAGCGCTGACGAGCAGCACCTTGCGTCGCTCGGCTACAAGCAGGAGCTCAACCGATCGTGGTCGAGCTTCTCGAACTTCGCCATCTCGTTCTCGATCATCTCGATCCTGGCGGGATGCTTCACGACCTTCGGTCAGGCGTGGAACAACGGTGGGCCGGTCGCGATCTCCTGGGGTTGGCCGATCATCTCGATCTTCATCCTGATCATCGGCTTCACGATGGCCGAGCTCGTCTCGGCATATCCAACCTCCGGTGGCATCTACTGGTGGGCCTCCAAGATGGGCGGCCCGGCGGCAGGTTTCTTCACCGGTTGGCTCAACCTGATCGGCCTGCTCGCGGTGACGGCGTCGGTGGCCTACGGCTGCGCGACCTTCCTCGACCTGACGCTCGACACCGTGAGCGCCTCGTGGGCGGACGGCTCCGGGCTCGGGACGGTCTTCGTGCTCTTCGTGATCATTCTGATCGTGGCGGCGGGCCTGAACATCTTCAGCGGACACCTCCTTGCCGTGATCAACAACATCTCGGTGTGGTGGCACGTCGGTGGCGTCGCGGTCATCGTGCTGATCCTGGCCTTCGTCCCGAAGACGCACATGGCGATCAGTGAGGTGTTCGGCGGCAAGGTCAACAACTCCGGCTACGCCGAGGGTGCCATGAACAACGGCACCTACTGGTTCCTCGTCCTCCCGCTCGGGTTCCTGCTGACGCAGTACACGATCACGGGGTTCGATGCGTCCGCGCATCTCTCCGAGGAGACCCACGGAGCGTCAGAGGCTGCGGCGAAGGGAATCTGGCGCTCGATCGCCTACTCGGCCATCGGCGGCTGGGTGTTGCTGCTCGCCTTCCTGTTCGCGGTCCAGGACAAGGACGCGGTCACGAAGGGCGGAGGCGGCGTGGACCTGATCTTCGGGCAGGCGCTCGGACAGGGCTGGCACGTCATCGTGCTCGCCATCTCTGTGGCCGGACAGTTCTTCTGCCTGGTCGCCTGCCTCACCAGCGCCTCACGCATGACCTTCGCCTTCAGTCGCGACGGCGCCATCCCCGCCTCGCACCTGTGGTGCAAGGTGACGGCGTCCAAGGTTCCGGCGAACGCGGTCGTCCTGGTGGCCATCATCGGCGTGATCATCACCCTGCCGGCGCTGATCCAGGTCGACATCGGTGGGGCTCCCGTGCCGATCGCCTTCTACGCGGTCGTCTCGGTCGCGGTCATCGGCCTCTACCTGGCCTTCCTCATCCCGATCTTCCTGCGTTGGAGGATGGGCGATGCCTTCGTGCCCGGCACGTGGAACAACGGCAAGAAGTACAAGTGGATGAACCTGGTGGCCTGCGCCGAGATCATCATCATCTCGATCTACTTCATCCTTCCGTTCACGCCGGCAGCCGTTCCGGGCAACGCGGACTTCTCGTGGAAGTTCGTCAACTATGCACCGATCCTCACCGGCGGGACGCTCCTCGTCCTGACGATCTGGTGGTTCGCGTCGGCCCGCAACTGGTTCACGGGGCCGAAGCACACGATCGACAAGGCCGTCATGGAGGCGTTCGACGACTAACGGTGAGGCGTTGGATACGGTCATGCGCGTGAGAAATCTCGAGGTCGACGGCGAGGCGTTGGGCGACAAGCCCGACCTCTCGTCGTCGACCGACGACCCGTCGCACGCCCGGATCAGCGCCTGGCTCCTTGATCGCATCGGCGTCGGCAAGATCCACACCGACGACAAGCTGCCACCCGAGGAAGAGCTGGCCGCCTCGATCGGTGTGAGCCGCATGACCCTGCGGCAGGCTCTGGGCTCCCTCGAGGCGCAGGGGTGGATCGAGCGCAAGCGCGGACGGTCAGGTGGCAACTTCATCCGTGAGCCCAAGGTCGCGGTCGACCTGTCGGGGCTGCCTGGCTTCACCGAGCAGATGCGCCGGGCCAACGTCCGCGCCGGCGCGCGCATCATCCGCGCCGGACTTGTCGAGGCGTCGGCCGACATCACCGAGGCGCTCGAGCTCGGCAGCAGAAAAGACGTGTTCGAGGTCGTACGCGTGCGGTCGGCTCGCCGTCAGCCACTGGCGCTGGAGGAGACCTACCTGCCGGCTCACCTGTTTCCAGGCCTGCTCGATCGGCGGCTCACGGGTTCGCTCTACGGCCTGATGCGACAGCACTACGACCTGGCCCCTCACCATGCGCAGGAGTGGCTCGAGCCCGAGATCTGCTCGGCAGACCACGCCGAGCTGCTCGGCATCGAAGCCGGCGCGGCAGTCATGCTCGTGACGCGGAAGGCATCGACCGTGTCGGGGGTGCCGGTCGAGTTCGCCCACGATCGCTACCGCTCCGACCGCACGCGCATCAGCCTGAAGACCGGGCTCGACCCGCACATGGCGACGGGGCTCTCGATCGAGCCCGCGGACTGAGGCACAGACTGTTTCGCGCGGTAGAGTCTAGACCTTAAGTCGTTGACGCGGCTAGGCTCCTCCCATGGCTGACGTCGACGCGGTGCTAAACCGGATCCCCAGCCTCGCCGGTCGCCCGCGTTCGGTCGAGGAGCTCCCCGGTGGTCTCACCAACCGCAACGTCAAGGTGACCACCCCTGACGGAGTCTTCGTCGTGAGGTGCAACCGCAGCGACACGAGGCTGCTGGGCATCGACCGTGAGGCGGAGTCGTTCAACACCAGGGCCGCCGAACTGGCCGGTGTCGGTGCGCCGTTCGTGGAGTTCCGTCCCGAGCTGGGCGTGCTCATCATCGGCTACATCGACGGTCGCACGTTCGTCGACGCCGATCTGCGCGAGCCCGGCACTCTGCCGCGTGTTGCCGAAGCTTGTCGCGCCCTCCATTCCGGACCCCGCTTCGCCAATGACTTCGACATGTTCGCGCGGCAGGGCTTCTACCTCCGGACGTGCGTCGAGCGAGGATTCCCCTTCCCACCCGACTTCGGGATGTTCGGCGCCGACTTCGCCCGTATCGAGGCGGCGCTCGCCGTCAGCCCCGTGCCGACCGTGCCGTGCAACAACGACCTGCTCGCCGGCAACTTCGTCGACGACGGCGACAAGCTCTGGTTGATCGACTACGAGTATTCGGGCAACAACGACCCGTTCTTCGAGCTCGGCAACATCTGGACCGAGTGCGGCCTCGACGACGACCACCTTGCCGAGCTCGTGACGTCGTACGTGGGTCACGAGTCGCCGGTCCTGCTCGCGCGGGCGAGGCTCGGCGCGGTGACGTCGCGTTACGGCTGGTCGCTGTGGGGCTTCATCCAGGCCGCCACCCTCGACGACGACTTCGACTTCCGGGGGTGGGGCCAGGAACGCTTCGACATGGCTGTCGCCGACTTCCGGTCGCCACACTTCGATACCTGGTTGTCGACGGCGGCGGGCACGACGGGTGGCGGGCGATGACGACGCTTCCCGCACGGGCGCGCATCGTCATCATCGGCGGCGGTGTCGTCGGCACGAGCGTTGCCTATCACCTGACCCGTGGCGGTGAGGCCGACGTCGTCCTGCTCGAGCAGGGTGAGCTCTCGTGCGGCACGACATGGCACGCGGCCGGTCTGGTCGGTCAGCTCCGCGCCACGCAGAGTGGCACGACGCTGGTGCAGTACAGCGCCTCCCTGTACGAGCAGCTCGAGGACGAGGTCGGCCTGAGCTCGGGCTTCAAGCGGTGCGGAGGTGTCACGGTGGCTCGCACCGCCGACCGCATGGAGCAGCTTCGACGCACCGCCGCCACCGCGCAGGCGTACGACCTCGAGTGTCAGCTGCTGACTCCTGAGCAAGCCCGCGACCACTACCCGCTGTTGGAGATCGACGACCTCGTCGGCGGCATCTGGCTGCCCGGCGACGGCACGGCGAACCCGACCGACCTCACCCAGGCCCTCGCCCGCGGCGCCCGGATGCGCGGCGCCAAGGTCGCGGAGCACGTGCGGGTCACAGACATCCTCGTGGCGGGAGGTGCCGTGACGGGCGTGCGCACCGACCGCGGCGACATCGAGGCCGACATCGTGGTCAACTGTGCCGGCCAGTGGGCACACCACCTCGCCGCAAAGATCGGTGTGGCCGTCCCGCTGCACTCCGCCGAGCACTTCTATGTCGTCACCGACCAGATCGAGGGCGTCCGACCTGACCTGCCGATCCTGCGTGACCCCGACGGCTACACCTACTTCAAGGAGGAGGTCGGCGGGCTCGTGGTCGGCGGCTTCGAGCCCGAGGCCAAGCCGTGGGTGTCGCCCGACCAGATCCCCTACCCGTTCGAGTTCCAGCTGCTCGGCGAGGACTGGGACCATTTCGCGATCCTGATGGACAGCGCGCTCGAGCGCATACCCGCCTTGCGTGAGGTGGGCATCCGCAAGTTCTACAACGGGCCCGAGAGCTTCACGCCCGACAACCAGTTCATCCTCGGCGAGGCACCCGCGGTGCGGGGCTTCTTCGTCGGCGCAGGCTTCAACTCCGTGGGTATCGCGTCGGCGGGCGGCGCGGGTCGTGCGCTCGCCGAGTGGATTCTCGAGGGGGAGCCGACGATCGACCTGCTGGCGGTCGACATCCGCCGGTTCGCGCCGTTCCAGAATGACGTCAGCTACCTCCGCGAGCGGGTCACGGAGGTGCTCGGCCTGCACTACGCGGTGCCGTGGCCCAACCGCGAGTACGACACGGCCCGACCGCTGCGGCAGTCGCCGGTCCACGACCGTCTGGCGCAGGCCAATGCCGGGTTCGGCAGCAAGATGGGATGGGAACGCGCCAACTTCTTCGCTCCGGCCGGGCAGGACCCCGCGATCGAGTACGCATGGGGGCGGCAGAACTGGATGCCCTGGTCGGCCGCCGAGCAGCGGGCGTGCCGCAAGGACGTCGCGATCTTCGACCAGACGTCCTTCTCCAAGTACGTCGTGCACGGTGTCGATGCCGAAGCTGCACTGCAATGGATCTGCAGCAACGACGTCGCCGTGGCGAACGACGAGACCGTCTACACAGCCCTGCTCAACGAGCGAGGCGGCTACGAGTCGGACCTCACGGTCACCCGCATCTCAGCGGACCAGTACTTCCTCGTCGCGAGCTCTGCGACCACCGAGCGCGACCAGGACTGGATTCGCCGCCACCTGCCGGCGGGCCTTGACGCGCAGATCAGGGACGTCACCTCGACGATGTCGGTCTTCGGCCTCATGGGGCCCCGTTCGCGCGAGCTGCTCTCACGGGTGACGGACGCCGACCTCGGCGACGATGCCTTCCCGTTCGGTGCCAGCCATGAGGTCGAGCTGGCCGGCGCCACGGTTCGAGCCACCCGCATCACCTACGTCGGTGAGCTCGGCTGGGAGCTCTACGTCCTGAATGACAACGCCCTCGCGGTGTACGACGCGCTGAAGGTGGCCGGTGCAGACCTGGGGATCGTCGACGCCGGCTACTACGCGATCGAGGCGATGCGGCTCGAGAAGGGTTACCGCGCGTTCGGTCGCGAGCTGACGCCAGAGGTCGATCCGGTCGAGGCGGGGCTCAGCTTCGCCTGCAAGCTCTCGACCCCCATCGACTTCCTCGGGCGCCATGCGGTCGAGAAGGCCAAGACAGCGGGCCCCTCGCGTCGTTTGGTCTCGTTCGCCATCGTCCCGGACAGTTCGGACGACGCAGACGTCATGGTGTGGGGAGGCGAGCTGCTCGTGCGCGACGGGGTCGCCGTGGGGCAGGCGACGTCAGGCGCCTGGGGTGCCACGATCGGCGCCGGTGTCGGCCTTGCCTGGGTCAACGCACCTGATGGTGTGACGGCCGATGCTGCGTACGTCCGGTCGGGCGACTACACGCTCGACGTCGGTGGCCGCCGCGTTTCCGCCCGGGTGACGCTGGGGTCGCTCTATGATCCGTCGGGAGAGAAGCTCCGTCCAGCAGAGGATGTCTATGACTGACAAGGCGCGCAATTCACGGCTGCTGAGCCTCGAGCAGCTCCGGGTCCACATCACCGAGGGGCACGTCGACACCGTCATCGTCGCGTTCACCGACATGCAGGGTCGGCTGCAGGGCAAACGTCTGCATGCGCGCTACTTCCTCGACGTCGTCGTCGAGCAGGGCACCGAGGGCTGCAACTACCTCCTGAGCGTCGACGTCGACATGAACACGGTCGACGGCTACGCGATGTCGTCGTGGGAAAAGGGCTATGGCGACATGGAGTTCGCGATGGACTTCGACACGATCCGGCTGCTGACCCACCTGCCTGCCACGGCCATGGTGCAGTGCGACCTCGTCTGGCTCGACCACACGCCGGTGTCGCAGTCGCCGCGCACGATCCTGAAGGCGCAGGTCGACAAGGCCGCCGATGCCGGATTCGTCGCCTTGGCGGGCACCGAGCTCGAATTCATCCTGTTCGACACGACCTTTGAGGAGGCGTGGAGCGCCAACTATCAGGACCTGCCCGCCTCCAACCAGTACAACGTCGACTACTCGATCGTCGGCACGACCCGGGTGGAGCCGCTGCTGCGCGACATCCGCAACACGATGTATGCGGCCGGCATGAACGTCGAGGGCGCCAAGGGCGAGTGCAACTTCGGGCAGCACGAGATCGGGTTCCTCTACGACGACGTCGTGGTGACCGCAGACAACCACGCCGTCTACAAGACCGTGGCCAAGGAGATCGCCTCGGCTCACGGCAAGGCACTGACGTTCATGGCCAAGTACAACGAGCGTGAGGGCAACTCCTGCCACATCCACCTGTCGTTGAGGGGTGCCGACGGTGGGGTCGTGTTCTGGGACGACGGGCTCGATGAGGGGCGGGGCGGACGGACGCCGGTCTACGACCAGTTCATCGCCGGCATCCTGGCGACGATGCGCGACTTCACGCTGCTCTACGCGCCCAACATCAACTCGTACAAGCGATTTGCCGGCGGCTCGTTCGCGCCGACCGCGATCGCGTGGGGGCTCGACAACCGCACGTGCGCCGTGCGTCTCGTGGGTCACGGACCCAGCGCCCGGCTCGAGAACCGTGTGCCCGGCGGTGACGCCAACCCCTACCTCGCCCTCGCCGCGATGCTGGGCGGTGGCATGCACGGCGTCGCCAACGCGCTGGAGCTCGAGCCGGAGCAGACCGGCAACGCCTACACGTCCGACAAGGCCAAGGTGCCCACCACCTTGCGCGAGGCCCGCGAGGCGTGGGCCGGCTCGGCGCTGGCGAGGGCGGTCTTCGGCGAGGAGGTCGTCGACCACTACACCAACATGGCCGACGTCGAGCTCGCCGCCTACGACGCAGCCGTGACCGACTGGGAGCGGCGGCGGGGGTTCGAGCGCCTGTGACCAGACCCACGCCAACCTGTCCCGTCCGCGCTGGGAGTGACGCTCTTGTTGCGACACGCCGGTCAAGACCACAAGAGCGTCACTCCCAGCGGGGGCGCGACGAGGAGATCACGTGAGCAGCAGCTACACCGTCGTCAACCCGGCGACCGAAGAAGACGTCACCGAGGTCGAGATGTCCGACCTCGCCATGACGGATGCCCTCATCGCGAAGGCCGCCGACGCCTACCCGGCATGGCGTGACGTCGCGCCCGGTGAGCGGGCCCGGCTGCTGCGACGCTTCGCCGCGGTCGTCGACGAGCACATCGAGGAGCTCGCCGAGCTGGAGGTGCGCAACTCCGGGCACACGTGGGGCAATGCGACGTGGGAGGCGGGCAACGTCCGCGACGTGCTGCACTACTACTCTGCAGCGCCCGAACGGCTCACGGGCCACCAGATCCCGGTCGCCGGGGGCATCAACATGACGTTCCACGAGCCGCTCGGTGTCGTGGGCATCATCGTGCCGTGGAACTTCCCGATGCCGATCGCCGGCTGGGGTTTCGCACCCGCGCTCGCGGCGGGCAACACCGTCGTCCTCAAGCCGGCCGAGCTGACACCGTTGACTGCGATCCGCCTCGGCGAGCTGGGGCTTGAAGCCGGGCTGCCCGAGGGTGTGCTCACCGTCATCCCCGGCAAGGGCTCGATCGTGGGCGAGCGCTTCGTGACGCACCCGGCCGTCCGCAAGGTGTGCTTCACCGGCTCGACCGACGTGGGCAAGAAGATCATGGCCGGCTGCGCCGAGCAGGTGAAGCGGGTGACCCTCGAGCTCGGTGGCAAGAGCGCCAACATCGTCTTCGCCGACGCCGACATCGCGAAGGCCGCTGCTGCCGCGCCGGGCGCGGTGTTCGACAACGCCGGTCAGGATTGCTGCGCGCGGTCGCGCATCCTGGTCGAGCGCTCGGCGTACGACGAGTTCGTGTCGCTGCTGGAGCCCGCCGTCAAGGGCGTCAGGGTGCTCGACCCCGCCGACCGTTCCAGCGAGATGGGCCCACTCATCTCGGCAACGCAGAGGTCGACGGTGCAGGGCTACGTCGAGGGCACCGAGGTCGCGTTCAGCGGTTCTGCGCCGAACGGACCGGGATTCTGGTTCGCCCCCACCGTCGTCCTGGCCGACGACCCGCAGCAGCCCGTCTGGCGAGAGGAGATCTTCGGGCCGGTCGTCGCGGTGATGCCCTTCGACGACGAGGCCCAGGCCGTCCAGCTCGCCAACGACACGGAGTTCGGCCTCTCGGGGTCGATCTACACCCGCGACGTCGGGCGTGCGTTGCGCGTCTCTCGCGCCGTCGAGGCAGGCAATCTCAGCGTCAACTCGCACGCCTCGGTGCGCTACTGGACCCCGTTCGGAGGGTTCAAGCAGTCGGGGCTCGGACGTGAGCTCGGACCCGACGCACCGCACTCGTTCACCGACGTCAAGAACATCTTCATCTCCCACGACTAGACCCCCACGTACTCGCTGATCGAGCGCCCGTGAAGAACGAGCGGGTGTATCGAGATCACCATCACGGAAAGCAGGAATCATGGCTGGACGCCTCGCAGGCAAGACCGCCGTCATCACCGGCGGATGTTCGGGCATCGGTCTCGCGACGGTGCGACGGTTCGCCGAGGAGGGCGCCAAGATCGTCATCGGCGACCTCGACGACTCCAAGGGTCCCGACATCGCGAAGGAGGTCGGCGGCACCTACGTCCACGTCGACGTCACCGACAAAGATGAGGTCGACGCACTGTTCAGGACGGCGAAGGACACCTACGGCTCGGTCGACGTCGCGTTCAACAACGCCGGCATCTCCCCGCCGGAGGACGACTCGATCCTGAACACCGATCTTGAGGCGTGGAAGCGTGTGCAGGACGTCAACCTGACCAGCGTCTACCTGTGCTGCAAGGCGGCACTGCCCTACATGCTGGAACAGAAGAAGGGCTCGATCATCAACACCGCGTCGTTCGTCGCGGTGATGGGTGCCGCGACGTCGCAGATCTCGTACTCGGCCTCCAAGGGTGGCGTGCTGTCGATGTCGCGTGAGCTCGGTGTGCAGTTCGCCCGCGAGGGCGTGCGGGTCAACGCCCTGTGTCCGGGACCGGTCAACACACCCCTGCTGCAGGAGCTCTTCGCCACTGATCCGGAGAAGGCTGCACGCAGGCTCATCCATGTGCCGGTCGGCCGCTTCGCCGAACCGGTCGAGATGGCCAACGCGGTGCTGTTCCTCGCCTCGGACGAGTCGAGCTTCATCACCGCCTCGACGTTCCTCGTGGACGGCGGTATCTCCGGGGCCTACGTGACACCGCTGTGAGTGCAGCTGTTCGGCCTGTCATTGGTGTGACCACCTACCGCGAGCGGGCGCGGTGGGGGGTGTGGGACGAGCCCGCCGACCTGCTGCATGTCGTCTATGCGCGTTCTGTGCAGGCGGCCGGCGGCGTGGCGGGGCTGCTTCCCCCGGGCGACCTGTCCGCCGCGGCATCGGTGATCGGGCGCCTCGACGGGCTCATCATCGCTGGCGGAGCGGACGTCGACCCGCACCGCTACGCCGACGAGGCGCACGAGAGCACGACCGGTTGGCGCGAGGACCGCGACTCGTGGGAGTTTGCCCTGCTCGATGCTGCGGCGGCTGCCGATCTGCCGGTGCTCGGCATCTGCCGCGGCATGCAGGTCATGGCGGTGCACGCCGGCGGCACGCTCGACCAGCACACACCCGATGTCGTCGGCAGCGAGCTGCACTCCCCGGGCAAAGACCTCTTCGGCACCGTCGAGGTTGACGTCGTGCCCGGAACCTCGGTGGCTCGCGCGGTGGGAGACAAGGCGACGGTGCGTTGCCACCATCACCAGTCGGTGCGCGAGCATCCGGGTCTCGTCGAGTCGGCCCACGCCCTCGACGGCACCATCGAGGCCGTCGAGGATCCGTCGAGGTCGTTCTGGCTGGCCGTGCAATGGCATCCCGAGACGCAGGACGATGCTGGCCTGTTCCGCGCGCTGGTGGCGGGGGCGCGCCACTAGATGATGGTCTACCCGGGCGTTCCGCGCCGCTGAAGCCGACAGGGCACGGTTCGGCTCCGGTCGGTCGATCTCGCGGTAGTCCCGCCAGTGCTGGCAGGGGAGTCGTGGACACGTCTCCACCGCTCGTGCATCGCGTCGCTTGTCTGTCCGGACCGGCGGCTACCGTGACGTCCAGGAGGTACGTCGTGAGACTCAACAAGTACGCAGGCGGGTGCAGCGAGTGCGGCACACCCGTCGCGGTCGGCAAAGGCCAGCTGATCGGTGTTCCCGGCACCTGGCGCACGATCTGCCTTCCATGCTCCCCGACCCCACCGGCGCGTGGCGCCCATGCCGGCTGGCACCAGGTGGCCTTGGCGTCGCTCGACTTCGAGACCACCGGCGTCGACCCGATCACCGACCGCGTGCTCAGTTATGCCCTGCTGGGTGATGACGGCGGCGAGATCGCCGGGCTGGTCAACCCCGGCATCCCGGTCCCGCCCTCCTCGGCGGAGGTCCACGGCCTCACCGACGCCATCCTGGCCGCCGCGCCGAGCCCTGTTGTCGGTGTCGGCATCGTGATCGACTGGGTCCAGTCCCTCATCGACCGCGGCGTCGGCCTCGTCGTCTACAACGCCGCCTACGACCTCACGATGCTCCACGCCGAGGCCACCCGCTGGGGCCTGCCACAGCCCGACTGGGACCGGCTGCTCGTCGTCGACCCCTACGTCATCGACTGGGGCATCGAACGGGGCGGTCTCGGCCCACGCCGGCTCGTCGACGTCGCCGCCTACTACACGGTGTCGCTCGACAACGCCCACGAGGCGACTGCCGATGCCCGCGCGGCGCGGCAGATCGCCAACGAGATCGGTGCCCGTCACCCCGGTGTCGCGCTCAGCAGCCTCGCCGAGCTGATGCAGCGCCAGCGTGAGTGGTATGCCGCGCGCGCCGACGACTGGAACACCTACGCGCGCACGGTCGGCCGCACCCTCGACGACCGGCACGGCTGGCCCTTGGCGTCAGTGCTCGTCCACTGACCGACCCACCACTTTCTCCAGTCCCACCCGGTGGGGCTAGTCCCTCGTGCGGGCGATGATGGCTTCTGCCAAGGCGGCGGGTGCCTGCTCCGGGATCCAGTGGCTGATGCCCGAGAGCTCGACGAAACGGTAGTCCGCGTCGACGAAGTCACCGCACTGCTCGGCCGGGAGGCGGCCGATCGCCATGTCCTCGTCGCTCCACACGAAGGTCGTCGGCACCTGCACCGTCGGCAGTGACGACAGGTCATTGGTCATGGCGCGATACCAGTTGAGGGCAGCGGTGAGGGCACCCGGCTCCGACAGGTGGGCGACGTATGCAGCGACCTGCTGGGTCGGTACATCGTCGCCGTACATCGCGATGAGCCGGCGACCGTCGTCGGCGAGCAGGAGCTCCTCGGCCTTGCCGACCTGACGGAGCAGCCCGATGTACGACGCACGCTGCTGCTGGTCGGGATCGCTCTGCAACGCAGCGCCGTACGCCGCGAGGTGCGGCACCGACACCGCTGTCAGGCTCCGCAGTCGGCCGGGGTGCTGGGCGGCCACGCACCAGGCGACGGCTGCGCCCCAGTCGTGCCCCACGAGGTGGAACGTGTCGAGGCCCAGCGAGTCGGCGAGGGCGACGACGTCACCGGCGAGGACGTCGGGGGCGTAGTCCGACACCTCGGTGGGCCGGGCCCCGGGCGAGTAGCCCCGCTGGTCGGGCGCGAAGACGCGCAACCCAGCGTCGGTGAGCAGGGGTGCGACGGCCGACCACGACAGCGACGTCTCGGGGAATCCGTGCAGCAGCAGGACGGGTTCGCCGTCGTCAGGGCCGGTTTGGCGCACGTCGAAGATGAGGTCGCCCGCGGTCACGGGTGTCGTCCGGTGGTACGTCATGCGGGCTCCTGAGATTGGCGGACAGGACTGGGACGGGGTCGGCTCACTCGAAGCTGTCGCCGATGCGTGCGACGGCCTCGCGGTCGAGCACCGCCGCCGTCTCGGGGTCGGGTGCGGTGCCACCGCGGTCGTGCGGGAGCCACCACCGGTCGTCGTCGTCCCGCGGGGTGTCGGGGTAAGCGGTGATGGCCTCGTCGAGCAGCGCCTCCATGCGCAGGTGCAGCCGGGCCGACAGCTCGTCCACCCCTTCGCCGTCCGCCGGAAGAAGAGCCTCGCCGACGGCGATCGTCACCGGCATGCGACGACGCAGCGTGCGGTGTCCGTCGACGGTGTAGATGCGGTGACCGCCCCACACGACGACGGGGACCAGCGGCACCCCGCGGTTGGCGGCGAGCCCGGCCGCCCCCCGCTTGAACGGCTTGAGCAGCCACGACCGACTGATCGTCGCCTCGGGAAAGACTCCGACGAGCTGCCCCTCGTCGAGCAGCCGAAGCCCCTGCCGGTAAGCGCGCGAGCCCGACGTGCGGTCGACCGGGATGTGTCCCATTGCCCGCATGAGCCAGCTGACGACCGGGAGGTCGAAGACGGCGCGTTTGGCCATGAACCGGATCAGACGTTTGCGGGGCCGCGCCGCGTAGCCGATGAAGGTGAAGTCGAGGAACCCGATGTGGTTGCCCGCGACGACGGCGGGCCCGCTGGTGGGAAGGTTCTCGATGCCGCGCACGTCGAAGCGGTAGCCCATCAGGCGGAACAACATCCCGAAGATCCGCACCACCGTCCGGTACGGGCGATCAGATTTCGGCACGTCGTTCAGGCTACGCGAGGTGTGCTGGGAGCTTCGGCCAGCAGTCGGTGCGCCTGGTCGGGTCGAAGCCCGGCCCGGCCGCGATGGTCGCCTTCTCGCGGTTGAGGATGCCGGTCGTGAGAAGGAAGATCGCAAGAATGTAGAGGCCCATGATCGCCAGCCCGGTGGTCGTGGCTTCCTTGTCGATGCGGTCGGCCTCCGCGAGCGCGATGGTGCCGTCCGAGAGCAGGAAGAGCATCCCTCCGACGCCGGCCCGCACGTCGGTGGCGAGCGACGTGGCCGCAGTGCCGACGAGCAGTGCCGCGTAGACGGGGATCGGCGCCTTGAGACCGTTCTCGAGGCCGCCCCAGCACCAGGCGACGAGCCCGATCGCGGCAATGACGTACACGGCCAGGATCCACGGTCTGCGTCTCAGCTGGTCGAGGGCGCCGCGTCGTACGAAGAAGGTGATGAAGCAGACGTGCGCGGCGGCGAAGGAGGCCATCCCGACGATGAACAGGTCGCCGAGCTCGAGGAAGAGGTCACCGAGGAAGCAGAAGCCCAGTGCGACGACCAGCAGCCGAGGTCCGTGCTGCTCGACGACCCACGCCGCCAGCAGCGGGGCGATGAGGCACTTGGTGATGCTGTCCCACGGCGAGGCATCGGCACCGTTGAGCACCAGGTGGATGACCGAGACCGTTCCGAAGGCCATGAGCCAGGGGCTCCGCAGGGCTGACATGTGAGCACGGTACCGCCCACCCCGGGTCCCAGATGTGGGGTTTGAACGTACCTGTGCCGCCCCGGTGAGCGGAACATCTCAAGCCGGGGGGTCAGTGCAGGGAGTCGCGCTTGGCGTCCAGCCAACGCATCGCCGGCGTGGCGGTGATGCCGTGCAGCACGACCGACAGCGTGATGGTGAACGCGACGGTCGACCACAGGAGTGGCAGCTGGTCGAAGTCGGCGTGCCCCGCCGCGTAGGCCAGGTAATAGATCGAGCCGATGCCGCGCACGCCGAAGAAGGCGGTCGCAGCACGTTCACGCGGGCCGAGGGTGCTTTGTCCGACGCGGTCCTTCACCCGTCGCGGCCCGATCGTGAGCGCAAGGAGGCCCGACGCAGGGCGCACGACCAGGACGAGGAGCACGGACACCGCGATTGCTGGCACCGTCAGGCCGCTGAGAAGCCCGTTGGTGAGGGCGACGCCGAGCAGCAGCAGGACGACGAGGGTCAGCAGCCGCTCGAGCCGCTCAATGACCTCATGCATCAGCGCGTGGTAATCGCTGCCACGCTCGGCCGAGCGAAGGGTCATGGCGCAGGCGAAGACCGCGAGGAAGCCGTAGCCGTGCGCAACCTCTGTCACCCCGTACGAGAGCAGGACCGCAGCGAGCGCGAGCAGGGGCTCGCCGGACTCAGAGGTGCGCAGCGACGGCCGGCTCGACCCGAACGCCGTCTTGGCCAGGATCCAGCCGATGGCGATGCCGAGGGCGCTGCCCACGACGACCTTGCCGACCAGATCCCATGCCAGCCAGGTGGGCCCCCACTCGGCAACCGTCCCCGTGCCGGCGATGAGGATTGCTGCCTGCACAAAGGGGAACGACATGCCGTCGTTGAGTCCGGCCTCCGAGGTGAGCGCGAACCGCACCTCGTCGGTCTCATCGATCTTTTCGACGTCGTCCGCGGCGGTCGTCGGACCCTCGACCTGCACGTCGGACGCGAGCACCGGGTCGGTCGGTGCGAGCACCGCACCCAGCAGGAGGGCCCCCGCGGGGGCGAGTCCCATGAACCACCACCCGAGGAGCGCGACCCCGGCGATCGACAGCGGCATGGCCACGATGATCAGGCGCCAGGTGGCTCCCCACCGCCGCCATGACGTGAACGACCGCAGACTGAGCGGACGGTCGAGCGCGAGGCCCACACCCATCAGGGCGATGATCACAGTGAACTCGGTGAGGTGCTCGGTGAATGCGCGATGTGCCAAGGGCGAGAAGTTGACGCCTTCCGTCGACGGCAGCAGACCCACGAGAGCCCCCACTCCCAGCAGGACGATGGGCGCCGAGAGCGCAGCCGTTCGCAACGCGTAGGGAAGAACGACCGCCAGGAGCAGCGCTGCACCGCCCAGGAGGTAGACCAGACCGGCGTCCATCGACTCACCTCCCACAACGGCGCTCCGAGTTGAGCACCACCCGAGGTTACGGGGCCACAGGTCCGTGCGCTCGGGAGTGAGCGACCGTGGTCAGCTTGCCTTTCGTTCGTGCTTCGCCTCGTACATGACGGCGTCGGCCTTGGCGAAGGCGTCGGTCAGGTCGATGACGCCGGAGCCAACCGACGCGTAGCCAATGGATGCGCTGACACCATGGTCGGCGAGCGCCTGCATGAAGACGGCGAAATGGGCGTCGAGATCGGCCTTGGCGACGTTGTTGGAGAGGATCGCGAACTCGTCGCCGCCGTAGCGAGCGGTCCGGTCGGAAGGCTGCTCCACGGAGCGCAAAGCGCTGCCAGCCCGGCGAAGCACGTCATCGCCGGCCCCGTGCCCCTCGGCGTCGTTGACCGCCTTCAACCCGTCGAGGTCGATCACGGCCACCGCGACAAGGTCGCCGTAGGCGTCGACACGTTCTTGCGCGTCGGCCACCAGCAGGTCCCAGCCACGCCGGTTGGTCAGCCCGGTCAGTGAGTCAGTCTGCGCGAGCGCTTCCGCCATCTGCGCGTTACGACGTTCGCGATCGGCACCTCGCGCCATCGCGAGCTGCGACGAGAGGAGGCCGCCCATCAGGTCGACGAGGTCCAGATCGACAGCATCAGGACCGGCAAGGACATCGCGGCCGACCCCGCACAGGACCCCGAAGACGGAGCCGTCGTCATCGGTGATGGGCGAGCCCACGTAGGAGCGGAAGGCCTGGGCGTCGGGCAGATCGGCGTAGTCCGGATCGGCCTGCGAGTCGACCAGCACGCGCGCGGCCCCGTTGACCATGCGCCTGCAGAAGGTGTCGTGCCAAGGACGGCGATTGCCGATGTCGGTGATCTCGGCGCGATGCAGGTGGACACGAACCTGCTCACCACCGGCGACGCGCGACACCGACCAGTCCAAGATCGGCATGTGCGCATTGAGATAGTCGACGACCTTGCGCGCAGAGGCCGTGAAGTGCTCTGCACCGTCGACCTCCGTACGTTTCATCACCATATAAGTGTTGCGGATGGAGTCGGTTTTGGCAGGGTTTTCAGCAGATTCTCACGATGACCACGGGTATGACCACGGAATCTGTCACATTGGGCGCATGAGTCTTCGGATTTCGTCGTCGGACCTCTTGCTGACCAATGCGCACTTCTATGTCGATGGGCGTGGGGCCGCCGGTGTCGAATCGATGGCGGTGCGCGGGGGTGTCATCGCCGGTCTGGGACCCGTGTCGCGCATGAGCGACCTCATTGACGCGTCGGCACAGACGGTGGACCTGGGCGGGCGATGGGTGCTGCCCGGATTCCACGATGCGCACGTCCACCCGGTGCAGGCCGGTCTGGAGGTGAGCTCGTGCGACCTGTCGGGTGGCGAGAGGGCTGCCGACTACCTCGACATCATCGAGACGTACTCGCTGGCCAACCCCGATGATGCATGGATCCTCGGCGGCGGATGGTCGATGGAGGCGTTCCCCCGTGGGCTGCCCACGGCGGCCGCCCTTGACCGGGTGGTGGGTGACCGGCTCGTGTTCCTGCCCAACCGCGACCACCACAGCGCGTGGGTCAGTACCGCCGCGCTCCGCCTCGCCGGCATCTCGGCCTCCACGGCCGACCCGGCCGACGGACGCATCGAGAGGGACGTCGACGGCGAGCCGACCGGCGCGCTGCACGAGGGCGCGATGGAGCTCGTACGTTCACTGATCCCCGACTCGCTGCCGGCCCAGCTCGAGAGCGCGCTGCTGACGGCGCAGGCGCGCCTGCACGCCTTCGGCATCACCGGCTGGCAGGACGCACTCGTGGGCGAGGGGCTCGGGCTGGCCGACTCGCTCGACACCTACCTGTCGGTGAAGGGGAGCGAACGCCTGACCGCCAAGGTCGTGGGAGCGCTGTGGTGGGACCGTGCACGGGGGGCTGAACAGATCGAGGAGCTGCTCGAGCGGCGCACCCGGGCGGCGTCGGCAGGGTTCGACGCCGGCAGCGTCAAGATCATGCAGGACGGTGTCTGCGAGACGTGCACGGCGTCGGTCATCGACGCGTACCTCGACCGACACGGCGAACCGACCGACAACCACGGCCTCAGCTTCATCGAGGCCGGCGATCTTGCCCGCTACGTCCAGCTGCTCGACGCCCACGACTTCCAGGTGCACGTGCACGCGCTGGGCGATCGGGCGGTCCGCGACAGCCTCGATGCGGTGGAGCACGCGATCACCGTCAACGGCAGGCGCGGCAACCGGCACCACCTCGCGCACATCCAGATCGTGCACCCGGACGACGTCTCGCGGTTCGCCGAGCTCGACGTCACCGCCAACGCGCAGCCGTTGTGGGCGTGTCACGACGAGCAGATGGTGGGGCTGACCCTGCCGTTCCTCAGCGGGCCTGCCCGCGGGCAGCAGTACGTCTTCGGGTCGCTGCTGCGCTCGGGCGGACGGCTCGCGTTCGGTAGCGACTGGCCGGTCTCGTCGCCTGACCCCCTGCTCGGCATCCACGTGGCGGTCAACCGGACCGAGCCGGGAGGGACGTACGAGCCGCTGCTGGCGGAGCAGGGGCTGACCGTGGTCGAGGCCATTGACGCCTACACGTCCGGTAGCGCGTGGGTCAGCCGTCGCGACACGACCACGGGCACCATCGCGGTGGGCAAGGCTGCTGACCTCGCCGTGATCGACGCCGACATCCTCGCGATGGACAGCAGCCAGATCGCGTCGGCGCGGGTCGCGCAGACGTGGGTCGATGGCGTGAAGGTGTTCGACCGCAACTGAACAGCTCGATCGACCTTGGAGCGGACGCGCACGTGTCCGTGCCCTGATGCTGGATGAGAGCTGGTTGTCGGACGAGGAGCAGGCGACATGGCTGACGATGCTGGCGTCGAAAGGGGGACCGCGGCCGATCGGCGTTGGCGGGTTGACGCAGCAGCGATGATGGGCCGGTGAGCCCCTCACCCGCACTCTTCACGTCGATGAGGGGCTACCGACGCTCGTGGGCAGTCGCCGATCTGGGTGCTGCGGCCGCGCTTCTCGTGATCGCCGTGCCCGAACAGCTGGCCACGGCGCGGCTCGCTGGCATGCCACCGGTCACCGGGCTCTACGCCTTCATCGCCGCCACGGTGGTCTTCGCGATGCTGGGGTCCAGCCCACAGCTGTCGGTCGGCGCCGACTCGACGATCGCCCCGCTCTTTGCGGTCGGCATCGGCAGCCTGGCCGTGGCGGGCTCGTCGTCCTACATCGCGCTGGTGGGCATCCTCGCCGTCGCTGTCGGGGTCATCGTGGCGCTCGTGGGGCTCATGCGCCTCGGGTGGATCGCGGAGTTCCTGTCCGCCCCGATCATCAGCGGCTTCCTCGCCGGGGTCGCGGTGATCATCGTCGTGCGCCAGCTGCCCGACCTGCTCGGACTTCCCGGTGTCAACGGGAGCACCTTGCACCGGCTCCGCTTCGTCGCCGGCCACATCGACGAGGTCAGCGGCGCGGCGGTGGGCATCGGTGTGGGAATGCTGGCGATCGTGTTCGTCGCCGAACGCCTCGACCGCCGCATACCGGGCGCGTTGATAGGACTCGTCGTGACGACGGTCGGGGTGGGCATCCTGGGCCTGGAGCGCCACGGGGTCACGGTGCTAGGCCCGCTGGCACACGGTGCGCCCGACATCGGAGTGACGGGCGTGTCGTGGTCGACGCTGCGCAGTGTCATCCCGGTGGCCGTGGTCGTGGCGCTCGTCGTGGTCAGCCAGACCGCAGCGACGACGCGCGCCTTCGCCGGTGGGGGAGGGCACGAGGCCGACGTCAACCGTGACTTCGTCGGCGTCGGGTTCGGCAACGTGCTGGCGGGTCTCCTCGGCGCGTTCCCGGTCAATGCGAGCCCGCCGCGGACGGCGGCCGTTGCCCTTGCGTCGGGACGTTCACAGGTGGCCGGCCTCGCCGCTGCTGCTGCGGTGGTGCTGCTCATCCCGGCGGCCGGTCTGCTCCAGAACCTGCCTCTGGCAACGCTCGCCGCGGTCCTGATCATCGTCGCCTTCCGCATGTTCCGGGTCGGGGACATCATCGACATCGCCCGGTTCGACCGCATCGAACTCGCCCTCGCACTGGTCACGCTGCTCACCGTCGCCCTCGTCGGCGTCGAGCAGGGCATCGGCGTCGCCGTCGCCCTGGCCATCCTCGACCGGACCCGCCTCAGTGCACGCCCGCAGCTGCACGTCCTGGGTCGTATACCGGCGACGACGAGCTGGGCGCCGGTCAACGATGCCGATCGCGCGGCACCCACTCCAGGCGTGCTCGTGGTCCTGTTCGCGACACCTCTCTGGTACGCCAACGCGATCCGCTTCCGCACCGAGATGATCGCCGGGATCGACCGTGCCGACGCACCCCTCGACCTCGTCGTGCTCGACGTCATCGGGATGAGCGACCTTGACTACACCGGCAGTCGTGCGCTGCGGCAGGTGCTCGACCACCTCGAGCATCGCGGCATCACCTTCGCGATGGCCAGGACCGGCGACCACGTCCGCGGCAGCCTCGAACGCAGCGGCTTGCTGCAGCGCATCGGTGAAGACCATCTGTTCGCCTCGGTCGACGAAGCGATCGTCGGGCTGCACACGCCAAAGCCCCCGCCGCATGCTTGACTTCTTCGTGAACCCTTCCGAAGGAGCAATGCGATGACGAGCACGAGTCCGACCTACCAGGTTGTCAATCCCGCGACAGGCGAGGTGGTCGAGACCTTCGACACTGCGACCGACGCTGAAGTCGACGCGGCGATCACCTCAGCGCACGAGGCCTCCACGATCTGGAAGGACGTGCCGATCGCCGAGCGCGCCGAGGTCGTCAAGCGCGTGTCCGCCTTGTTCATCGAGCGCGCGGCCGAGCTTGGCGCGATCGCCACCGAGGAGATGGGTAAGCCATTGGCAGAGGCCGTCGGCGAGGCCGAGTTCAGCGGTGAGATCTTCGGCTACTTCGCGACGGAGGGTCCGACCCTCGCGGCCGATCAGCCGATCAAGACCTTCTCCGGTGGCACTGCCGTGGTGCAGAAGCTGCCCGTCGGCCCGCTGCTGGGCATCATGCCGTGGAACTATCCCTTCTACCAGGTGGCACGGTTCGCGGCGCCCAACCTGATGCTGGGCAACACGATCATCCTCAAGCACGCTGAGTCGGTGCCCCGTTCAGCCCTGGCGATCCAGCAGATCATGGAGGATGCCGGGCTGCCGCACGGCGCCTACGTCAACATCTTTGCCTCGCACCCACAGATCGAGCAGATCATCTCCGACCCTCGCATCCAGGGTGTCTCGCTCACCGGGTCCGAGCGCGCCGGCGCCGTCGTGGCGTCACTGGCGGGCAAGAACCTGAAAAAGTGCGTCCTTGAGCTCGGCGGTTCCGACCCGTACGTGATCCTCGACAGCAACGACATCGACGAGTCTGCTGCCACCGCGTGGGAGACCCGTATCGGCAACACGGGCCAGGCGTGCAACTCCAACAAGCGCATGATCGTGATGGACGACATCTTCGACGGCTTCGTTGCCAAGCTCACCGAGCACGCTCGTGGCCTGCGCCCGGGCAACCCGGCCGAGGACACCGAGGGCACCTTCGCGCCGATGTCGTCGCGCAGGGCGGCGGAGAGCCTTGCCGAGCAGGTCGACGACGCCGTGAGCAAGGGCGCCACGCTCCATGCCGGCGGAGAGCTGGGCGAAGGCCCCGCCGCGTACTACTCACCCGCGGTGCTGAGCGGCATCACCAAGGACATGCGGGCGTACAGAGAAGAGCTGTTCGGTCCGGTCGCCGTGGTCTATTCGGTCTCGAGCGACGAGGAGGCCCTTGCGCTGGCCAATGACACGACCTACGGACTGGGCGGTGCGGTGTTCAGTACAGACCCGGCCCGCGCAAAGGCTATGGCCGAGCGGCTCGACGTCGGCATGTCGAATGTCAATACACCCGCTGGGGAAGGTGCCGAGGTGCCCTTCGGGGGCGTCAAGCGTTCGGGCTTCGGACGCGAGCTCGGCCCGCTCGGCATGGACGAGTTCGTCAACAAGCGGATGTTCTACGTCGCCGACTGAGAAGGCTGCAGGCCGCACCGAGCAGCCATTGCTCGGTGCGGCCCATGCCGTCGGCCGCACGACGTTCCACGCGATCACCGGATGTTCCGTGAGCCAGGGCTGGTGTCAAGACCGCTTGGATCAGCGTTCCCCGTCGAGGTCGGCGGGCTTGGTCAGGGCCTCATGCGCGCGACGCAGACGCGCTGCCCCATCGTCGTCCCACCACGCGGGTCCCCGTTCGCCGAGACCATGCTTCGCGAGGTCGACGCGCCGTCGCGCCATCACGACCCCGCCCTCGTCGTCACGTAGCTTCGCTGAGCGGACGCCGGAGCGACCTCTGCCGAGGTGGGACTTCAATGCGTCGACGAGCTCCGTCGGCAGGCTCGGGTCGGTGCGACGCCAGCGGCGAGCGCCGATCACCATCCATCGCTCGGCGTCTGTCACGTCTTCTGGCTGAGGCTGAGGCATGCAGGAATCAGACAACAACTGCGGCCCCGCTGCAAGCGGTGACGCCGCGGACAAGATCGGAACAGTCGCGGTTGCGGGTGGGCCCCGTCGGACTCGAACCGACAACCCGCGGATTAAAAGTCCGCTGCTCTGCCAATTGAGCTAGGGGCCCCGGGACACAGCGACAATGATCCGAAGAACCTTCCGGAGAATTCCGCCACGCCCGAGAGCGAGTATCGCAGAAGGGGCGGTCTCGGCGGGCCGGTGCCCACGGAGAACCCTCACGACAACAGGCAAGTGGTTCTCCACCACCTTCGAGTGACCGAGTCGATGTCGAACGAGGCTGGGTCGGTGGTGGTCTCGCTGCCGTAGTACAACGCCACTGTGACAGTGCTGGCGCCGCGCGCTGGGGCAGGCACATCCGCCTGGTTGGGGTCAGTACTCCCGAACCGCTACTCGGTGACCCGCTGTCGTGTCACCCTAGGTGCGCGTTCGCGAACACGGCAGCACAACTCACAGCACATCACTGATCTGGGGCCGACTGCGGGCACAGTCACAGGCACCCCTTCCTCAAGAAAGTCCCGAAAGGATTCCTTCGCTCGTGTTGCCCGCAACAGCTCGAACCATTTTCGGTCTCGCACTCTCCAGCCTGCTACTCGTGTCCGCTCTGCCGGCCGCCACCGCATCCGCCGCCACCACCTCCGCTACAGACGGGGACGGCGCACCCGCACTCGTCACGATCAACGAGGAGGGCCTCCCGGTCGGGGTGCACGCCGATGACCCCACCGACACGGCTTCCCTGCGCAAAGCGTCCGGCATCGACGCCGAGGAGACCTCCACGGACGGGACGCCGCCCAGCTCCACCGCCCGGTCGTCATCGTCATATTTTCCGTCCGGACCTTCCGTCATCCCCGGGTACCCCGCCCATGTGGCACCAGCGTGTGTGGGCGACGGGACAGACGGGCGCAGGGTTCAGGTCCTGTACGTACGCGAGCCCGGCGACACGTCGCGGATGGAGGAGCTGAGGGCGTCGTTCCTCAACGAGGTCGCCCAGGTGGACGACCTGTTTTCGTATGGGTCGGCGGTGGCCGGTCAGAGCCGGCGCGTGCGCTGGTACTCCGACAGCACCTGCCAGCCGGTCATCCAGGAGGTCGTCCTCGCCTCTGGCGGCCTGTCCGCGGACCACGCCTCCTTGTCGCAACAGCTGAGGTCTGCCGGCTACAACAACGGCTTGTACAAGTATCTCGTATTCGCCGAAGGCACCCGGCTGGGCGGCAGGACGTGCGGTCTGGGCAACTTCTACCAAGACGTCACCCCAGGGCCTTCCAACTACAACAACGGCGGCGTCGGGTACATCCCGACGGTTGCGCGGGTGGACGCCATCTGCTGGTTCAGCAACTCCTCACAAGCCGTCACGACGCACGAGCTCATCCACACACTCGGCGGTGTCATGGGCGGCGCCCCGAACGCCACCCTTCACGGTCACTGCACCGACGCTGGGGACCCGATGTGCTATGACGACGGATCCGGCATGCCGATGCGTTCGGTGTGCTCGCAGACCGGTGCCGCACTCCAGCTCGACTGCAACAAGGATGACTACTTCAACGTCGCACCCCCAGCCGGTTCATACCTGGCAGCGAACTGGAACACCGCGAACTCGATGTTCCTGACGACGGTCGCCGACCCCGGTGACCCGTGGGCGTCGGCGCAGATGAGTGTCAACCCGTCCCCTGCGATGACCGGTGTGGACGCGTCCGTACTGATCACCGGGGCGCCCGAGGGCACCACCGTCTCCTGGTCGCAGAGGAACACCGGATGCACCCTGAAGGACGGCGGGTCCAGCACGTGGGGAATCCGAGGTGTCCTGAACTGCTCGGTGTTCGCGCTTCCCTCGTCATCATCCACCGGCACGGTCCCGGTCGTCGCCACACTGACGAACCCGACTCTGCCGACCACGAGCCGCACCCTGAACGTGCGAGTGGACCGCAGCGCCCGACCTGTCCCGGTGGTGACTCCCCCGGCCGAAATCAGGGCGAACGTCCCCACCACCATCACCGCCACCGCCCCAGGTGTTGGCCCGCTCACCTGGACGTGGACCGCCTTCGATGGGGGCTCCTGCATCCTGTCCGGTCAGAAAACCCCCTCGGTGACCATCACCTGCCCTGACGCGTCGGCCGGCAAGACCTTGTCCATCAATGTCACGGCTGAGTCTGCCGACTACCAGAACGGGGGCGTGCTCCTGCAAATCCCGGTGACGGAGCAGTATCAGACGTCGGCGGCGATAGTCGGCCCGACCGGTGTCAAGACCGGCACCGAGTACACGTACACCGCCGTCGTCAAGGACCCGCCGCCTGACCAGACTGTTGCTTACTCGTGGACGGACTCCAAGGGCGCCATCATCAGCCGAGCCGACCAGGACACCGTCGTCGTCAAGCCGACGTCCGACGGGCTGGGCACCCTGACATTGACTGCCACCGTTTCGACGACGAGCAGTCCGAAGACTCTCACGACGACCCGCGACTACACCGCCACGACCGCGTACACGGTGGCCGTCACCGCCAGCCGTGAGTCGGTCACCTCCGGGTCGTCGGTCACGTTCACAGCGACCCCGTCCGGTGGGCCCCTCTATGCGCGTTCTGACTATCAGTGGAAGCTCAGCGGCGCAGCATTCGCTGCCGACTGCGCGACCAGCACGAACACCGGCTCCCCTCTCCCCCTCCTCCGTCCGGCCCCTTATTCCGGACAGATGACTCCAACCGTCACCGCCACCAATCGCCAGAGCCAGGAGACCGCTACCGGGTCGCACACTGTCCAGGTCACTGAGGTGCCGTTCACGGCGAGGTTCTCCATGGCCCCGACCAGCGTGGTCGCAAACAACCAACCGGGGACGTTCACCGTCTCCGCCTCGGCCCCTGCCACGTTCGGCTGGGTGGCCACCCCGGCGTCCTGCGTCGTGGTCGTCTCGAACGTTTATCAGACTCCGACCTCCGCCAGCGCCCAGGTCACCTGCCCGGTGTCGGTGTCCGGCGCTGTTGGCCTGCAGGTGACCGCCAAGGAGTCCGGTTCGGCCCGGTCGCAGACCATCTCGAGTTCGATGCAGGTTGCGGAGGCTCCCCGGGCCCCGTTGGCTCCGGCGAATGTTTCGGTCACGGCCGCCACCACCACCACGATGAACATTTCGTGGTCCAAGTCTGCGGGCGCGTCCGGGTACGTCATCCGGTACGACAACAGCGCTGGGGTGACCACGGTCCGCACAGTCGGCGACGGGTCCTGGACGTCCCTGACCGGGCTGACACCCTCGAGCACGTACGTCGTGAGCGTGTCAGCGGTCGGAAACGGCCAGGAGTCACCGCGGTCGCCCACGGTGACGGGAACGACCTTGACGCCTCCGCCTCCTCCGCCGGTGCCAGCGGCGCCGGGCGGTGTGAAGATGAAGACCCGCACTGTCACCACGATGACCCCGCAGTGGTCGAAGTCTGCCTACGCGACCAGCTACATCGTCTACTACGGCACGAAATCCAACGGGGCAAGCGCCGCGTACAAGACGGTCGGCAACGTCGCCTACTACAAGCTGACCGGTCTGCGAGCCGGCACCCGCTACTACGTGCGGGTAGTTGCTGTCTCGGCGACTGCGAAGAGGTCCGGCTACTCCAGTCTGGTCGGCATGACGACGGTGGCGGACCACCGGCCGGGCAAGCCCGGAACCCCGAGGTTGCTGTCTCGGTCCGGTTCGACGTTGAAGTTCTACTGGGCGAGGCCTTCGTACGCGTACAGGTACCGGTTCTACTACGGCACCCGTTCCGACGGGCGGTACGCGAGGTACAAGAACGTCAAACTCAACTCGTACACGTTGTCTGGCCTGTCACGACACAAGAAGTACTACGTGTCCGTGGTCGCCTACTCCGAGGGCGGCCTGGCTGGTCCGGCATCGACCCGGGTGTCGGGGACCACGAGTTGACGTCCCACCCTGTTCAGGGAGTTAGAAAGCCCGACGGTTTGCCGCGCCGCTCACCTCCTCTGCCGAGACACCCAGGGGACACTTCATGGCCCTGGTTGTTTCCCCGCTCAGGTGAGACGGGCCTGCGGCTTGAGTTGGTGCGCGAGGTCGGCGTCGGCCCGGGTGCCGGTGTGCCAGATGCCGACTCCCCTCTGTCGCCGTGGGACGTTCTGCCCCACTGGACCCATGGCGCGGAGCGGATGAGTGGCGTCCCACCTGGCGTGCACGGCGTCACTGGGTGCGTGGCCAGTCATCGCAAACCTGTTACAGCGATCGACCACGTCGGCCCGGCGGGCTGACGCTCGAGTGGCCCCAGATCGAAGTTCGCCACGCGGGCGCAATGTGCCTGACGTAACCTTCCCCGGTGACAACTGCTCAGACGTCCAGCCGATTCCGCTCCTGGTTTCTCCAAGCGGAGCAGCAGCCTGACCCAACCGGGTTCTACGAGAATGAGCTGAAGGCCAGCAGCAATCAGCACGTCAAGCCCTGGTGGAAAGTCATGTGCCTCACCGGGGTGGACTACTTCTCGACCCTTGGATATCAGCCGGGCATCGCGGCGCTGGCCGCTGGTGCTCTAGCCCCATTCGCGACTCTGGTGCTCGTGCTCGTCACGCTGTTCGGCGCGCTGCCGATGTACCGGCGAGTCGCTGAGGAGAGCCCCCATGGCGACGGCAGCCTCTCGATGCTCGAACGACTGCTGTCGTACTGGCAGAGCAAGCTGCTGGTGCTCGCGCTGATCGGATTCGTCGCCACCGGCTTCATCATCACGATCACGTTGTCGGCCGCAGATGCCAGCGCCCACCTCGTCGAGAATCCGTTCCTGACCAAGGCCCTGCACGGTCAGGAAGTGCCGATCACGCTTGTCCTGCTGGCGCTCCTGGCGGCGGTGTTCCTGAAAGGATTCGGAGAAGCCATCGGCATCGCGGTGGGCCTGGTCGTGCTGTACATCGGCTTGAGCGCGGTGGTCGTCGCCAATGGATTTGCGCACATCTTCGCGAACCCGTCGACCTTCTCGGGCTGGACCTCGGCGGTCAGTGATGCTCAGTCGTCCCCACTGGCAGTGATCGGGGCCTCTCTGCTCATCTTCCCCGCCCTGGCACTCGGTCTCTCGGGCTTCGAGACCGGCGTGGTGGTGATGCCGCTGGTCAAGGGCGACCCCGACGACACCCCGGCCAATCCGCGAGGCCGAATCAGGAACGCCAAGAGGCTGCTCACGACGGCGGCGTTGATCATGAGCGTCCTGCTGATGGGGTCGGCCATCGTGACGACGTTGCTCATTCCGGCGCAAGAGTTCAAGCCCGGCGGTGCGGCAAACGGACGGGCTCTGGCCTACCTGGCACACAAGAACTTCGGCGACGGTTTTGGGACGGTCTACGACGCGGCCACCATCGGCATCCTGTGGTTTGCCGGCGCCTCGGCCATGGCGGGACTGCTGAACATCGTCCCGCGGTTCCTTCCCCGATACGGGATGGCGCCGGACTGGGCTCGCGCCACCCGCCCTCTGGTCGTCGTGTTCATCGCGATCTCCGCCGTCGTGACGATCTTGTTCAAAGCCAATATCGAGGCGCAGGCTGGTGCGTACGCCACCGGAGTTCTCGCGCTGATGACGTCGGCCGCGATCGCGGTGACCCTGAAGGAGTTCAGGCAGTCACGACCCGGTCATCGCGCGGCACCGCTGTTCTTCGGCGTCGTCGCCGCTGTCTTCATCTACACCCTCGCGGTGACCATCGTCGACCGGCCCGAAGGCCTGCTGATCGCCTTGATATTCATTGCTCTCATCATCGTCATCTCAGTCGTCTCTCGAATCACTCGCAGCACCGAGCTACGTGTGCAGCGCGTCGAGTTCGACGAGTCCGCTGAGGAGTTCATCGAACGCGCTGCTCATGAACAACAGCCCGTGCGCTTCATCGCGAACAGGCTCGACTCCGGCGATGACGACGAGTACAGGGAAAAATCGATGGAGGTCAAGCTCGACAACCATCTACGGGACGGCGACAACGCACTCTTTCTCGAAGTGGCCATCGACGACGCCAGTGACTTCGCCACCACCGTGATCGTGACCGCGGCGCGCGTCGCCGGGCACGACGTCCTGCGTGCGACCGGATCCAGCGTTCCGAACGTGCTCGCAGCGGTCCTCCTCGCCGTCCGCGATCGTGTTCCAGAACCACCTCATGTCTACTTCGAGTGGAGCGAAAAGGGACCAGGGCGAAACGCGCTGAGATTCCTGTTCGCGGGGGAGGGCGACATCCCGCCGCTGACGCACGAGGTGTTGCGTCGCGCCGAACCCGATCCGGCACGTCGGCCGGTGGTGCACGCGGGAGGGTGAGCACGCACGAGAAGAACGGCGGGCCGCGGTTGGCCCTCCAGGGTCAGCGGGTGATGCGCTGCACTGTGCCGTCCTTCGTCCCGGTGACCCACAGGGTCTTGCTGCCGGGGTCGACAGCGACGGTGTCGGCCTGGCGCACCGTCGCGTAGGTCGCGATGACCTTGGGCGTCTCGCCACTGACATCGATACCGACAAGCTCGTTCTTGGTGATCAGAGTGACCCAGACGGTGTCGGTGGCCGGGTCGCTCGTGATGCCGTACGGGCGTCCGGCGAGGGGCAGCGCGGCCACCTGTCTGAGCGGGTCGAGGTCGTAGAGCAGCACCTCGCCACCCCGGGTGTCGGTCACGGCAAGCCGTCCGTCACGTGTCAGCACACCGTGTGTCGGGCCCTTCCCCGCCGCTACCCGCCCCGTGCGTCTCATGGCATCGACGTCGTACGTCGTGACGGTGTAGTCCTTCACGTCGATGACGGCCGCGACGTTGCCATCGGTGACGACACCGCCGGGCTGCAGCAGGTCGTCGAACGTCCTGATCACGGTGCCGTCCCGCACCACAGAGATCGACCCGCTGAACTCGTTGCCGACGACGAGGTCTCCGTTGGCAGCTCCGGCGGCATCGTGGGGCTGCTTCTCGACGTCGGTGGCGCGGGTGTCACCGCTGGGCAGCGACACCTCGATGATCTGGTTGGCGCTCTCCGACGGCACCAGCACCGGGCCGCCGGGGCGGGCCAGCTGCAGGTGGCGGATCTTGCCCGGCATGGGCACGGACTTGCGCACGGCGAGGGTCGTCGGGTCGAGCAGGAGGAGGCGGAACGGGTCGCGGACCGCGACAGCGAGCAGCGTGGACCTGGCGTCGTAGACGATTCCCTGCGGCAACGCGCCGACGTCGAACGTCCGTCCGGCCGGCGTCGTCGCGGTGGCAGGCGCCCGACCGGGCTCCGCGGCCTTCTTCGCGCTGACGGCAGGCGCATCGGAGCCCCCGCCGCACGCGGCAAGAACGAGGGCCATACACGAGGCGAGGGTTGCGACGAGCAGAGCCGGTCGACGGGAGTACATGGGCTCGAGTCTGCCGGTTGTGACCCGGAGCCGCTGGGTGGACATGGCTTCCGCCGAGCGTCCCAGCCCACTGCCGCCTAGCGTGGACGCGTGCCAGATCAGCAGGTTCCCGAGCTCACCGAAGAAGAGCGATCGATGCGGTGGCGCGCCCTCGCGGTGTGTCTCGTCGCCGGCGCCATGACCCTGCTCGACGTCAGCATCGTCAATGTCGCGCTGCCGTCCATCCGCGAGGGTCTTGATGCCGGCAACGACACCATCCAGTGGGTCGTCGCGGGTTACGGACTGGCCTTCGGCATCCTGCTCGTGCCGGCCGGAAGGCTCGGTGACGCCCGGAACCGCCGCACCGTCTTCATGTGGGGTGTCGTGGTCTTCACCATCGCCAGCGCGTGCTGCGGGGCAGCGCAAGACCCGTTCTGGCTCGGCGTGGCCCGCGTCGTGCAGGGTCTTGGTGGTGGGCTCATCACCCCGCAGGTCTCCGGCTTCATCCAGAACCTCTTCAAAGGCCCGGAGCGCGGACGGGCATTCGGCCTCTTCGGCGCCACGATCGGCGTCTCCACCGCCGTCGGCCCGCTGCTCGGCGGGCTGCTGGTGCAGCTGGGTGGGCCGGAGCACGGCTGGCGCCTGGTGTTCTACGTCAACGTGCCGATCGGTATCCTGCTGCTGTTCCTCGCCCGCCGCTACCTCCCCGTGGCCGCCCGCGGGCCGAAGCAGTCGCTCGACCCCGTCGGCGTGGTGCTGTTCGGCACAGCGATGCTCTTCGTCCTGCTCCCGCTCGTCCGCGGAGGTCAGAGCTCGTCACTCTCCGAACGCCCGTGGTGGATGCTCGGCATCTCTGCGGCACTGCTGGTCGTCTTCGTGCTGTGGGAGCGACGGTGGGCGGCCACGAGCCGCGAGACGCTGGTCGACCTGTCACTCGTGAAGGTCCGGTCGTACATGCTGGGTCTGGGGCTCGGCACGTTCTACTTCGCCGGATTCACCTCGATCTTCATCATCCTCACGCTCTACCTGCAGCAGGGCCTGGACTACACCGCTCTCGAGGCGGGGGCCTCGCAGCTGCCGTTCGCCGTGGGATCGGCGACGTCGGCGTGGCTGGGTGGACGTCTGGTGGAGAAGTACGGGCGCGGCCTCGTGGTCGTCGGGCTCGTGCTCATCAGCGTGGCCCTGGTCCTGATCGACATCGTCGTGCCGCTGTTGGAGGGCGATGTCGGGCTCAAGCTGGCCCCGCTGTTCCTGCTCGCCGGGCTCGGTGGCGGCCTGGTGATCACGCCCAACATCACCCTCGCGCTCAGTGAGGTCGAGCCGGCGCGTGCCGGTGCCGGTGGTGGTCTGCTCCAGACAGCGCAGCGCGTCGGGTCAGCAATCGGTGTCGCGATCGTCCTGGCGCTGTTCTTCGAACGGGTGGCCTCGAGTCGCGGCGACTACGCCGCCGCGCTGTCGTACAGCTTGCACGTGACGATCAGCTTCGTTCTCATCGCCTTGGCCTTCGGGCTGGCCGATGTCGTGCGTCGGGCCCGCACCGACGAGTGAGCGTTACAGTTCGCATGAGTTGCTGCGCACCTTGGCGTGAGCGGCTAACCTCGAAGGCAGAGGGGAATTCTTGACGCGCTGGGACCCAACGGTCCATGCCGCCAGGTTGAACACTTCATGTTGACGCATAGAAACCTGGGAGCCCCCTTGATGCCAGAACCCTTGGACAGTCGCCTTCGCGACGACCAGGCACTCGACGAGATCGAGCTGACCAGCCTGCTCATCATCGCCGCGTCGTCCCAGGACGTTCACCTGACCGAGCTCGAGGTCGATGAGATCCTCGGCGTCGTTGTCACTGGCTGACTGTCGCCTGACCCCCCGCGATGAACCTCGATGGCCGAGGTGGACTTAACATGAACGTGGCCTACTCAGCGTCGACGGGAGCATGACGTGCGGTTTCGCATACGACCGGTTGAAACCTCGTTCTACGAGTTGTTCGCAGAGATGGCGAACCATCTGGTCCAGGGTGCCGACCTGCTCGCGCAGATGCTCGATGTCGACACAGACAAGCAAGCCATCGGTGAGCGGATGCGTGAGGCTGAGCACCAGGCCGACGAGACGACGCACGCCATCATCAGACGCACCAACAGCACGTTCATCACCCCTTTCGACCGCGAGGACATCTACCGGCTCGCGAGCAGCCTCGACGACGTCATGGACTTCATGGAGGAAGCCGTCGACCTCGTCGGCCTGTACGAGCTCGGCGGCCTTCCGGCAGACTTCGCCTCGCAGGTCGAGGTGCTCCAGCGCGCTACCCAGCTGACGGCAGAGGCAATGCCCCGGTTGCGAACCATGAAGGGTCTCGACGAGTACTGGATCGAGATCAACCGTCTGGAGAACCAGGGCGACCGCTCCTACCGGCGCATCGTCGCCCACCTCTTCAGCGGCAGCTACAAGTCACTTGAGGTGATGAAGCTCAAGGACGTCGTCGACTCGCTCGAGCACGCCATCGACGCTCTCGAGTCGGTCGCCAACACGGTGGAGCAGATAGCCGTCAAGGAGTCCTGAGCGGTGGACCTCACCCTGGCGCTGGTGATCGCCACTGTCTCCATCGCCCTGTTCTTCGACTACACCAATGGCTTCCATGACGCTGCCAACGCCATCGCGACATCGGTGTCGACTCGGGCGCTGACGCCCCGTGTCGCGCTGGCGATGGCGGCGGTCCTGAACTTCGTCGGGGCGCTGCTCGGCGTGGGCGTCGCGAAGACCATCAAGGACATCCTCACCGGCTTTGACGACATGTCGGCGAACCATGCCCTCACCGTCGTGCTCAGCGCCCTCGTCGGGGCCATCGTCTGGAACCTCATCACGTGGTACTTCGGCATCCCGTCGTCCTCCTCGCACGCACTGATCGGCGGCCTCATCGGCGTCGGACTCGCCTCCGGCGTGATGGTCGACTGGGACAAGGTCATCGACAAGGTCGCGATACCGATGGTGCTCAGCCCGGCCCTCGGGTTCGGCGGCGCGTTCCTGCTGATGCTCTCGATCATGTGGATCTTCCGGCGGGCCAACCCCCACACGGTCAACCGGCGTTTTCGGCACTCCCAGATGGTGTCGGCGGCAGCATTGTCGCTCGGTCACGGGCTGCAGGACGCTCAGAAGACGATGGGCGTCATCGTCCTCGCGCTCATCGCCGGCGGTGAGCACACCGGCGACGACATCCCGCTGTGGGTCATCGTCGCCGCAGCGAGTGCCATCTCGCTGGGCACGATGTCAGGCGGAATGCGCATCATGCGCACGATGGGACGGCGCATCATCGCCCTCGACCCTCCGCGCGGGTTCGCTGCGGAGTCGACAGCGGCAGTCGTCCTCTACGGCATGGCCATCGGCCTGCAGGCGCCGGTTTCCACGACGCACACCATGACGTCGGCCGTGATGGGCGCCGGCGCCACCAAGCGCTTCAGCGCCGTGCGGTGGGGAGTGGCTCGCAGCATCATCACGGCGTGGATCCTGACGATCCCCGCGGCGGCTGCGGTGGGCGCGGCGGTCTACTTCGTGCTGCGCGTCGTCATCCCCGGCAACTGAGGCCCGGCAACTGACTCGTCATCCGAATCGGCCCTGGATGTAGGCCTCGGTGGCGGGGTCCTGCGGGTTGGAGAAGATGGCCTCGGTGCGACCGACCTCGATGAGGCGGCCGGGCTTGCCGACACCCGACAGGTTGAAGAACGCGGTCTCGTCGGAGACGCGAGCGGCCTGCTGCATGTTGTGGGTGACGATGACGATCGTGTACTGCGTCTTGAGCTCGTGGATCAGGTCCTCGATGACGCTCGTCGAGATCGGGTCGAGCGCAGAGCAGGGCTCGTCCATCAGCAAGATCTCTGGCTCGACCGAGATGGCGCGAGCGATGCACAGACGCTGCTGCTGACCACCGGAGAGGCTCGAACCGGGCCGGTCGAGGCGGTCCTTGACCTCGGCCCACAGGCCGGCGCTGCGCAGCGCCCGCTCACAGGTGTCGTCGGACTCGGCCTTCTTCATGCGCTTGCTGTTGAGCTTCTGCCCGGCGAGGACGTTGTCGTAGATCGACATGGTCGGAAACGGGTTGGGTCGCTGGAAGACCATGCCGATCATGCGGCGGACGTTGACCGGGTCCACGTCGTCGCTGTAGAGGTCCTGGCCGTCGATGAGGACCTTGCCCTCGACGCGCGCGCCACGAATGACCTCGTGCATGCGGTTCAGCGACCTCAGGAAGGTTGACTTGCCGCAACCGGACGGCCCGATGAACGCGGTCACCGACTTCGCGGCGATCGGGATAGTCACGTCTTCCACTGCGAGGAAGTCGCCGTAGTAGATGTTGAGGTCCGAGACGTCGATGCTCTTGGCCATTTCAGGTCCTTCCGGGTTTAACGCTCGCCCTTGGGCGAGAAGAAGTAGGAGACGAGGCGGGCGATGAGGTTGAGGAGCATGACGATCATGAGCAGCACGAGGGCGGCGCCCCAGGCCCGGTCGATGCTGAACTCAGGCGGCACACCGGGGCTGCGCACCGATGCGTACGCGAAGACCGGCAGCGAAGCCATGCGGCCGTCGAGCAGGTTGAAGTTCACCGAGTCGGTGGTGCCGGCGATGATGAGCAGGGGAGCGGTCTCGCCGATGACGCGGGCCACCGACAACGTGATGCCGGTGACGATGCCGGCCAGTGCCGTCGGCAGCACGACCTTGGACACGGTTCGCCACTTCGGCACACCGAGGGCGTAGGCCGCCTCGCGCAACTCGTTCGGCACCAGCTTGAGCATCTCTTCAGTAGAACGCACGAGTATCGGAATCATCAATACCGAGAGGGCAACGGCTCCACCAATGCCCAGCCGCACGCCCTCGCCGAAGAACAGGACGAAGAGGGCGTAGGCGAACAGCCCGGCGACGATGGAGGGGATGCCCGTCATGACGTCGACGAGGAAGCGGATCCAGCGTGAGAGCCGGTTCTCGTCGGAGTACTCGACGAGGTAGATGGCAGTGAAGATGCCGATCGGGATCGAGATGACCGCCGCGGACGCGGTGATCAGGAGCGTGCCGACCAGCGCCTGGTAGATGCCGCCGCCCTCACCGACGACGTTGCGCATCGAGAAGGTGAAGAACTCGACGCCGAGCACCTTGGTGCCCTTGCTGATGACCGTGTAGAGGATGCTCACCAGCGGGAACAGCGCCAGCCCGAAGGCCGAGGTGACCAGAACCGTGACGAGGCGGTCGGTGGCCTTGCGCCTGCCCTCGACGAAGACCGACAGGATGGGGAGGCACAGGCAGATGGCCCACCCGATCAGGATGGCGATCAGGGGGGCGGCGCCGAGCGCATAGGCACCGGCACCGGCGACGACGGCGGCGAGCACGAGGCCCCGGGGGGCCCAGCTGGGCAGCTGGGCGCCGTAGAGCTCGTCCTGGATGTCGACGGGTCGATCAAGTGTGGTCGTCATCAGTTGGCTCCGGAAAATTCCTTGCGACGGTCCACGATGGCCCGCGCAGCGAAGTTGACGAGGAAGGTGATCACGAACAGCACCAAGCCGCTCGCGATGAGCGCATTGACCGACAATCCGCTGGACTCGTTGAAGCTGAGGGCGATGTTGGCCGCGATGGTGCTCGGGTTGGTGCTGCTGATCAGATTGGCAGTCACTACTCCGACGCTGACCGAGAGCACCATGGCGACGGCGAGGGTCTCACCGAGCGCGCGGCCCAGGCCGAGCATCGCGGCGGACACGATGCCCGAACGTGCGTAGGGGAAGATCGCCATCCGCGCCATCTCCCACCGGGTGGCACCGAGGGCCAAGGCGGCCTCCTCGTGCAGGCGGGGTGTCTGCAGGAAGATCTCCCGGCAGATGGCGGTCATGATCGGCAGGATCATGACCGCCAGCACGATGCAGGCCGTCATGATCGTGCGGCCAGTCGCGGAGGCGGGCCCCGCGAAGAAAGGGATGAAGCTCAGGTGCTTCGCGAGCCACTCGTAGAAGGGGACGAGGTGGGGTGCGAGGAACTGGATGCCCCAGAGGCCGTAGACGACGCTCGGCACTGCGGCGAGCAGGTCGATCAGGTAGCCGAGGGTCTGGCCCATCTTGCGGGGCGCGTAGTGCGAGATGAAGAGCGCGACGCCGATGGCGACGGGAACGGCGATGATCAGCGCGATGGTGGCGGCGATCAGCGTGCCGTAGACGAGTGGCCAGACATACGGCAGGAAGCTCTTGCCGCTCTTGACCTCGTCGGGGTGGGCGAGGATGCCGGGGATGCCCTCGATCGTGAGGAAGGCAGCGACTCCGGCGAGGACCAGGAGGATGATCAGGCCTGCGCCGGTCGACAGACCGGCAAAGATCCGGTCGCCGCGGCGGCGGACGACCCGACGCTTGCGGGGAGCCAGCGTGCTGGTCACAGATGGTGCCTTTCGAGAGGTGGAGCGTCCACGGGTCCCGGCGGGAGGTCGTCCCGCCAGGACCCGTGGAGCAGGGGTCAGGCTGCCTTGATCGTCTCGATCGCGGCCTGGACCTTGGTGCCGAACTCCGGGGTGAGCGGTGCCGAACCGGCGCCGCTGGCTGCGGTGGACTGACCCTCGGTGCTGGTCACGTACGTCAGCCATGCCTTGACGAGCTCGGCCTGGGCCTTGTCCGAGTTGGTCTGGCAGGCGATCTGGTACGACACGAGCACGATCGGGTAGACGCCGGGCTCGGTCGACTTGCGGTCGACGTCGATCGCAAGGTCAGTCGGCGTGCGGCCGGCGACGGGGGCCGAGCTGTCGAGGACCTTGGCAGCAGCCTCGGGGGTGGGAGCGGTGAACTCCTTGCCCACCTGGACCTTGGCCTGTCCGAGGTCGCCGGCCTGGCTCTCGTCGGCGTAACCGATGGTGCCTTCGCCGCCCTTGACCGCGGCAACGACGCCGGAGGTGCCTTCGGCTGCCTCGCCGCCCTTGATCGGCCAGGTCTGGATGGCTCCTCCGCTCCAGCCGCCGGCTGACGTCTGGTCGAGGTAGTCGGTGAAGTTTTCGGTGGTGCCCGAGTCGTCGGAGCGGTGCACCGGCGTGATCTTGCTGCTCGGCAGCTTGGCGTCGGGGTTGTCAGCCTTGATCGCGGCGTCGTCCCACGTGGTGATCTTGCCCTCGAAGATCTGACCGATGGTCTTCGGCGTGAGGTTGAGCTCGTCGACACCCTTGAGGTTGTAGACGACAGCGATGGGGCTCACATAGGTGGGAACCTCCACGACGTCGCTCTTGCAGAGAGTCTTGGCCTTGGCGAGCTCTTTGTCGTCGAGGTAGGCGTCCGAGCCTGCAATGGCCAGGCCGCCGCTGAGGAACTGCTCACGCCCGCCACCCGAGCCGACCGGATCGTAGTTGACCGTGGCGTCGGGATTGGTGGTCTGGAAGGCCTTCTTCCAGGCGGCGACTGCCGCCTCCTGGGCACTGGATCCACCGGCGTTGAGGGTGCCGGAGACCTTGGCGCCTCCGGCGCCGGTGCCCGACCCGGAGTTGTCGGAAGATGATTCGTTCGCTGCACCGCAGGCGCTGAGGCCGAGTGCAAGTGCGAGCGCGGCCGCCGGGGCGGCAGTGCGCAGAGAAATGCGGTTCACGAGGTTCCCTCTCTGGGATTTCAGTTGCTTACCTCGACGACGGTAGGAGTCGCAGGTGTATCGACGTCGGGTCGCGAGTGAACAGGAGGTGAACGGTGATGTAACGCTGGTCGTGCGAGGCTGTGCTTGCAGCGAAATGAGACGTGTGTCACGCCAACGTCTCGAGGGCCAGCACGATGCCCTTCCGATGATGCACGACGACGCCCTCACCCGGTGCCAGGTCTTGCACCGGGATGCCGATCGTCTCGAAGACGGCCCGCAGCGTCGGACGGTGAGTGCACAGGACGACGGGCTTCTTGCGATCGAGCAGCGCCATGACAGATCTGCGCACCTCACCGGCGTGGGTGCCCTCGGCCAGACGATCGTCGACCTCCAGGAACATGCTGATCGCGTGCGCGTACGGATCGACCGTCTGCACGCACCGGATGGCGGGGCTGCTCACGATGCGATGCATTCCGTAGGCCGACAGTTGCGGCACGAGCGAGGCGGCGCGGGCGGTGCCTGCGGTGGTGAGCGGTCGGTCGAGGTCGGTGCCGTCGAAACCTGCGCGGTCGACGGCCTTCGCGTGCCTCAGCACGATGAGGGTCCGTGAGCGGTGGGCCTGCTTGTCGCGCAGCGCAGCGAAGGCGTCGAGCAGCGAGACGTCGTGGACGTACGTGAGGAGCTTGCTGGCGTCTCGGGCCGAGACCCACCGGATCTCGTCGACCTCCCTGTTGGGACGGAACGGCTTGCCGACCTCGTCGGTGGACAAGCGCGCGCACCAGTAGGAGACGCGCTTGGTGCCGCCGCTGATCGGATACCTGATCTGAGGCAGCGGATGGCCGAGCCGGACACGGGTGCCGGTCTCCTCGGCGATCTCCCGGACGGCGGTCTCCTGCAGCGTCTCCCCCGGATCGACCTTGCCCTTCGGGAAGGTCCAGTCGTCGTAGGAGGGCCGATGAACGACGAGGACCTCCAGGCGCGTCTCGGGTCGGCCGCGGGCCGAGCGGTTGCGCCACACGATTCCACCCGCAGCATTCGTGGTCCGTTCACTTGCCATGGTGCGTATTGTCCCCTGAGGAAGTTGCCGGCGGCTGAAGGAGGCGTGGACGGGATGCGTCTACGGTTCGCGCTCGCCTCGGTGCTCGCCCCTTTGCTGGTCGTGGTCGCTGTGGTTGCCGGCGGTTGGTGGGCGTCCGGGAAGGCCGCCGACACCCGCTCGTCGCTGACGTCCGCGCTCGACTCCCTCCCGGCCGACACGGCGGTGGCGGGGTTCACTGACTGGTCGTCGATCCGCCGCGCGCTCGACCTCGGGTCGGTCTCGACCGCGTCCGCCCGGGAGTCTCTCGCCGCCGACGCGCTCACGCGCGACCTCTCGACGCGGTCGGTCATCGGGCAGTTCGTGCAGGAGATGCACCGCGTGTACGGGTGGTCGGCAGCCGATGTCGACTGGGAGTCGTATGGGCAGGCACCCGACGGCGCCGTCATGGTGGCCAAGCTCGATGACTCGTTGTCGATGTCGACCGTGCGGGACGGGCTGCGCCGGTTGGGCTACGTGCAGGACGGCGACGTGTGGAACGGCGGCCCCGGCACCGCCGGCAAGGTCGGCTCCGACCTGGCGGCGACGCTGGCGTCGGTGGCCCTGGTGCCGCGCCAACGCATCATCGTCGCCTCGAACCGTCCGGCGTACGTCTCGTCGGTCCTGGGCGTCGTCGACCGGCACCAGCCCTCGCTGCTGAGCGTCCGTCCGGCCGCCGACGTGGCCGCCGGGCTGGTGGGGCTCGACTCGGTCCTGATGCAGCGCAGCTCCCTGGTCTGTGAGTCGACGGGCGTCAAGGAGCAGGGGCCGGAGATCGTGTCGCAGGCGAAGGCCGCAGTGACGCGCGCCGGTGGCCTCGAGGAGCCGACCTTCTCCGGTCGCGGCATCGACGACGGCACCCGGACGAACCAGCTCATGCGATTCGTCATGTCGTTCGGTCCGACGGTCGACATCGCCGGACAGCTGCGGGCGCGCACAGCGCTCGCAACGGGTCCGTTCATCGGCAGGTCCGGCCGCGTCGAGGACTCCCTCGACCTCACCGGGACGGACGCCGACTCCAGCACCCTCACGATGCGGTTCGACCACGACCCCGACTCGGCGGTCTACATGACCGGCGACGGACCCCTGCTGTTCGCCGGTTGCGGCAGCTGAGGCGCGGCCTGCGCTGCTCAGGTGCGGTGCCGCCGCGACTTCGCCCGTTCGATGAGTGCCGACTGGATGTTGGCGCCCTTGTGCCGGGTCCAGGAGCCATCGGCCTCGAGATGCCACGACGCGGTGTCGTCGGAGCCGATCGTCGCGAGCAGCTCACCGAGGAAGGTGATGTGCCCCGGGGTGGGGATGCGCACGAGCACCTCGACGCGTCGGTCGAGGTTGCGGTGCATGAGGTCGGCCGAGCCGATCCACGCCTCCGCCTCGCCGCCCCCGGCGAACCAGTAGACCCGGCTGTGCTCGAGGTAACGCCCGAGGACGCTGCGGACGCGGATGTTGTCGCTGAGACCCGGCACCCCGGGTCGGAGTGTGCAGATGCCGCGAATGATCAGGTCGACCTGGACGCCTGCCCGCGAAGCCTCGTAGAGCTTGTCGATGATGGCCTCGTCGACCAACGAGTTGACCTTGATGCGGATGCCGGACGGCTTGCCCGCGCCATGGTGCTCGATCTCGCGATCGATGCGCTCCACCAGGCCGTCTCGCAGCCCGGCGGGGGCGACCATCAGCCGACGGTAGGAGAAGTCCTGCGCAAAGCCCGAGAGGTTGTTGAAGAGGTCGGTCAGGTCGTGCGCGATGTCGAGGTCGGCGGTCAGCAGCCCGAAGTCCTCGTAGAGGCGGGCGGTCTTGGGGTTGTAGTTGCCGGTGCCGATGTGGGCGTAGCGGCGCAGGCCGTCGGGCTCGTCGCGCACCACGAGCGCCAGCTTGCAGTGCGTCTTGAGGCCCACGAGGCCGTAGACGACGTGGCAACCGGCGCGCTCGAGCTTGCGGGCCCAGCGGATGTTGGCCTGCTCATCGAAACGGGCCTTGAGCTCGACCAGCACCAGCACCTGCTTGCCTGCCCGGGCGGCATCGACGAGGGAGTCGATGATGGGTGAGTCGCCCGAGGTGCGGTAGAGGGTCTGCTTGATTGCGAGCACGTGCGGGTCTGCGGCGGCCTGCTCGATGAAGCGCTGCACGCTCGTCGCGAACGAGTCGTAGGGGTGGTGCACCAGCACGTCGCGCTTGCGAAGGGCGCTGAACATGTCGGCCGGGTTCGACGTCTCCACCTCGGCGAGGTGCTCGTGGGTGCCGGGGATGAATGGCTCGAAGCGAAGCTCAGGTCGGTCGAGGTCGGCGATCTCGTTGAGGCTGCGCAGGTCGAGGGGACCCTGCAGCTTGACGACCTCCTCGCGCCTGATGCCGAGCTCGGAGACGAGCAGGTCGAGCACGCCGGCGTCGATCGTCTCGTCGACCTCGAGGCGTACGGGCGGCCCGAACTTGCGTCGCAGGAGCTCTTTCTCGAGAGCCTTCAAGAGGTTCTCGGCGTCATCCTCCTCGACTTCGAGGTCCTCGTTGCGCGTGACCCGGAACGTGTGGTGCGCGATGACTTCCATGCCGGGGAACAGCAGGTCCAGATGCGCGGCGATGACCTCCTCGAGTGGCACGAAGCGACCCGGGTCGGCCTCCACCCAGCGGTTGATGATTGGCGGCACCTTGACACGGGCGAAGTGATCCTTGCCGGTGTCGGGGTTGCGCATCACGAGTGCCAGGTTGAGTGAGAGGCCCGATATGTACGGGAACGGGTGCGCGGGGTCGACCGCCAGCGGGGTCAGCACCGGGAATACGCGGTCGCGGTAGCTCGAGCTGACCCGCTCCTGCTCGTCAGAGCTCAGCTTGTCCCAGGTCAGGAGCTCGATGCCCTCGGCGTACAGGGCCGGGATGATCTCGTCGTGGAAGGTGGCGCAGTGCTGGACCATGAGGTCCAGGCTCGCGGTGAGGCTGCGTGAGAGCACGTCGCGGGGGTTGAGGCCACTCGCTGACGGCACGGCGACGCCAGCCGCGATGCGGCGCTTGAGGCCGGCGATGCGCACCATGAAGAACTCATCGAGGTTGCTCGCGAAGATGGCCAGGAAGCGCGCACGTTCGAGCAGCGGAACGGCGTCGTCCTGCGCGAGCTCGAGCACGCGGGAGTTGAAGGCGATCCACGACAGCTCGCGATCCAGGAAACGGTCGGTGGGCAGCGAACCTTGCTCGGGGTCGAACGGCGGATCGACGTCGAACTCATCGGGCGAGGCGGGGTCCTCGATGTCGGCGACGGCCATGTCGTGTGTATCCACGTGTACAGGGTGTCAGACAAACATGAATGGAGTTTGAACGCGCGTCAGCGCGGGGGCCAGGCGATACCGTGACCGCATGGCTCTCCTACCTCAGCTGCTCGGTGCCGTCCGCGGCACCACTGCCCGCACGCTCATGAAGCTGCCCCGCCCCGTCATCGCGCGGCTGGCCGGAGCGCCCGTCGTCATCAACGGCCGGACGCTCGACCCCGAGATGCAGCTGCTGCTCAGGCTGCAGCAGCTCGAGGGCCCCGCCGTCGAGACCCTGGCCATCCGCCGAGGTCGCAAGCAGATCGTGGCCGGCTCCAAGGTCGTCGGCGGCTCGCCCCCCATCGGGGCTGTCACCGACCGGACGATTGACGGCCCCGGCGGCCCGCTCGCCCTGCGCTTCTACACGCCGCGCGGACTCACCGGCCCGGCCCCGGCGCTCCTGTTCTTCCATGGCGGGGGGTGGATCTACGGCGACCTCGAGAGCCACGACGCCATGTGTCGTTTCCTCGCCGAGGAGGCGCAGGTCAGGGTCGTCGCCGTCGACTACCGGCTTGCCCCCGAAGCGCCGTTCCCGGCCGGGTTCGACGACTCCTGGGCAGCGTGGAAGTGGGTCACCAGCCATGCGCAGGGGCTCGGCATCGACGTCGACCGCCTTGCCGTCGGAGGCGACAGCGCCGGTGGCAACCTCGCGGCGATCGTTGCGCAGCAGGCCGTCCGCGAGGGTGGCCCGGCGCCGGCCTTCCAGCTGCTGATCTATCCGGCGACGGACTTCCTCAACACGAGCGAGAGCCGCATGACCTACGCGGAGGGGTTTTTCCTCTCCAAGGCGTTCATGGATCTGGCCGAGGAGAACTACCTGCTGGGCAACGAGGACAAGTCCGAGGCGCGCCTGTCGCCGTTGCACCAGGATGTCGCCGGCGTCGCCCCGGCCTACGTCGTCACAGCCGGCTTCGACCCCCTCATCGACGAGGGCAAGGCCTACGCCGACAAGCTCCGCGATGCCGGGGTGCAGGTCGAGTACGTGTGCGAGGAGGGGCTGATCCACTCCTTCGCCAACATGGTGTCTCTCGGCAGATCGGCACCACGGGCGATGCGCCGCGCCGCCGCCGCCCTGCAACGAGGGCTCTCCTGACCACTGCCCTAGGAAAGTGACTCGCGAGCGGGGGTGGGGGAGTAGAGGGTGTCTCGTGCATGGTCCGTGAAGCCCAGGGTGCGGTAGACCTTCAGCGCCGGGGCGTTGTCGGCCTCGACATAG
>NZ_JACMOM010000176.1 GCF_014378035.1 Aeromicrobium sp. | reverse complement strand
TCGTCCTCACGATCCAGGAGCGGCGGCCGGCCTGGGGCTCGACCCGCGTCGTGGCCGTCGACGGTCCCAGCGGGTCGGGCAAGACGAGCCTGGCGGACGACATCGCCAAGGCCTCCGGCGCCACGCTGCTGCACCTCGACGACCTCTATCCCGGCTGGCCCGGCCTGGCCGCGACGCCCCCGATGGTCGCCCGCGGTGTGCTCGACGCGATCGCCGCCGGCGACACCGGTACGGTTCGCCGCTGGAGCTGGGTACGCCATCGTCCGGGCCCCGAGTTGCATGTCGCCCCGGCCCCGTTGTTGATCCTGGACGGAGTCGGTAGCGGCGCCGCGGTGATCCGTCCGTTCCTCAGCCTGCTGATCTGGGTCGAGGCTCCGACGGCGGTGCGCAAGCAACGCGCCCTCGCTCGCGACGGCGGAGCCTACGAGCCGTTCTGGGACATCTGGGCCGCGGAGGAGAAGCGCCACTTCGCCGTCGAGGAGACCCGTCTGCACGCCGACCTCGTGGTCGACACCACGACCACACAGGGCTGACGCGTGCACGGGAGGCGCACCGGATATGGCAAGATGTACGTCGTTGCCGCAAGGCTCCTGCGGACGTAACTCAATTGGCTAGAGTCTCTGCCTTCCAAGCAGAATGTTGCGAGTTCGAGTCTCGTCGTCCGCTCCATGCAAGGGCCCCTTCCGAGGGGCCCTTGCTCGTTTCTCGCCTTTGCCACGCCGTGACTCGCCCCGGGATGCGCCTTGTCGCACTCCTGCGAGGATCGTGACATGGCTCAGGTGATCGTCGTCGGCGCAGGAATCTCCGGACTCGCCTGCGCGAAGGTGGTCGCCGATGCCGGGCACGAGGTCAACGTCCTTGATCGCGGCTTCCGTCCCGGTGGTCGCATGGCGGTGCACCAGTACGACAACCGGCCCATCGACATCGGGGCGTCCTACTTCACCGTCTCGGACCCGATGTTCGAAGCCACGACGGATGACTGGGAACGACGAGGCCTCGCGAGACCGTGGACCGACACGTTGTCGGTGTGGTCTCCCGATGGCACCCGTACCAAGTCCGGGCCGACCAGATGGGCCGCGGCTGCTGGCCTCGAGAGCCTCGTGGCCGACCTCGGCTCGACCCTCGACATCCACAGCTCGGTCACGGTCGAGCAGGTCACACTCGTGGACGGCCGCGCTGCCGTCGATGGTCAGACTGCCGACGCGGTCGTGCTCGCGATGCCCGACCCACAGGCCCGGCGCCTGCTGACCCCCGAGCTGGGCTCGGTCGCCGACCGCCTCGATGCGGAGTTCGACCCGGTGCTGGCACTCACGACGATCTGGCCGATGGTGCTCTGGGCCGCGTTCGACGGCATCTTCGTCAACGACCACGACACGCTTTCGTGGGTCGCCGACGACGGCCGTCGACGCGGCGACGACGCGCCGGTGCTGGTGGCCCACTCGACGCCCGACTTCGCCAGGCCCAGGCTGGACGATCTGCAGGATGCCACCAGCAAGATGCTCGAAGCGCTGGTCGGCGTCGTCGGCATCGAGCCGGCAGCAGAGGTGCTGCGGGCCGACATGCACCGCTGGACGTTCGCGCGTCCGTCGGCGACGCGGGACGCACCGTTCCTGCTTGACGACCGCGGCGTGGGCGTGTGCGGCGACGGCTGGTCGACCAAGCCGTCGGTCGAAGCGGCGTTCCTGTCGGGGACGCACTTGGGCGAGGCTCTCGTGCAGCGACTCTGACACCGTCAGGGAATCCGTGAGCCACGCTGACGATCGCGAGCCAGCATCACGGGAGTGCAGGCTTGGGACGCTGTGCTGAAGACGCTGTTTGCTCAGCAGCAGGCTCCATGGCCGCGGGGCCGGGTGTGGCGGAGCGACTCAGCATCAGCACGGCCCGATCGTCGTCACCGGACTCGACCAGCGTGAGGATGCGTCGCGGCGCCTGGTCGAAACTCTTCGAGACGATGCCTGCCGCTGCCGTGCGGAGCCACTCGATGCCGGTGGTGAAGTCGCGGGTGCGAGTCTCGACGACGCCGTCGGTGTAGAACATCAACGCCTCGCCGACTCCGAGCACGCCGATCGTCTGGTGGAAGTCCGGTCGCTTGGTGATGCCAAGCGCGGTGCCACGGGCGCCATCCACCTCCCACGAGGTCGTCGTGGAGTCCCAGCGAAGCGCCGGCGGGTGCCCGGCATTGATGATCGAGTAGCCGCCGGTCGGCAGGTCGATGATGACGTGCACAGCCGTGGCGAAACCTTCGTCCCAGTCTCGGCGGATGAGGAAGTCGTTGGCGGCCGCGAAGAGCCCCAGCGGCGGCAACGCGCCGATGAGCCCACCGAGCGCCCCGGCGAGCTGTAACGACTGCGTGCCGGCACCGACGCCTTTGCCGCACACGTCGACCAGCACCATCTCGAGCCTCGTGTCGTCCTCGGAGAGGTTGGCCACGAGGAAGTCACCGGCGAACTTCGCCCCACCAGCCGACATCATCGCCGACTGGGACGTCCACCCGGCGGGCAGCGGTGGCACGACGCCCGCGGCCTGCAACCGGTCGCGCAGGTCGACGAGCATCGCCTCACCCAGAGGCCCCGGCAGCCCGCTGCGGTGGCGACTGGACTCGAAGAGCACGATCGCCGCAACGACGGCCATGACGACCAGGGTGCTGATACGACCGGGTGTCATGCCGTGCTCCAGCGTCTCCTTCGTCACGGTGACGGCGACACAGGCGATGACGACGATCACCAGCGTGAGTAGTGGCCGGTATCGCAGGGCGAGGGTGCCCAGGAGCATCGGAATCACGAACGTCGCGGCAGGAAACGTGGTGTAGCTCGCCAGCGAGACCGCAAGGATCACGCTGACCATGAACAGGAGGCACGCCAGCACCGCGACCTGACCCTCGATGGTCCCGGTACGCCAACGGACGATGCGGTCGTCGAGGTATCCCGACAGCGTCGGAAGTGCTCGTCGAACCCGGCTCTTCACTTCGTCAACCTTAACGACTCGGCTGGCACGACGGGCACCAAAACAGGTTTCTACCTCCCAGCACGCGCGCCAGCACGGTCGTGCCGCAGACCAGGCACGGGAGGTCGGCTCGCCGGTAGACGTAGACCTCGCCGCCACCCCGCCGTCGTCCCCGAGCCGCCGGCCCCTGTGCGTCCTCCGGACGGACGGTGTCCATGCGACCGGTTCGCACGCCGTGGCGCATCAGGACCGCGAGATCGTCCCACATCGAGAGCCACGTCGTCTCGTCGAGCTCGCGTCCCGGCAGGTCCGGGTCGACGTGGTGCCGGAACAGCAGCTCGGCACGATAGACGTTGCCCACCCCTGCGAGCACTCGCTGGTCCATCAGCAGGGTTGCCATCGGTGCTCGTGAGCGGCACATGCGCTGCCAGGCCCGGTCGGGGTCGGCGTCCTTGCGGAGCGGATCGGGTCCGAGCCGTGCCTTGAGTGCATCGACGCCGACGGGGTCGAGCAGCTCGCAGGCCGTCGGCCCGCGCAGGTCAGCGGTCCAGCCCTCGTGCTGCAAACGCCACCGAACCTGGCCGACGACGGGGTGATCGTGGCCGCCGACAAAGGTGAACTTGCCGTAGAGGCCGAGGTGCACATGCACCATCTCGGCGGAGTCGGCGACGCGCACCAGCAGGTGCTTTCCCCATGCCTCAGAGCGCCCGAACGGCAGCCCGTCGACCAGTCCGGCGCCGGCGGTGAATCGTCCCTGCGGACTCGTCGAGGTGACGACGTTTCCCGACATCGTGCGGTTGAGCCTGCTGGCCAGCCGGTGGAGGGTGTGACCCTCAGGCAAGCTGGCCGGTCTCCTCGTACGCGAGCAGCATGTCGATGCGGCGCTGGTGACGTTCGGCATGGCTCCAGGGCGTCGTGAGAAAAGCCTCGACGATGGCCGTGGCCTCGTCGGCGGTGTGCATACGGGCACCGACCGCGACGACCTGTGCGTCATTGTGCTGACGCGCCAACGACGCGGTCTCGATGCTCCACGCGAGTGCAGCTCGGGCACCCTTGACCTTGTTGGCAGCGATCTGTTCGCCGTTGCCGGACCCGCCGATCACAATGCCCAGCGCGCCGGGCTCGGCCACAGCGGCCGTCGCGGCGGCAATGCAGAACGGCGGGTAGTCGTCCTCCGCGTCGAACGTCTCAGCACCGTGGTCGACGACCTCGTAACCGTTGGCGTCGAGCCAGGCGGTGAGATGGGACTTGAGCTCGAAGCCGGCGTGATCGGCGGCGATGTGGACGCGCATGGTCACAGTGTCCCAGCCCGGCCCGGATGCGGCTCAGGCACCTCGCGCCAGTCCGCGGACGAACTCAGCGAAGGCGTCGGGTGACTCCTCGCCGATGAAGTCACCGAGCACGTGTCGCCGGCGCTCGGCGCGGGCCTCCGCGAGCGGATCGAGTGCAGGATCAGTCGAAGTTCAGCTCGCCGGTGCGCGTGCGCTTGAGCTCGAAGAAGTCGTCGTACGAGGCCAGTGCCCTGGCGCCGTCGAAGACGGTGCCCGCGACCTCGCCGCGCGGGATGCTCATCAGCACCGGCCCGAAGAACGCGGTGCCGCCGATCGCGATGACCGGCGTCCCGACTTCCTCGCCGACGCGCTCGATGCCGATCTTGTGTGACGCACGCACCGCATCGTCCAACGAGGTGTCGTCAGCTGCAGCGGCCAGCTCGAGCGGGAGGCCGGCCTCGGCAAGCGCCTCCTCGTACATCGCCTTGCCGAACTCGCGCCCCTCGTTGTGCCTGCGCGTGCCGAGCGCCGTGTAGAGCGGGCCCAGGGCGTCGCCTCCGTGCTGCTGCTCGACAGCAATGGCGATGCGGACCGGGCCCCAGCCGAGCTCGAGCATCTCCTTGTACTCCTCGGAGACGTCCTTGCCCTCGTTGAGCACCGACAGGCTCATGACGTGGAAGTGGGTCTGGACGTTGCGCACCTTCTCGACCTCGAGCATCCAGCGTGAGGTGATCCAGGCGAACGGGCAGAGAGGGTCGAACCAGAAGTCGACATTCTCCTCGACGGAGGCTGATGCGGGCACGGTTGCAGCGTCTGTGGCAGTCATGACTGGTGCAACAACGGATGACCCACCCGCATTTCCGCCACGAGCGATTTCACGACTTCGTCGAGCTCGCCACCGTGTGCCGCCGCGACCGCACGCTGCCGCTGGTACGAGGCCCCACCCGAGATGATGTCGTGGATGCCTCCGAGCTCGTCGATGCACCCCAGCCGCTCGGCGACGGGCGCGAGGCGTTCGAGCAGGCGCCGCAGGTCAGTCGTGACGAGCTCTTCCTCCGCGTGCTTGTCGAGGATCAGGATGGCGTCCATGCCATAACGGGCGGAGCGCCACTTGTTCTCCTGCGCGAACCAAGGCGGAACGGTCGGCAGGTCGCGGCCGGCATCGAGCTCGGACGAGAAGTGCTCGACGAGGCAATGGGTCAGGGCCGAGATGCTCATCAGCTCGCCCGTCGAGGGAATGCCATCGCACACCCTCACCTCGAGCGTCCCGAACTTGGGAGACGGCCGCAGGTCCCAGCGAATCTCGTCGAACGCGTCGATGACGCCGGTGTGCAGCATGTCGTCGACGTAGCCCTCGAGCTGGGACCACTGCTCGAACTGAAAGGGCAGGCCCGCCGTGGGCAGCTGCTGGAACATCAACGCCCGGTTCGACGCGTACCCGGTCTCCTTGCCGCCCCAGAACGGCGATGATGCGCTCAGGGCCTGCAGATGGCCGTAGTACGTCAGCATCGCCCGGCTGATCGGCAGCACCTTGTCGCGATCCTCGATGCCGACGTGCACGTGGACGCCGTAGATCAGCATCTGCCGACCCCACCACTGCGTGCGGTCGATCAACGTCGCGTAGCGCTCCTTGTCGGTGACCTTCTGGTGGTCCCACCGCGCGAACGGGTGGGTGCCCGCACACATCAGCTCGACCCTCAAGGGATCGGTCACCTCGCGAATCTCCTCGATGGCGCGGTCAAGGTCGCGGCCCGCTTCGCCCACCGTGTGGCACACGCCTGAGACGACCTCGACGGTGTTGAGCAGAAGCTCTTGACGGATGTACCGGTGCCCGCCCCCGCCGGCTGGCGCCACGGCGTCCAGCACGGTCTGCGCCACCTGGCGGAGGTCACCGGAGTCGGAGTCGACGAGAGCAAGCTCCCACTCGATGCCGATCGTCGATCGTTCGGACTCCGCGAACGGGATCTTCATGGGTTCCATCCTGCACGAGATCAGGCGTTCTACCCCACTCGTGCCACGGAACGAGTCGTGAAAGCATGGCGCCATGCCTGGTACAAATCTCACCCGCGAAGAAGCCAGCGAGCGCGCCGCGATCGTCTCCACCGAGACGTACGACGTCCAGCTCGACCTCACCCTCGACTCCGAGACACGTTTCGGCTCGATCACGACGATCCGGTTCGGCGCCACCGCTGGCGCCTCCACCTTCGTCGATCTGGTCGGCGCCGAGATCTCCTCGATCACCCTGAACGGCGAGGCGGTCGACGTGTCGGCGTACGACGACAGCCGCATCGCCCTGGCCGGCCTCGCCGAGTCGAACGAGCTGCGCGTCGAGGCGACGTGTACGTACTCGCGCTCTGGCGAGGGCCTGCACCGGTTCGTCGACCCTGTGGACCAGCGGGTCTACCTCTACACGCAGTTCGAGGTGCCCGATGCCCGGCGCGTGTTCGCGACATTCGAGCAGCCCAACCTCAAGGCCACGTTCGAGTTCCACGTCACCGCGCCGTCGGGCTGGAAGGTCGTCTCCAACTCCCCCACGACCGAGCCCGAGCCCGCCGCGGCCTCGACGTCCACGTGGCACTTCGCCCCCACCAAACGCATGTCGACGTACATCACGGCGCTGATTGCCGGCGAGTACCACGAGGTGCGCGACTCGTACCAGGGTGCGTACGACGAGATCCCGCTCGGCATCTTCTGCCGTCAGTCGCTCGTCGAGCACCTCGACGCCGACGACATCTTCCTCATCACCAGGCAGGGTTTCGAGTTCTTCGAGGGCGCCTTCGAGATGGGCTACCCCTTCGGCAAGTACGACCAGCTCTTCGTGCCGGAGTACAACATGGGCGCCATGGAGAACGCCGGTGCCGTGACGTTCCGCGACGAGATGATCTTCCGCAGCCGGCAGACCGTCGCGGCCTACGAGAGTCGCGCCAACACGATCCTGCACGAGATGGCGCACATGTGGTTCGGTGACCTCGTCACGATGAACTGGTGGGACGACCTGTGGCTCAACGAGTCCTTCGCGGAGTTCGCCGCCTCACACGCGTCGACCAACGCCACCCGTTTCACCGATGCGTGGACGAGCTTCACCAACAGCCGCAAGAACTGGGCCTACCGCCAGGATCAGCTGCCGTCGACGCACCCCATCGCGGCCGACAACTACGATCTTCACGCTGTCGAGGCAAACTTCGACGGCATCACGTATGCCAAGGGCGCGTCGTCGCTCAAGCAGCTGGTCGCATGGGTCGGCGAGAAGGACTTCTTCGCCGGCCTGCGGTCCTACTTCGGCAAGTACGCGTACGGCAACACCGAGTTGAGCGACCTCCTCGCCGAGCTCGAGGAGGCGTCCGGTCGTGAGCTCGGCGACTGGGCCGAAGAATGGCTCCAGACGTCCGGGGTCAACACGCTGCGGGCCTCCTTCGAGACCGGTGCCGACGGCGCCTTCACCTCGTTCTCGGTCGAGCAGAGTGCTATCGAGGCCTACCCAACCCTGCGCCGGCACCGCATCGCCATCGGCCTCTACGACCAGGTCGAGGGGCGCCTCGTGCGCACCGAACGCATCGAGACGGACGTCCGCGGCGCGTCGACGCAGATCGTCGAGCTGATCGGCCACCGACAGCCCGACCTGATCCTCCTCAACGACGACGACCTCACGTACGCCAAGATCCGCCTCGACGAGAGGTCGTTCGCGACGCTCATCAAGAGCATCGCCACGTTCGACGAGTCGCTCCCGCGCGCCCTGTGCTGGGGCTCGGCGTGGGACATGACGCGCGACGCCGAGCTGTCGTCGTCCGACTTCGTCACGCTCGTGCTGGCCGGCGTCGGGTCCGAGACTGACCTGACAGCTGTGGGGTCGCTGCTGCGGCAGGGCCTGAGCGCCGTCAACCTCTACACGTCGGATGCTGCACGGCCCGCGCTGGCCGAGCGGTGGGAGTCGGGCCTGCGAGGCCTCGTCGAGGCCGCTGAGCCCGGCAGCGACCACCAGCTCGCGCTCGTCCGCGCCTACGCGTCGGCGGCCTCGGACCCTGACCGCCTGCGCGAGATCCTCAGCGGCGGCCTCGCGGGCCTGTCGGTCGACACCGACCTCCGCTGGACGCTCGTCACCGCGCTCGCCCGCATCGGGGAGGTCAGCGACACCGAGATCGAAGCAGAGCTTGCGGGTGACAGCACGATTTCTGGCCAGGAGCACGCCGCCTCGGCGCGGGCCATCCGGCCCGACGCCGCGGCGAAGGAGGATGCGTGGGATGCCGTCACCGTTCGCCAGGACGTGCCCAACGAGACGCGGCGATCGGTTGCGCTGGCGTTCCAGGTGTCCGGCCAGGGCGACATCCTCGACCAGTACATCGACCGATACCTCTCGATGGCCGAGACCGTGCTCGAGGAGAAGGGCGTGTGGATGGCGCAGGTGGCGCTGATCTACCTGTTCCCCTCGGCCAACCCGTCGCCATCGACGCTCGACACGGTTGACGCGTGGTTGGAGTCGACTGCGGCCAGCCCCGGCTCGAAGCGCTACGTGTCGGAGGGCCGCGACGATCTCGCACGGGCTCTGAAGGCGCAGCACGCCTTCTGACCCTGGGTCCCGCCCCCGCTGGGGGTGACGCTCTTGAGGCGTGCGCCGGCGTGTCGCCTCAAGAACGTCACTCCCAGCGGTGGTGGGTCAGTCCCACCGCCGTCCGGGCTCCCAACCCGACCACCAGGCGGGCTGGTCGGTGGTCCAGAGGGGCTTCACTCGTCGCATGGCCGCATGCAGACGTCCGCGCTGAAGGCGGGACGCCAGCTCGCGCTCGTCTCGGTGGTCCATCGCACTCACGCGCACCACGAAGAGACCCAGCACCTCGAGCCCTTCCTCACGGATGTTGTCCTTCGCATGTCTCGCCTCGGTGCGGTGACCGGCGCCGTCGGACTCGATGACGAACCCGGCGGCATGGTCGAGCAGGTCCGCAACGCCGGCGAGCCTGCCCGCCCGGTCGAAGATGGGCACGTTGACCTGCAATCCCCTCAGTCCACCGCGCACCTCGGCCACACATCGGGTTCGCGACTCCCAGGGGCTTGCCGACCTCGTTGACGCGAGGACGAGCGCCCTGCGCGCCTGAACGATGCCCCGGGTCTTGACATGCTGCGCCATCAACGCAGCGATGTTCGTGATCGTCGTCCGACCTTGACGAACGCACGTCGACACACACATGTCGATCGCCGCGACCGCTGAGGCAAGATCCGGGGCGTCGAGCGCCATGTCATAAGCAGCGCGCACGAGTGTTGCCGTGCGGACCTCCCCGATGCGACAGATCTCGTGCTCATGGATCGTCCTTCGAGATTCGGCCAGGCCGGGCTGCGGTCTGTGCTGCCCTCCCCCGGTCGAGATGATGCTGACGGGTTGCGTCCTGAAGCGGTGGTCGCGGCCATCGGCGTGCGCCACCCCGTGCCCGCGAGCGGCTGCCCACCCGGTGATGACGTCATCGGTCGTCATGATCGAGAGCGCGTCGCCAATGCGTACATCGGGATCACCAGGGTCGATCCCGCCCGGCCGGACCATGCCCCGGTACGGGTGGTCGAACGCCTTGCGGAGCTCCCACTCCGTCACACCGTGCTGCCGTGCCAGTCGGTAGGTCGTCGTCCACGGTTCACCCATCCACCGACGATCGTCGGTCTGGGCCCGGTGGGTATTGACTTATCGTGCCCCTGTGCGCAGTCCAACAACCGTCCACATCCCACCGCACCCTCCCCCCACCCAGCCGTGGCAGTGACGCTCCTGATGCGACATGCCGAGGCGGACCACAACAACGTCACTCCCAGCGCGGGGGGGAGTTTTGGGACGGGAGGTCAGTGGCGAGCAGCGGGCGTGTTGTCGCCGTCGCCGACCCTCTCGATCTCGGTGCTGGGCGCGGGCGGCACGTAGTTGGTGCGCGCCGTCATCAGCCCGAAGAGGGCGATCAGGACGAACAGGGCGATCGTGCCCCCGCCGAACAGGATGAGGATGTCGAGAGCACTGCGACCCTCACCGCCGGGCCAGGCTGGGCCAACCGGCTCATCGGCCGACGCTGCGCCGGTGCTGGCGACGAGCACGGCCGCGGTGGCGAGCAGAAGGACGAACGCACGGGCAGGAGTCTTCATGGCCCAATCGTAGCCACCCGTACGCTGGAGGAATGCCTCACCTCGACCTCAACCTGCCCAACGGCAAGGCGTACGACATGTTCGTCGCCACCCCCGGCACGATCGTCCTCATCGTCGTCGCCGGGCTGGTGTTCCGCTGGTTCATCTGCCGCGCGATCGACCGGGTCGTGAGCCGCGCCAGCAAGGGCACCGTGCCCGGGGTGCTCGCCAAGAGCAAGGCGGGCGAGTTCCTCTCCGACCTGCGCGCGGGCGGCAACGAGCGCCGTGAGCAGCGAGCGCAGACCATGGGCTCACTTCTCAAGAGTGTCGCGACGGGCGTGGTCCTGGCGGTCGTGATCGTCATGGCGCTGTCGCAGCTGGGAGTCGACATCGCCCCGATCATTGCCAGCGCCGGCATCCTCGGCATCGCGTTCGGCTTCGGCGCCCAGAACCTCGTGAAGGACTTCCTGTCGGGCATCTTCATGATCCTGGAGGACCAGTACGGTGTCGGCGACGTGGTCGACCTCGGTGAGGCCACCGGTTCGGTCGAGGCGGTCGGCCTCCGCGTCACCCGCTTGCGCGATGTCAACGGCACCGTCTGGTACGTCCGCAACGGCGAGATCCTCAGGGTAGGGAACCAGAGCCAGAACTGGTCACGCACGGTCCTGGACATCACAGTCGGCTACGAGTCGAACCTCGACGTCGTGCAGCAGATCCTGCAGGAGGAGGCGACGGCGATGTTCGAGGACGTGAAGTTCCGCGATGTCATCATCGAGCAGCCCGAGGTGTGGGGCGTCGAACGCTTCGACAAGGACGGCGCCGTGGTCAGGGTCGTCCTCAAGACCGCCCCGCTGCAGCAGTGGCTCGTCGCACGGTCGATGCGTCAGCGGATCAAGGCCCGCTTCGACGAGGCCGGCATCCGCATCCCGACGTCGTTCCGCACGATGACCGACGAGGAGCAGCGGCTGTGACCGAGCAGACGTTCTACGACGCCATCGGCGGCCACGACACCATCAAGCTCATCGTGGACACCTTCTACGACGGTGTCGCTACCGACGAGGTGCTCCGACCGCTCTACCCGGAAGACGATCTGGCCCCGGCGAACGAACGGTTCCGGATGTTCCTCGAGCAGTACTGGGGTGGGCCGACGACCTACTCCGACCAGCGCGGCCACCCGCGCCTGCGCATGCGGCACGCCCCATTCGCCGTCACTCCCGTCGCCCGCGACCGCTGGCTCGTGCATTTCCGCGAAGGCCTCGACAAGGCCGCACTGCCGCCCGAGCTCGACGCGCAGTTCTGGGCGTACGTCGAGCACGCGGCGACGTTCATGGTCAACAGCAATCCCGCGGTCTGACGTCAGTCAGGACAGCTGGCGTCGGCGAGCTCGGCCCTCTCCGTGTCTGTCAGCCGCCGCGATCGTTGGGTCGTCAGGTCGAAGCCGACGAGTGCGGTGACGGACTGGGCCATGACGAGCGCCCCGTCGGTCAGCTGCGTCTCGATGGTCACCGACGAGTCACCGACACGACTGATCCAGCTGCGCACCTCGTAGGGCAGCCGACGCCAGGTCATCGGCGCACCGAACCGTACGTCGACCCGCGCGACGACGAACCGGCCGGGCGACATCTCGGTGAGGTGGTCCGCGATGAACAGGATGCGGCCCTCCTGGAACAGCTCGAAGACCTTGGTCGGGCTCACCGCTCCTGACGGGTCGAGGTCGCTGCGTCGTACTCGCGACGGCAGCGGCTTGCCTGCGGACTCGTGCGACGCGATCTCTGCACATTCACCCAAGGCGGTGACGACGCGCGCGAAGACGGTGCGCCCCGCGTCACTGTCGACGCAGATCTCTTGAGTCAGCTCGGCACCATCGCGTGTGGACACGATGCGTACGGGCTTCGAGCTGAGCAGCATCGGACGAACGAAGTCGACGGCGATGCGCGACAGCTGCTCGTCGGTAGCCAGCACCCCATCCTCGACGAGGAGAGCGCGACTCTCCGCGGCGTAGTCGAGATAGACGACGTTGTTGACATGGTTCAGCGAGTCGAGATCTGCCCAGCGCATGGGCATCTCGTGGACATACTCCTCAGCAGGCACCAGCAGATGATGTCAGACGCGGCCGGGCGCAGGTCAGGCGCTGGCGGTCTCGTCGATCTCCATGATCGGGTCGCCCTCCTGGACGATCTGGCCGACCTCGACGACGATCCTGCTGACGAATCCGGATGCCTCGGCGTAGACGGGGATCTCCATCTTCATGCTCTCGAGCACGGCCAGGATGTCGCCCACCCCGACCTGGTCACCCTCTCGTGCCACGATCTTCCAGACGTTCGCGACGATCTCGGCTCTGGCAGCGAACATCAGCTGGACGCGCCGTGGGTGAGCATCCGCAGTGCCGCCGCCATGCGGTCGCGGGTCTCCTCCGGGTGGATGACGTCATCGACGATGCCGGCCTCGGCCGCGATGTACGGTCGGGCGACCTCCTCGCGGTAGACGGCAGCGAGCTCATCACGTAGCACGGTCGGCTCCTCAGCCTCCTTGAGCGCTCGACGGTGCAGCAGTGCGACCGCGCCGCCCGGACCCATCACCGCGATCTCGGAGCCGGACCAGGCCCAGTTGACGTCGGCGCCCAACGAGGCAGCACCCATCGCGATGTATGCACCTCCGTAGGCCTTGCGCACCACGACGGTGAGCTTGGGCGACGTGGTCTCGACGTAGGCCTTGAGCAGCTTGGCACCATGCGTGATGATGCCGCGCCCCTCCTCGACCGTGCCGGGCAGGAAGCCGGGAACGTCGACGAAGGTGAGCACGGGGACGTCGAACCGGCCGCAGAACTCGACGAACCGGGCTGCCTTGACGGCGGCCTTCGAGTCGAGGATGCCGCCGCGTGCGTTGGGCTGGTTGGCGAGCACGCCGACCGCATGACCGTCGAGCCGGCCGAAGAGCGTGAGGATGCTCGGCGCGTGCGTCGGCATGAGCTCGAGCCGTGCGCCGTTGTCGAGCACGCCGTCAAGAAGGGCATTCATGTCGAAGACGATGCTCGACTTGTGCGGCACCAAGGTGGGAAGGCGCTCGACGGCGCCGGGATTTGCCGGCACAGAGTCGTGTCGCTTCTGCGACCCGCCCTTGTGCGTCGGAAGGAACGACAGCAGGAGCCGTGTGGCGTTCAACGCCTCCTCCTCGCTGTCGACCTCGAGGTGTGCGACGCCGCTGACCTTGGTGTGCAGGGCCGATCCGCCGATGTCCTCGGCGGACGCGTCCTCGCCGGTGGCGGCCTTCACGATCTCGGGCCCGGTGAGGAACATCTGTCCCTGCTCCTTGACCATGACCGTCCAGTCGGTGAGCGCCGGAGAATAGCCCGCCGCACCGGCGCAAGGTCCCAGGATCAGGGAGATCTGCGGGATGCGCTTCTGTGCCTCGATGTTCAGTGCGAAGATGCCGCCGCAGCCGTGCAACGCGAAGATGCCGTCGTGGATGCGGGCACCACCCGAGTCGTTGATGTAGACGATCGGGTAGCCCTTGTCGATCGCAAAACGCTGGGCCTTCTGAATGCTCTCGGCCATCACCGCTCCGATCGCACCGGACGCCACCGCCGCATCGTGGGAGACGACGACGACCGCATGGCCGTCCGCCGTGCCCCACCCAGCGACGACCCCACTGCCGCTACCTCCGCCTGCCGTGCGCAACGGCGTCATCTCGACGAAGGTGCCGTCGTCGACGAGCATCTCGGCACGCTCACGCGCCGTGTAGACACGTTTGCCTTTGGGGTCGACCCGGGTGAACCGATCGTGGCGGCGCTGCGTGAGTGCCGAGCGGTGTTCGGCCCCATCGGGCGCTGAGACAACCGAGGGGGTGTCGAGCTGCGTCACGAGGACTCCTAAACATGGGTTTTCTAAACATGAGGTTTTCCTCAACTATACACAAAGATGAGGAACCCCTCATCTTCCATCGCGGGTTTTTCCCGGTGACATCGCGCACGTGCGTGATGGTGCGATACCGTGCTGGGACACTGGCTAAGCAAGCGCTTAGGCGCACTGTCGAAGGAGCATGTCGTGACTGAAACCCGCACCGCGATCGTCACCGGAGCCGCACGCGGCATCGGCGCAGCAGTCGCCCAGCGCCTGGCTGCTGACGGCATCGCCGTGGCCGTCCTCGACCTCGACGAGTCGGCCTGCGCCGGCACGGTCGACTCGATCACCGCCGCGGGTGGCAGCGCTCTGGCAGTTGGCGCCGACGTCAGCAACCCCGACAGCGTCACTGCCGCGGTCGACAAGGTCGCGGCCGAGCTCGGGGCACCGACGATCCTGGTCAACAATGCCGGCATCCTGCGCGACAACCTGCTGTTCAAGATGAGCGTCGAGGACTGGGACCTCGTGATGGGCGTGCACCTGCGTGGCGCGTTCCTGATGTCGAAGGCAGCCCAGAAGCACATGACCGAGGCCTCGTTCGGCCGCATCGTCAACCTGTCGAGCACCTCGGCCCTCGGCAACCGCGGACAGGCCAACTACTCCGCCGCCAAGGCTGGCCTGCAGGGCTTCACCAAGACGCTCGCCATCGAGCTCGGCAAGTTCGGGGTGACGGCCAACGCCATCGCACCCGGATTCATCCAGACCGACATGACGGCCGCGACAGCCGAGCGCATGAAGGTGCCGTTCGACGACTTCATCAAGTTCAGCGCCGACCAGATCCCGGTCGGCCGCGTCGGTCAGCCCGACGACATTGCGCACACGGCCTCCTTCCTCGTCAGCGAGGGTGCGGGATTCGTGTCGGGCCAGGTCATCTACGTCGCTGGCGGACCCAAGGACTGACGTGAGCGATCCGAAGGGGCTCGACCTCGCCGCCCTGCAGACCTGGCTCACCGCGACCCGGCCCGACCTGGTCACGGGTCCCCTCACGGCGAGCCTCATCGCCGGCGGCAAGTCCAATCTGACCTACACGGTCTCGGACGGCTCGAGTGAGTACGTGGTGCGGCGACCACCGATGGGTCACGTGCTCGCAACGGCGCACGACATGGGTCGCGAGCACCGAGTCATGGCGGCGCTGGCACCCACGGACGTGCCCGTTCCGGAGATGCTCGCGCACTGCGATGACACCGCGGTGCTGGGTGCACCGTTCTACGTCATGCAGAAGGTGAGCGGCACCCCCTACGGCCGCGCCGCCCAGCTCGAGCCGCTCGGCGCCGTACGCACCCGGCTGATCACCGAACGCCTCGTCGACACCCTCGCAACGCTGCACGCCGTCGACCCGTCCGCGGTGGGCCTCGCGGACTTCGGCCGGCCCGACGGCTACCTGACCCGCCAGGTGTCTCGCTGGAAGAAGCAGCTCGACTCCTCGCGCAGCCGCGAGCTGCCCGGCATGGACGAGCTGGTCGAGCTCCTCGAGCGCACCATCCCCGACACTGGCGATGGCACGATCGTCCACGGCGACTTCCGCCTCGACAACGTGTTGGTCGACGCGACGTCCGACGGTGACGGCGACCGCATCACCGCGGTGCTCGACTGGGAGATGAGCACGCTGGGCGACCCTCTCACCGACGTCGCGCTGATGCTGGCGTACCAGCAGCTCGCCGAGGTCGCGCCACCGTCCGGACCCGCTGGCAAGGGAGCGATCGTGACCGATGCGCCCCTCGCCCCGGGTTATCTGAGCCGCGATGAGGTGCTCGCCCGCTACGCCGCGGCGTCCGGTCGCGACGTCAGCGACATCGGGTTCCATCTGGCTCTCTCGTTCTTCAAGCTGGCGGTGATCCTCGAAGGCATCCACTTCCGGCACTCGCAGGGGCAGACCGTCGGCGCAGGGTTCGACGGGATCGGCGACATGATCGCCCCCTTGATAGCCGCGGGGCGCGCAGCTTCACGCTAAAGTTGCGCGCGTGACAGCCGAGATCCTCGAACCCCGGCGCCGCCCCACCCAGGAGCGCAGCCACAAGAAGTTCGACCACCTGCTCCTGGTGGCCCGCGAGTTGCTGCTCGACGTCGGCTTCGAGTCGTTCACCTGCGAGGAGGTCGCGCAGCGTGCGGCCCTGCCGATCGGAACGCTCTACCAGTTCTTCCAGAACAAGTACGTCATCGTGTGCGAGCTCGACCGGGTCGATGCCGTCGCCGTGCGCGAAGAGCTCGCCTCGTTCGCCGGCGCGATCCCCAGCCTCGACTGGCTCAAGTTCGTCAACCGGTTGGTCGACCACATGGCAACCCTGTGGGTCAACGACCCCTCGCGCCGAGCTGTCTGGCTCGCCGTGCAGAGCACGCCGGCGACCCGGGCCACGGCCGCCGTCACCGAGCGCGAGTTCGCGGCGGAAGTGGCGCGCGCCCTGGCCCCGCTGACTCCTGGTACGCCTCGTGAGCGGCGCACCATCATGGCCGAGGTGCTGGTGCACGTCGTCTACTCGATGCTCAACTTCTCGATCCGCGACGGCCAGGAGCACAGCGAGTCGATCATCGAGCTCAAGCGGCTCGTCGCCGCCTACCTCCTCAGCGCCGAGCACGCCTGACCGGAGGAGGGCGCTCCCCCAAGGGGGCGGGGGCCGCCGCG
>NZ_JACMOM010000175.1 GCF_014378035.1 Aeromicrobium sp. | reverse complement strand
TCATCATCACTGGCGGAGCCAACGGCAGCACGACCTTCGTGATCCAGACGATCCAGACGGCCTTCGTGTTCCGCAAGGTCGGGCTCGCCTCGGCGGTGGCCGTGATCCTACTCATCATCGTGCTGCTCGTCACCTGGATCCAGCGCAAGGTCGTCCCCGACGAGAAAGTGACCCTGTCCTCATGATCCGCACCCTCTGGACTACCGGGAAATACGTTTCCCTCGTTCTCGGCTCGCTCGTAGCCCTCGTGCCGATCATCGTGATCGTCTTCGCGTCGCTCAAGACGAACACCGAATACGCCACTTCCGGTCCGCTCGTGCCACCGGAGAACTGGTTCAACTTCGGCAATTTCGTCACAGCTTTCGTCAAAGGCCGGATGCTCACTGGTTTCCTCAATACAACGTTCATCGCCGTCGTCTCGGTGACCGGCACCATCCTGATCGGCACTATGGCCGCTTACGTGCTTGACCGGTTCGAGTTTCGCTTCAAGAAGCTCGTCTTCGCGCTCTTCCTGATCGCGACTCTTGTGCCCGCCGTGACGACCCAGGTGGCCACTTACCAGGTCGTCAATTGGTTCCACCTCGTGAACACCCATGGCGCAGCGATCATCCTGTTCATGGGCACCGACATCCTTTCGATCTACATCTTCATTCAGTTCATGCAGTCGATTCCCCGCTCGCTCGACGAGGCCGCCATGCTCGACGGCGCCAGCCGGCTCGGTATCTACTGGCGGATCATCCTCCCGCTGCTCGGCCCGGCTATCGCCACGGTCGTCATCATCAAGGGGATCGCGATCTACAACGAGTTCTACATCCCCTACCTCTACATGCCCAGTCAGGACCTGGCGGTGATCAGCACCTCACTGTTCCGCTTCCAGGGGCCGTACGGCGCCCAATGGGAGGTCATCGCGGCCGGCATCATGATCGTGATCCTGCCAACGCTGATCATCTTCCTCTTCTTGCAACGATTCATCTACAACGGCGTGACCTCAGGAGCTACCAAGTAATGACGATCCACATCGACCAGAACCTGCCCGCCAACCGGGCACCGGCGACCACCCACCCCAGCCGCCGCTCGCTCAGCGCTGACTGGAGCGTCGCAGCCCTGGACGGGCCAGTACCCCGGGAGGTTCGGCAAGCCGTGATCCCGGCAACGGTTCCCGGCTCCGTGCACACCGACCTACTGGCGGCCGGACTCATCCCCGATCCCTACCTCGACGACAACGAAAACCTCCTTGCCTGGATCGGACTGACCGACTGGCGCTACACCAAGACATTCGCGTGGCAGCCGGGCGGCAGCACGCAGACCGAGGTGGTCTTCGACGGCCTCGACACTATTGCCTCGATCGAGCTGAACGGGCACCCCATCGGCGAGACCCGCAACATGCACCGCCGCTACCGGTTCGATCTGCGCCCGCGGCTCAAGGCCGGGCTGAACGAGCTCACTGTGACCTTCCGCTCCCCCGTGCGCGCAGCGGATGCCGCCAGCCTCGACCTCGGTTACCGCCCGCACGTGAACCACCACCCCTACAACGCCATCCGCAAGATGGCCTGCAGCTTCGGCTGGGACTGGGGAATCGACACCAGCACCAGCGGAATCTGGCGCCCCGTGACACTGGAAAGCTGGTCGGTGGCGCGGATCGAGAGCGTGCGGCCGATTGCCACGGTTACAGAGAACACCGGCACCATCGACGTCCATGTCGAGGTCGCTCGAGCCAGCGAAGCGACCCTGCTCGTCGCCGCATCCGTCGCCGGAGTGTCAGCGACAGTCGAGCTCGCCGCCGGAGAGACGACCGCGCTCGTGCGTCTTGAGCTGCAGGAGATCTCTCTCTGGTGGCCGCGCGGCTACGGCGAACAGCCGCTCTATGACGTAGCCGTCACCCTCACCCAAGCCGCCGACGGCGTCGCCTCCACCGAACTCGACACCGCAAGCAAGCGGATCGGCTTCCGCACGGTCGAGTTCAACACCACCCCAGACGACGCCGGCACCCCGTTCACAATCGTGATCAACGGAGTGCCCGTCTTCGTGCGCGGTGCCAACTGGATCCCCGACGACGCCTTCCCACATCGAGTCGACCGGGCCCGCTACCTGGACCGCATCGAACAGGCCGAGTTCGCCAACATCAACCTGATCCGGGTCTGGGGCGGCGGCATCTTCGAGGCCGACGACCTCTACGAGCTCTGCGACGAGCGCGGCATGCTCACCTGGCAGGACTTCCTCCTCGCCTGCGCCGCCTACGCCGAAGAGGCACCGCTCGGCGATGAGATCGAGGCCGAGGCCCGCGACAACGTCAGCCGGCTGGCCGGTCATCCCTCGCTGGTCGTGTTTAACGGCAACAACGAGAACATCTGGGGCCACGAGGAGTGGAACTGGAAGAAGCGCCTCGACGGCAAGACCTGGGGCGGCGGGTACTACTACGAGGTGTTCCCGCGGATCGTCGCCGAGCTCGCCCCGCAGGTCGGCTACACGCCGGGCAGTCCCTTCTCGCCCGGACCCACGCCTGAGAACGGCGGGCACACGCCAAACGATCCAGACCACGGCACCATGCACATCTGGGACCTCTGGAACCAGCGCGATTACCCCGACTACCGGGAGTACACGCCGCGGTTCGTCGCCGAGTTCGGCTGGCAGGGGCCGCCGACCTGGTCCACCATGACCGGCTCTATCGGAGACTCCCCGCTGACCCCGGAGTCCCCCGGTATGCTCGTGCACCAGAAGGCGATGGAAGGCAACGTCAAGCTCACCGACGGCCTGCTCGCTCACTACCCGCTGCCCGACGAGATCGACGCCTGGCATTGGGCGATGTCACTGAATCAGGCGAACGCCATCAGCACCGCGATCGAGCACTTCCGGTCCCTGCAGCCGCACTGCATGGGCAGCATCGTCTGGCAGCTGAACGACTGCTGGCCGGTCACTTCCTGGGCTGCCGTCGACGGCTACGGCCGGCCCAAACCTCTGCTCTACGCCCTCCGCCACGCCTACGCAGACCGGCTCGTAACCATCCAACCGCGGGGCGACGTGCTCGCCGCCATCATCGTGAACGACTCCGCCGAGCCGTGGTCGGGTCCGCTGGTCACCCGCCGACTCACCGACACGGGAACCGTGCTCGCCGAGCACACGGAGCAGGTGAGCCTGCCCGCGCGGTCGACGGTCACCGTGGCTCTCCCGGCAGACGTGTCCGTGGCAACGGACACTGCGACAGAGCTCTTGCGTGCGGACCTCGACGGGGTGCGCGGCCACTGGTTCTTCGCCGAGCCCAGGGACACCCGCCTCAACACAGCCACCTTCGACACCCGGCTCGACCAGGTCGAGGACGGTTACCGGCTCACCGTCACCGCGAACACCCTCATCCGCGACCTCGCCCTGCTGGTCGACAAGATCGACCCGGCCGCCACCGTGGACGACATGCTCGTGACTTTGCTGCCCGGCGAGAGCGCGACCTTCACCGTGACCACCGCAGTTGCACTCGACCTTGCAATCCTGTCGGCGCCAACGGTGCTGCGCAGCGGTAACCAACTGGTGCGGCCGTGACCCTATCCACGACGCAGCTCAACGGCCCGGTCTGCGGGATGACCTGGGGCTGGACCGGTGTTCGCGGGGACTGGGCCACCGACGAGGCCCGTCGCTCGATGGCCAAGATGAGCGAGCACGGCGTCAACTGGACCGCCCTGGCCTACGCAGCCGTGCAGGAAAACGCGCAGTCGACGGAAATCCCCTACGACCAGGAACCGACCGTGACGGACGAGGAGGTGCGCTGGGCAATCCGCGAGGCGAGGGCTCTCGACCTCAAGGTTTGTCTGAAGCCCGTCGTCAACTGCGCCGACGGCACCTGGCGCGCATATATCGGTTTCTTCGATTGGGAGGTTCCGGGCGAGCCCGGCTGGGCAGACTGGTTCAAGTCGTACACGGCGTTCATCCTTCATGCGGCCCGGCTGGCGGAGGCCGAGGGGTGCGAGATGCTCTGCATCGGCTGCGAGATGGTGCGCGCCGACGGCCAGGGCGCCCGCTGGCGCACGTTGATCGCCGGGGTGCGCGAGGTCTACTCCGGGCTGATCACGTACAACTGTGATAAATACCAAGAGGACCACATCGATTGGTGGGACGCAGTCGATGTGATCAGTTCGAGCGGCTACTACCCGCTGGGCTCATTCCCAGCCGAACTCGACCGGATCGAACCCATCGTTTCCCGGGCCGGTAAACCTTTCTTCTTCATGGAGGCCGGCTGCCCGAGCCGCACCGGGTCCGCCGCCAAGCCGAATGACTGGGCACTGCCCGGCGACCCGAGCGGCGCGGAGCAGCTTCGTTATTACGACGACATGTTCGCCGCCGCCGCCGAGCGCGACTGGATGCTCGGTTTCATGCTCTGGGACTGGCCGGCCCGGCTCTACTCAGCGGCCGACGCATCCCGGAACGACGACTACTGCGTCTACGGCAAACCGTCCGGGACGTTCCTGACCCAGCAATACCGCGCACTGCAAGGACTTCCCCACCATGAGTAACCACCACCGCTCCCTCTCCATCGATGCCGGCCAGACGGGCATCCGAGCGACACTGCATGACGAGGACACGGCCGATGAGACCGTCGAACTCCCGGGGATCCTCACAGACACCAATCTGATTCCCCAACTGGTCGACGTCGTCGCGCGGGTAGCCCGGACATCCGGACGGGCGATTCACACCGTCAGCGCCGGAATCTCCGGCTTCACCTACTCCCTCGCCGATGCCGACGGGCTACGCGCTGCCACCGACGCCCTCGGCATACGCGAGGTCTACCTCGCCCACGACTCGGTCACCTCCTACCTCGGCACGCTGGGCGACTGTCTCGGAGCCGTAGTCGCGGTCGGGACCGGGGTGGTCACCCTCGCCGTCGGCGAAACAACGGTCACCCGGATCGACGGCTGGGGCAACCTGATCGGCGACGCCGGCAGCGGCTACTGGATCGGCCGCGCAGCCCTCGACGCCGTGATGCGCGACTACGACGGGCGCGGTACCCGCTCAGCCCTTACGGACGCGGTGCGTGCGGACTTCCCGAACCTGGAGACGGCCTACGTTGAGCTGCAGGGCGATCCGGGCCGGGTGAGCCGGATCGCTGCATACTCACGGCACGTCACCGCCCTGGCACCGACGGATGCCGTCGCCGCCACCATCTGCGCCGCCGCGGCCGCGGAACTCGTGCTCTCGGTCGCGACGGGCCTTCGCCGCGTGGGTGAGGGATCCGGGCCAGCACCGGTCGTCTGTGGTCTCGGCGGGGTGCTGCGGGCTCCGGAGATCAGCGTGCCGTTCGAGCAGGGCCTGCGTGCCCTCTGGCCAGCCATCGATATCCGCACACCGCTGGCCAGTGCTCTCGAAGGTGCAGCCCTCCTACCCGTCCTTGCTGCCCACAGTGCCCTCCGCGACCGCGTTGCGGTCTCCGCCTCGAACGCCCTCGGCCGGTAGCCGTCATCACCGACGGGTCACGCACCGGTTATCGAACGTCAGGAAAGCGCCTCGCACCCGGGGTCTCAGCAAGCTGACCACCGGCTGCCGTGCTGTCGGTGGTCAGTTCATCGGTGGTTGAGCTTGTCAAAACCCCGCTCAGGGACATGTGGCGGTGGATCGGGCACGGTTCTGGTCGGTAGGGGGCCAGGTCAATTCGGAGTCCTACCAGGCCGACACACACGGTCCAACGACAACAAGGCCTCTAGCAGGAGAGCACCTACTTCTTGGATAGAAGCTTCGCACCGTCGGACCGCAGCTCCCCCGCCGGTGAGACATGGCGGTACAGCGTCTGCCGGGTGATCCCGAGCTCCTTGCAGAGGTCGCCAACCTTCGGCCCATCGCGGCCATGGCCAGGCGGACCTTGGCCGGCGTCATCTTGAACGGCCGCCCGCCCGTCCTCCCCCGTGCTCGAGCTGCGGCAAGCCCGGCGACAGTGCGCTCAGAAATGAGCGCGCGCTCGAACTCGGAGAGAGCAGCAAAGATTCCGAAGACGAGCTTCTCAGGTGCCGTCGTGGTGTCGATCGCTGCGCCCTCTCCGGTGAGCACCTTGAGGCCGATGCCACGGTCGGTGAGGTCATGCACCGTATTGACCAGATGACGCAGGTCTCGGCCGAGCCGATCCAGCTTCCAAACCAGGAGCGTGTCACCATGACGCAGCGCCTTCAGACAGGCCGCCAGGTGTGGCCGGTCGTCCTTCTTGCCGGATGCCTGGTCCTCGTAGAGATCCCCTGCAGCGACGCCGGCGGCCAGGAGAGCGTCTCGTTGTAGATCAGTGCTCTGCGAACCATCAGCTTTTGACACGCGCATGTATCCGACGAACATGCTCGACCCCTGTCATTTAAACGTCCGATTACGTGACAGACGAAACTTCGCCTCCGACAGAAGAAAAAATGTCACTCATCCAGTCATTCATTCTAGGTCCCGCAAAAGCCGTGGATTTGGGTTGGGTGACGGCTGCGACTGCTGGTGCTCTGTGGCGGCCTTCTGTGATCGCTATTTGGCGCATTGAGCTATATGCCCGCGTCGCTCCGGACCGGCGTCAGCGTCTTGTATCCCATCGTTTTCGACCGATTTTGGGCAGAGCTCTCCTACCCGACGGAGAGTGTGCGTTTTTGAGCTACTTACGCTTGTGCGTAATCCGGTGTCCGCGAACCAGAGCGAGTCGGCGCGCAGCCTTATCGCTCAGCATTGGCAACACGATCAAAATTGCTCGGCAAACAATATAAATTGCCAGGGCAAAGCCGATCGCGTAGCCGGCGGTTGCCGGGATCTCAATTAACAGCTGGGGCAAGTGACTACCTCCACCGTCGGGACCGCCGACCGAGATGGCCGGCTCACTCATCTCCCGCCAGAGGCGCGGATGAGTTGCTTTCGGAGACGCTGAAGCGCCTGAGTTGGTGCCATGAAGAAGGCACAAAAAAAGCCAGCAAAAGCTGGCACGCAAAGTGAGTGACGCATTCAACCCGCTCGGCGTTGTCGAAACAGAGCTGAGGGCATAAAAAAAGCCAGCGTGATCGCTGGCTGCACCGCAGATCGCCGGAATCTCGGGCGCGGCGATTCGCATAACTACATCGCATAACCTACTGGTTGGATGACGGTACTCACCGTTAGTCATGAGACGCCAAGGAGCAGAGTGACGAAGCTGATCGGCTACGCGCGCGTATCGACGCGCCAGTAATCCACCGACCGGCAACAGGTCGACATCCTGGCGGCAGGTGTCCGGCGCGACGACCTCTATGTCGACCAGGGGGTCTCTGGCGCCCGAGCATCGCGGCCTCACTTCGATCGCGCGCTCGACGCTCTCGAGGATGGCGACACCCTCGTCATCACGACCCTGGATCGGCTCGGCCGGTCAACGCAGAACATGCTCGCTTTCGCAGAGGAGCTCCGCGGCCGCGGTGCCGGCCTTCGCGTGCTGAACCTGGGCGGCGGCGACGTCGACACAGCGACACCGATGGGGTCCATGCTGTTCACGATCATGGCGGCGCTCG